>CAMCDQ010000001.1 GCA_945873505.1 Chitinophaga pinensis
ATTTAACTCTCTTGAGTTCAATATTGTTTGAAGTACTTTTTTTCCTAAAACATCAAAAATCGTGATTTCTTTGTCTAAGGACAATTTTGAAGTAATGTAAATCTTACCATTGCTCACAGGGTTTGGATAGAAACTCAAGCCTTCAATTGAAGTTTCTTGATTTCTAGCCTGTACCTTACTATCTTGGGCTTTGGCGCCAAAAGAACTGAGTAGAAGTACCGTTAAAGCAATATAAAAGTAATTTTTTAGCATTAATAAATTTTTGTAAAGGTAACATTTTTATATAAAATCGGCAAATTTTAACAAAATTAATAGATTTTAATAAATTCTATACCAAAAAGGGTTACTTGCCATTATACGAAGTCATGGTAATTTCTAAACCCGCTAATCCAAAAGATTTTATAATTTCGGACGCTATTTCTAATCGTTCCGGAAGTTTTATTTTTTCTTCGTCATCCCAATTACCAAGAACGTAATCTACTTGTTTACCTTTTTTAAATTCATCACTAATTCCAAATCTAAAACGAGCATATTCCTGAGTATTCAATACTAAGGTTATATTTTTCAAACCGTTATGTCCGCCATCACTTCCTTTGGATCGAATTCTAATAGTTCCAAAAGACAAATTCAAATCGTCTGTAATAACAAGAACCCTGTCCAAAGATATTTTTTCTTTTTCCATCCAATAGTGTACTGCTTTTCCACTCAAATTCATGAACGTGTTTGGCTTTAACAGAATGAAGGTCTTTCCTTTAATTTTGATTTCAGCAACGGATCCTAATTTTAAATCATTAAAACTAGCCCCTTCTTTATTTGCAATAAAATTTAGGACTTTAAACCCAATATTATGTCTGGTATTCGCATATTCAGCACCAATATTTCCGAGACCTACAATCAAAAATTTATTCATAATATCCGTTTTCTCTGCTGGTTTTGCTTTCGTAAATAAACCGTTCAGCCATTTTATCATATCACAAAAGTAGTTTATTTAAATTCTGTAGGAATCAAACAAACAGGAATTGGATTCATTTTATGCTGATTTATCGTATTCAATCTTTTGTAAATTGAAAATGCAATTTGTTCTCTTCCTGAAAAATCGGCTGCAGTTTTTCCTTTTTCATCTTCAAGCATTGCCCATTCCAACTCATCATAACTGGCTCCGAGTTGTTCTTCGTCCGTTCTTGCATCTCCAAAAAGTCCGTCCGATGGTTCGGCTTTCAAGATAGATTCAGGGATATTTAAAAATTTTCCAAGCGCAAAAACATCCGATTTCATCAAATCCGCAATCGGACTCAAATCTACGCCGCCATCTCCATATTTTGTGTAGAAACCTACGCCAAAATCTTCCACTTTATTCCCAGTTCCAGCCACTAAATACCCATAAATTCCAGCGTGATAATACAAAGTTGTCATTCTCAACCGCGCCCGAGTATTTGCCAAAGCATGGTGTTTCATGTTTTCATCATCGCCATTTGGCACTAAAGCTACAAAACGGTCAAATACCGAAGTCAAATCTGCAATCGTGTTTGAAACATTTGAAAACCTGTTTTTAAGCTGTTCAATATGTTCTTTTCCGCGATTTACGTGGCTTTCATTTTGATGAATCGGCATTTCAACACACAAAGTGGGCAATCCCGTTTGGGCACATAAGGTCGAAGTTACCGCCGAATCAACTCCGCCAGAAATCCCAATCACAAATCCATTTGTTTTTGAAGCAATCGCATATTCTTTTAACCAACTGACAATGTGTGTGTTAACTTTTTCAACTTGAATTGTACTATTTTTAGACATATTTTGTAAATATTTAAAATACTGCAATGTATCTTTGCAAAATTAATAATTATTTGGAGCAATTTCCTGCTTTCCGTTGCAATCTTTTTTTTCGTGCCTCAAAAAAAGGATTTCCTCTATAATCAGGGCTAAAAAATGTCTAATATGAAAAATTTGTTGTCTTTATTCTCATTATTGGTGCTTTTGGCATCTTGCGATAAAAAAAGTAAAATCGAAAAAGAAATCGAAAATATTCCTGTATCTGTAAAAGTAGAACGTTTCGACAAAATTTTCTATGAAACACCAGTTGAAAATCTTTCGCAAATCAAACAAAAATACTCGTATTTATTTCCCGTTGCAACTCCAGATTCTGTTTGGGTTAATAAAATGAAAAATCCATTAAACAGAGAATTATACACGGAAGTGCAGAAAAAATACTCCAATTTTGAAAAGGTAAATGCAGATTTAGATCATCTTTTCCGTCATATAAAATACTATTTTCCCAAAACGAAAACGCCAAAAATAATTACCCTGATTTCAGAAATGGATTATCAAAACAAAGCCATTTATGCCGATAGTTTGGTCGTAATTTCTTTGGATTTATATTTAGGTAAAAAGCACAAATTTTATGAGTTTCCAGAATATTTAAAACAAAATTTCGAGGAAAATCAAATTATGCCTGATATTGTTTCCAGTTTTGCAGCAACAAAAATCCCAAATATTTCAGATAAAACCTTGCTTTCGCAAATGATTTACGCAGGTAAAGAATTGTACCTAAAAGACGTTTTATTACCCGAAACTTCTGATGCTGAAAAAATTGGTTACACGCCAGAACAAATAACGTGGTGCCAAGAAAACGAAAGTTATATGTGGCGTTATTTTATGGAAGATAAATTATTATACAGCACCGATTCTAAATTACCGAACCGATTTATTAACGTTGCACCGTTCTCAAAATTCTATTTGGAATTTGATAACGAAACGCCGGGAAGAGTTGGAACGTGGGTTGGATGGCAAATTGTTCGTTCTTTTATGAACAATAATGAGGTAACTTTGCAACAAGTTTTGCAAATGGATACAATGGAATTATTTCAAAAATCAAAATACAAACCTAAAAAATAATGGCAAATTCAACCTCTGAAATTAAATTTTTCGTAGAATTAGACGAAAATAAAGTACCCGAAAAACTTAGCTGGACAGCACAAGATGGTGGCGTTCAAGCTGAAGATGCTAAAGCCATTATGCTTTCTATTTGGGATAGTAAAGCACAAGAATCTTTGCGAATTGATTTGTGGACAAAAGACATGCCTGTTGACGAAATGAAATTGTTTTTTCATCAAACTTTAGTTGCGATGTCTGATACTTTCAAACGTGCTACTGACGACGAAAAAATGTCGGATACAATGAAAGATTTCTGTGATTATTTCGCTGAAAAATTAGATCTGAATAAGTAATAAGTCGAAAGTTTTAATGTCTTAAAGTCGAAAGTCCCGAGAAAGTAAATGACCATTTATTATTAGCCAATTACAATAAATTGCATATTTTAAATACGAACAATATTACACTTACTACTGATTTTTTATTGGATAAAAAATTTTCTAAAACTGACTGTTGTTTTTGAAAACCTCTTGATTAACTTCGTCAATATAATTTAATAATTCCATTTTGCCAGTTAATTCTGTTGCGGAAGTCACAAAATGATTTGGCATTTCAGCCCAATTATTTGCAAACATTTGCTTTTTGTAAGCTGCAATGTGAGAAGCAATTTTTACTTTACTGATTTTATCGGCTTTAGTAAAAACAATGCAAAAAGGAATTTCACTTTCTCCCATATACGACATAAATTCGATGTCAATATTTTGCGCTTCGTGACGAATATCTATCAAAACAAAAGCGCAAACAAGTTGTTCTCTTGTTTCAAAATAATCGGTTATAAATTGTTGAAAAACAGATTTTGTTTTTTTGGAAACTTTCGCATATCCATAACCAGGCAAATCTACTAAGAACCAATTGTTGTTAATCAAAAAGTGGTTTATCAATTGTGTTTTTCCTGGTCTTCCAGATGTTTTTGCTAAGTTTTTATGATTCGTTAGCATGTTTATCAAAGACGATTTTCCAACATTGGAACGACCAATAAAGGCATATTCTGGCAAGAAATCTTTCGGACATTTATCAACTTCAGAATTGCTGATTATAAATTCGGCAGTATTAATTTTCATAATCAAGTAGTATTTCTACAAAGGTAGTTAAAAAAAATACCACAACAGTTTCAGAAAATAACTGAAATTATTGTGGATAAAAATTGTTATAATTAGTATTACAAATGGTTATTTTGCAACCATTCATACATTATTTCGTTGAATTCAGCTGGTCGTTCCATCATTGCTGCATGACCGCATTTGTCAATCCAAAACAAAGAAGAATTCGGCAATAATTTGTGAAATTCTTCGGCAACATCAGGGGGTGTAACCATGTCATTCTTGCCCCAAATAATACAGGTTGGAATGTGCATTTTAGGCAAATCTTTAGCCATATTATGACGAATAGCACTTTTGGCAATCGTTAGGGTTTTGATTAATTTAATTCGGTCGTTTGCCATACTAAAAACTTCGTCAACCATTTCTTTAGTGGCAACTTTTGGATCATAAAAAACAGCTTGTGCTTTCTTTTGAATATAATCATAATCACCACGTCTTGGGTAACTGTCACCCATTGCACTTTCATAAAGTCCTGAACTTCCAGTAATTACAAGTCCTGACATTTTTTCAGGATACATTTTTGCGTGGTATAATGCAATATGGCCACCCAAAGAATTTCCCATTAAAATTACCCTGTCAAAGCCTTTGAACGTGATAAAATCTTTCACATATTTAGCGAAAGCTTTCACGTTTGTTCGCAACAGACTTTGAGTATATATTGGCAATTCGGGTATAATAATTTTATAGCCTTTTTGTGAAAAGTAAGCCCCAGCAGATTCAAAATTGCTTAAACCACCCATTAAACCGTGTAAAACGATTATAGGTGTTCCTTCGCCAGCTTCAAAATAGGTATAGCGTCCTTCTTTTTTTAATCCGTGTTCCATTATTATAGAGGCATTTCAATTTTTACAAATATATGATTTTATAACGAAACAATATTTTTTGATCAAAATAATTGAGTTTTCTAAATTTCTATTTTATTTAAACTGAAAAGGCATAAAATAAATTCTGGATATTAACCATTTATTTATTATTAAATCAATGATTTTTGAGATGATTATGCTATTTTTTTTGAAATTATTTTCTCAATAACCATAATTCCTTAACAATTTGTCAAAGAATCTTTTATAGAAATAATCCTTCAAATTATCGATTTTTTGAACGAAGTGGGAAAACTTATTAACAAAGTGGTATATTGTGGTAAATTGTGGTAAAAAATTTTATATTTTTGTCAAAACCATTTCAAATACTATTAAAATTGAATTCAATAATTGGAACATACGAATGTAAAGTTGATGCTAAAGGAAGGCTGCTTTTGCCTGCGCCTTTAAAAAAGCAATTGACAGCTTCACTTCTTGACGGTTTTGTCTTGAAGCGTTCGGTTTTTCAGCCTTGTTTGGAATTATATCCAATGTCGGAATGGAACTTGATGATGAATAAAATCAACAAGTTGAACAAATTTGTAAAGAAAAATAACGACTTCATTCGCCGTTTTACTGCAGGAGTAAAAGTGGTTGAAATAGATGCTTTAGGCAGAGTATTGATTCCAAAAGATTTAGTTGCATTTGCATCAATTTCTAAAGATTTGGTACTTTCTTCAGCAGTTAATATCGTTGAAATTTGGGATAAAGATTTATATGAAAATTTCATTTCTAACGATGAAGTAGATTTTGCAGATTTAGCAGAAGAGGTGATGGGTAAAGTAAATGACGATGAAAATGGAATATCATAATCCTGTTTTATTAAAAGAATCTGTTGACGGACTTAATATAAAACCAGACGGAATATATGTTGATGTGACTTTTGGCGGAGGCGGACATTCAAAAGAAATTTTGAGTCGTTTGGGTCCAAATGGTAAGCTATTCGCATTTGACCAAGATGAAGATGCTTTAGAAAATACTTTAGATGACGAACGTTTTGTTTTGATCAATGAAAATTTCCGATTTATAAAAAGGTTTTTAAGATTTCATAATGTGAAAAGTGTTGATGGAATTTTGGCTGATTTGGGGGTTTCTTCTCATCAATTTGATGTTGCTGAACGTGGTTTTTCTACTCGTTTTGATGCCGAATTAGATATGAGAATGAGTCAGAAAAACGACTTAAATGCGTATCGAGTTGTCAATGAATATGACCAAACAAATTTGAGAAGAGTTTTTCTTGATTATGGAGAATTGAAAAATGCTCCGGCAATTGCCCGTGTAATTATTGAAGCCCGTGAAGAAGAACCAATAAAAAATACAGAACAGCTAAAAATAGTTTTAGGACGTTTTTTGCCAGCGCATAAAAGCCATAAAATATTGGCTCAAATGTATCAGGCAATCCGAATTGAAGTCAACCAAGAAATGGATGTTTTAAAAGAATTTTTAGAACAATCTTTAGAAATTTTGAATCCAAGCGGACGATTGAGCGTTATTTCATACCATTCATTGGAAGACAGATTAGTAAAAAGATTGATGAAAAACGGAATGTTTGAAGGCGAACCAGAACGTGATTTTTTTGGAAATTTTTCTGTGCCTTTCAAAACCATTGGAAAATTAATCGTTCCTGATTTTCAAGAAATTAAAATCAATAATAGAGCTCGAAGTGCAAAATTGAGAATAGCCGAAAAGAGGTAGCCAATGAAAAACGGAGTTTACAGCATATTAAAAGCAAGATTTTTAATCAATGAAGAAGCAAATGCAGCTAAAAACTGGCGGTTCATTGTTTTTCTAACTCTTCTTGCCATTTTTATGATTGCCAATAACAATAATGTAGATCAAAAAGTTTTTAAAATCATTGAATTAACTGGTGAAGTAAAAGAATTACGTTCGGAATTTGTGGACCGTCGTTCTGAATTAATGAAATTGAAAATGGAATCTACTGTAACATTAAAAATGAAAGAAAAAGGAATTTTCCCTGCTTCGGCACCACCAATAAAAATAATAGTAAAGAAAGAAGAAGATAAAGGGTTTTTTAAAAATTTATGGTAGAAGAAAATAAAAATAGTATCTCTAAAATCTACTTGGTTGCGGTTGTCATCTTTTTAATGGCGCTCGCAATTGTCGTGAAAATCACTAATATCCAATGGGTAGAAGGAGATACTTTGCGCAAATTGGCCAAAGAACGTTCAATTAAAAATTTTGTTATTCCTGCCAATAAAGGAAATATATATTCTTCAGACGGAAGTTTGTTGGCAACATCTATTCCAAATTATACTATTCGATTTGATGCAATGGCTCCAGATTCTAAGGATTTCAATAAAAACATCAAACCCTTATCCGATTCATTAGCTGTTTTATTTGGGAAATCTTCTAGTTATTTTAGTTCCGAATTAACCGCTGCAAGAGCTAACAAAAATAGATTTCTATTAGTGGCAAGAGATATAAGTTATACAGAATACATGCGAATTAAAAGCTTTCCATTATTTAAATTAGGAATTTATAAAGGTGGAATTATAATTGACCAAAAAACAATTCGGAAACATCCAATTGGTGAAATCGCACAAAGAACTATTGGATATGAGCGCATTACACCTGAAGGATTGCCTGATGGAAAAGGAATTGAATGGGCATTTAGAAAATATTTAAATGGAAAAGACGGAAAAGTACTTAAACAAAAAATTGCAAAAGGGCAGTGGAAACCCATCCGTGATGTCAATGAAGTTGAGCCTCAAGACGGTTATGATGTAATTTCTACCATTGATGTTTATGTTCAAGATATTGCACATCACGCGTTGTTAGAACAACTTGAAAAATACAAGGCTGATCATGGTTGTGTGGTAGTTATGGAAACTAAAACGGGACACATTAAAGCAATTTCAAATTTAGGAAGAGCTACTGACGAAACATATTCAGAAACCACTAATTACGCAATTGCAGAATCTCACGAACCAGGTTCAACGTATAAATTGGCCGATTTAATGACGCTTCTAGAAGATAAAAAAGTAGATACAAGTGCTGTTTATAATACAAACGGCGGGGTGGTTACCTATTTTGGAAATAGAGTTGTTGATTCTCACGAAGGTGGTTATGGAACAATTTCACTTGCCCAAGGATTTGAAAAATCATCAAATACAGTGATGGTTCAAGCGGTGTATAACAATTATAAAAATAATCCTTCTCAGTTTGTAAATCATTTGAACTCTTATGGATTAAATTCTCGTTTAGGATTGCCTTTTAAAGGGGAAGGAAAACCATATATACCAAAGCCTTCGGATAAAACATGGTCAAATATTTCACTTCCGTGGATGGCGTTTGGATATGGCGTTTTAATCACGCCTTTACAAACACTAACCTATTATAATTCTGTTGCCAATAATGGTGTGATGGTAAAGCCTCAATTTGTTTCTGAAATTAAAGAATGGGACCGAACGGTGTTAAAGTTCAATAAAAAAATTATTAATCCAAAAGTGTGCTCTCAAGAAACGATTCTAAAATTGAAAGCTGTTTTGGAAAATGTTGTAAAAAGAGGAACGGCATCAAAATTATATTCTAAAGATTTTTCGATGGCTGGAAAAACAGGAACGGCCCAAGCCAATTATGGAACTAACGGAGGTGCCGACAAACATTACATCTCATCATTTGTAGGTTATTTTCCTGCAGATGTGCCTAAATATTCTTGTATTGTTGTAGTTCACGATCCAGACGCTTCGAATAATAATTACTATGGAGCAGATGTTGCAGGACCAGTATTTAAAAGAATTGCTCAAAAGATTTTTACCGATTCGCCAACGAGAAATGAAGTTAAAAATTTGGACAAAAAGAATCCTACACAAGAAAAAAATTACTCAGATTATTATACAAAATCACAAGAAAAAAAGAATGTAATTCCAAATTTAAAAGGAATGTCAGGAATGGATGCGGTTGCCTTATTGGGAAATCTTAAAGTAAAAGTAAAAATTATTGGTATTGGAAAAGTCAAAAAACAATCCATTAATCCAGGTGTAGCAATTACAAGTGAAGCAACAATAATATTAGAATTATCGTGATAAATCTAAAAGAAATACTTTGGAAAGTAGCAATTGAAGCAGTTAATGGTTCGACGGATGTTGCTATTGAAAAAATGGAATTTGATTCCCGAAAAATTTCTGAAAACGATGTTTTTATTGCTATTCGTGGAACAATTTCTGACGGGCACGATTTTATTGAAACGGCTATTAATAATGGAGCAATTGCAATAATTTGCGATACATTTCCAGAAATAATTGTTACGGGAATTACCTATATCAAAGTTAACGACACGAATAATGCGATGGCTTTTATGGCGGCAAATTATTTTGAAAATCCGTCTCAAAAACTAAAGTTAGTTGGAATTACAGGAACAAACGGAAAAACTACTGTAGCATCTTTATTGTATCAATTGTTTCAAAAAGCAGGGCATAAAGTTGGTTTGCTTTCCACAGTAAAAATTTTAGTCGACACTAAAGAATATAAAGCAACACACACCACGCCTGATTCAATTACGATTAATCAGTATCTAAAGGAGATGGTTGAAGAAGGTGTTGAATATTGTTTTATGGAAGTGAGTTCTCATGGAATTCATCAAAAAAGAACCGAAGGATTACAATTTGCAGGAGGTGTTTTTACCAATTTATCTCACGATCATTTGGATTACCATCCTACATTTTCGGAATATAGAGATGTAAAAAAAGCGTTTTTCGATAATTTACCGAAAACAGCTTTTGCATTATCAAATAGCGACGATAAAAACGGAAGCGTAATGTTGCAAAATACAGCGGCAAGAAAATTGACGTATGCCTTGAAAACATATTCTGATTATAAAGCGCAAATTTTAGAAAATCAGTTGTCGGGATTGCTGTTAAAAATCAATGATAATGAAGTTTGGGTTCGGTTGATAGGAACATTTAATGCTTATAATTTATTAGCAATTTATGGAACTGCGGTTGAATTAGGATTAGAATCATTGGAAGTTTTGCGATTATTATCTGAGTTAGAAAGTGTTTCTGGACGTTTCCAATTCATCGTTTCCAAAGGAAATATTACCGCAATTGTAGATTATGCACATACGCCAGACGCTTTAGAAAACGTGTTGAAAACGATAAATGATATTAGAACCAATAACGAACAACTGATTACTGTTGTGGGTTGTGGCGGTGACAGAGACAAAACAAAACGACCAATAATGGCAGACATCGCGTCGACATTGAGCGATAAAATAATTATTACCTCGGACAATCCAAGAACGGAAAATCCTGAAACGATAATTGTAGAAATGGAACAAGGTGTTGCTCCTCAAAATTTTAAAAAAACAGTTTCAATTTCAGATAGAAAGCAAGCAATTAAAACGGCTTGTCAATTGGCGCATGCCAATGATATTATTCTAATTGCCGGAAAAGGACACGAAACATATCAGGAAATTAATGGAGTTCGTCATGATTTTGATGACATGAAAATAGTAAAAGAAATGTTAGATCAATTAACCAAATAACCTAAAATTATGCTGTATTATTTATTTGAATACCTACATAAAGTGTTAAACGTTCCAGGAGCTGGGGTGTTTCAATATATCACATTTAGATCGGCTTTGGCATTGATTTTATCGTTGTTGATTTCTACAATTTTCGGAAAAAGAATTATCAATTTTTTGAGAAATCAGCAAGTTGGAGAAACGGTTCGCGAATTGGGACTTGCAGGTCAAACTCAAAAAGCGGGAACGCCAACAATGGGTGGATTGATTATTATTATCGCCACTTTGATTCCTGTTATTTTATTGACTAAATTGAATAACATCTATATAATTCTATTGATTGTAACCACACTTTGGATGGGAACTATTGGTTTTATTGATGATTATATCAAAATTTTCAAAAAAGACAAAGAAGGGTTAAAAGGTATTTTCAAGGTAATTGGTCAAGTTGGATTGGGAATAATTGTAGGGTCTGTTTTGTATTTGCATCCCGGTGTAACGGTTAGAAATGATGTGAAAGATAAAGTTTCATTGACACAAACTGAAAATGTAATTCATCAAGCGCCAATTGAAGAAAAATCGACAGCAACAACAATTCCTTTTTTCAAAAATAACGAGTTTGATTATGCAGAATTATTAGCTTGGACCGGAGAAGGTTATGAAAAATGGTCCTGGTTGATATTCATCCCTTTTGTAATTTTCATAATAACAGCTGTTTCAAATGGTGCCAATTTAACAGATGGAATTGATGGTTTGGCCGCAGGAACATCAGCAATTTCTGTACTTGCATTAGCAATTTTCACGTTCGTTTCTGGAAACATTATTTTTTCAAATTATCTCAACATAATGTACATTCCTGATTCAGGAGAAATGACTGTTTTTATTGCTGCTTTTATTGGAGCATTAATTGGTTTTCTTTGGTATAAGTCCTATCCCGCATCAGTATTTATGGGAGATACAGGAAGTTTGACCATTGGTGGAATTATCGCTGTTTTAGCAATTTCAGTTCGTAAAGAAATGTTGATTCCGTTAGTATGTGGAATTTTCTTGGCTGAGAATTTCTCTGTTGTATTGCAAGTTGCCTATTTCAAATACACTAAAAAACGATTTGGCGAAGGACGAAGAATCTTTCTAATGTCGCCATTACATCATCATTATCAGAAAAAGGGGTATCACGAAAGTAAGATTGTAACTCGGTTTTGGATTGTCGGAATTTTATTAGCTATTCTGTCAATTGTAACTCTGAAATTAAGATAGAATGAGATTAGTCATACTCGGCGGAGGTGAAAGTGGCGTTGGAACCGCAATCCTTGGAAAGAAAAAAGGATACGATGTTTTCGTGTCTGATTTTGGAAAAATAAAAGAAAATTATAAGGAAGTTCTTAGCATTAATGGAATAAAATGGGAAGAGGAAAAGCATACGGAAAAAAAAATTCGGAATGCCGATGTGGTGATGAAAAGCCCAGGAATTCCTGATAAATCGCCGATTGTTAAAATGCTAATCGAGAATAAAATCCCAGTGATTTCCGAAATTGAATTTGCAGCGCCATTTACAAAAGCAAAAACAATTGGAATTACCGGCAGTAATGGTAAAACAACCACAACAATGTTGACGTATCATTTGCTAAAATCGGCAGGAATAAATGTTGGACTTGGAGGGAATATTGGAAAGAGTTTTGCGTGGCAAGTTGCCGAAGATAAATACGAGTATTACGTTTTGGAATTAAGTAGTTTCCAATTAGACGGAATCATAAATTACAAGCCAGATATTGCAATTATTACCAATATAAGCCCGGATCATTTAGACAGATACGAATACAAATATGAAAATTATATCGCATCAAAATTTAGAATTACAATGAACCAAACAGAAAACGACTTTTTAATCTATGATGCAGATGACGAAGCAATTTCAGAATGGTTCAATAACAATAAAACAAAAGCACAATTAATTCCATTTTCACTGACAAAAACATTTGAAAAAGGAGCCTTTATAAATGATAAAAATATGGAAGTCAACATCAACGAAGAAGAATTTGTAATGGAAACACAGTACATTGCATTGGAAGGAAAACACAATTTGAAAAACGCAATGGCGGCAACTTCGGTAGCTAAATTGCTGCAAATTCGAAAACAAACCATTCGCGAAAGTTTATCAAATTTTCAAGGTGTAGAACATCGTTTGGAGAAAGTTTTGAAAATTCAAAATGTGCAATACATTAATGATTCAAAAGCAACCAATGTTAATGCAGCTTTCTTTGCATTAGACAGTATGAATTCGCCTACAGTTTGGATTGTTGGTGGTGTTGACAAAGGAAATGACTATTCAGAATTGATGTCTTTGGTTCACGAAAAAGTGAAAGCAATTATTTGCCTTGGTGTTGATAACAAGAAAATAATTGATGCCTTTGGAAATATTGTTGACATGATGATTGAGGTTTCAAGTATGCAAGACGCTGTGACAATGGCGCAACGTTTAACCGAAAAAGGCGACGCCGTTTTATTATCCCCAGCTTGCGCAAGTTTTGATTTATTCGAAAACTACGAAGACAGAGGAAGACAATTTAAAAACGCAGTACAGAATTTATAAGAAAAGTTTAAGGTTTAAAGTTTAAGGTTGAGCAACTTTAAACTTCAAACATAAAAACTTTAAACAAACTTTAAAAATGAAAGAACTAATAAACAATCTAAAAGGAGACAAAGTAATATGGACATTCGTGGCCTTATTAGCGCTGTTTTCGTTTATGCCTGTTTTTAGTGCGAGTAGTAATTTGGCGTACTTAGGCAAAGGAACTGGAAATACAATAAGTTATTTGCTGACACATTTGGCTCATATTTTTATGGGTTTCTTAATAATTTATGCCGTTCATAAAATCCCGTACCATTATTTCAGAGCGATTTCTAAAATTGCATTGCCCGTGGTTTGGGCATTGTTGGTCTTTACTTTAATTAGAGGTACGGTTATCGCTGGTGCAAATGCGAGTCGTTGGATTAAACTACCATTTATTGGAATTACATTTCAAACATCAACTTTTGCATTTGTGGTTTTGATGGTTTTTGTAGCCCGATATTTATCTAAAAAATCGGAAGTACCAATGACCTTTAAATCATCATTTATAGAACTTTGGTTGCCAGTATTTATTACATTAGTATTAATTTTGCCAGCCAATTTTTCTACAACAGCGTTGATATTTGCAATGGTTTTGATGCTAACTTTTGTGGGTAATTATCCAATAAAATACCTCGCAGTTGTTGTTGGTTCCGGAGTTGTTTGCTTGGTATTTTTTGTAGTATTGTCGAAAGCATTTCCAGATTCTAAATTTTTTAATAGAGTAGGAACGTGGACAAGCAGAATTGAAAACTATACTTCTAATAAGCCTGGCGAGGATGATTACCAAATTAAAAACGCAAAAATAGCAATTGCTTCTGGAGGAATTTACGGTTTAGGACCTGGAAAAAGTGTCCAAAAAAATGTGCTTCCACAATCTTCTTCGGATTTTATTTATGCAATTATTGTCGAAGAATATGGCTTAATTGGAGGCTTACTCGTTCTTGGTTTATACTTGTTATTATTTTTTCGATTTATGGTTGCGGCACACAAAGCAAATACCCTTTTCGGAAAATTATTAGTTGTTGGTTTGGGATTTCCAATGATATTTCAAGCGCTTATAAATATGGGTGTAGCAGTTGAATTACTACCTGTAACAGGGCAAACATTACCGTTAATAAGTAGTGGTGGAAGTTCCATTTGGATGACGTGCGTTTCCCTTGGGATAATTATCAGCGTAACCAAAAAAGACGAAGAAATTGCATTGGAACAAAGTGAATCTGAAAAAAGAGATATGATTCTTCAAAAGTTAATTGACGAACAAATCGAAAAAGAAAATGCCGTTGAAGAAGTTGAAGAGGATAATTATTCTATTGAAGACACTTCAAAAAATCCAATGGACGCAGTTTTGAAGAAGTAAGCCCCCTAACCCCCGAAGGGGGAATTGTGAAAGATTATGAAAGGAAAAAATTTAAATAGTAGCGTTTCGGTTTCGTCTCCTTCCCTTCGGGAAGGTCGGGATGGGATTAAATTCATAGTGAGTGGTGGCGGAACCGGTGGACATATTTACCCAGCGATTGCTATTGCAAATGAATTAAAATCTCGTTTTCCAGATGCTGAATTTCTTTTTGTGGGTGCGCAAGATAAAATGGAAATGCAAAAAGTGCCACAAGCCGGCTATGCTATAAAAGGACTTTGGATTGCTGGTTTACAACGAAAATTGACTTTGCAAAATCTATTATTTCCAATTAAACTTATTAATAGTTTATGGAAATCAAGAGCTATAATTAAGAGCTTTAAACCAGATGTAGTTATCGGTACAGGTGGATTTGCTTCCGGGCCTTTATTGCAAATGGCGAATTCCTTGAATATTCCAACGGTTATTCAAGAACAAAATTCATTTCCTGGAATTACCAATAAATTGTTGAGCAAGAAAGCCAATAGAATTTGTGTGGCTTATGAAAATTTAGAACGGTTTTTTCCAAAAGACAAAATGATTTTAACTGGAAATCCTGTTCGTCAAGATTTAATTGACATTGATAGCAAAAGGGAAGAAGCCATTAAATATTTCAATTTGGATGCTTCCAAAAAAACACTTTTAGTTCTTGGCGGAAGCCTCGGATCCAGAAGAGTAAATCAATTAATTGAAAAGGAATTACCACTTTTCGATTTGTTAAATGTTCAGATAATCTGGCAATGCGGAAAATTCTATTTTGATCAGTACAATAAATATAATACAAATGCCAACCAACAACCAACAACCAATATTCAAGTTTTTGCTTTTATTGACCGTATGGATTTGGTTTATGCTGCCGCAGATTTCGTGATTTCTCGAGCTGGCGCATCATCGGTTTCGGAGTTGAGTATTGTGGGAAAACCTGTGATTTTCATTCCGTCGCCAAATGTTGCCGAAGACCATCAAACCAAAAATGCCAAATCTATTGTAGATAGAAATGGTGCTTTGATGCTTAAAGAAAGTGAATTGGACGAAAAATTCAATACGGTTTTTAGCGATTTAGTTGCCAATGAAAATTTGCAAAAGCAACTATCAATAAATATAAAAAAATTAGCAAAAATTCACGCTACAAGAGATATTGTAGATGAAATTGTGAAATTGATAAAATAAATATAAGTCACAGATGTTGTTTGATCTTATGACTTTAAACATTAAGACTTTTTTAAATGAACTTGAACCAAATACATAACGTCTATTTCATAGGAATCGGAGGAATCGGGATGAGTGCTTTGGCGCGTTATTTCAAAACCATCGGTAAAAATATATCTGGTTATGATAAAACCGAAACCGAACTCACAAAAGAATTGGTACAAAGTGGCATCAACATTCATTATGAAGACAATATAAATTTAATTCCAGCAGATTATTTAACTGAAAATACTTTGGTAATTATTACGCCAGCAGTTCCAATCACACATTCAGAATGGAATTATTTTTTAGAAAGAGATTTCAATGTTAAGAAAAGAGCAGAAGTTTTAGGAATTATTACAAAAGATACGTTTTGTTTTGCAGTTGCCGGAACGCACGGAAAAACAACAACATCAAGTATTTTAGGACATATTTTATTTGAAAGTGGTGCCGATGTGACTTCGTTTTTAGGTGGAATTGTAGAGAATTATAATTCTAATTTAATTGGAACTGGAAAAACGATAACTGTGGTTGAAGCCGATGAATTTGACCGTTCGTTCTTGCATTTACATCCCAATATTGCCTGCATTACTTCTATGGATGCCGATCATTTGGACATTTATGGAGATAGTGCCGCAATTGAAGCGTCATTTATAGAATTTGCTGATAAAGTGGAAGATAAAAGTAAGCTTTTTATAACCAAAGATTTGCCGTTAGAAGGAGTTAGAGTAGAAATTAGCGAAAGTAAAACACTTAGCGAAGTTCCCCCTTCGGGGGTTAGGGGGCTATTCAATGCTTTCAACGTGAGAATTGAAAATGGAAATTATGTTTTTGATGTGCAAACGCCAACGGAAATACTATCGAATTTAGAATTTGGATTGCCAGGAAAACACAATTTAACGAATGCCTTGATGGCTTTGGCAATGGCAAAAACGTTCGGAACATCCAATGGTGCAATTGCAAAAGCACTAAAATCGTTCAAAGGAATTAAGAGAAGATTTTCATATCAAATAAAAGAAACCGATTTAGTATATATTGATGATTATGCGCACCATCCAACAGAAATAAACGCGGTGCACCAAGCAGTTTCAGAATTGTATGCCAATCAAAAAGTATTGGCCATTTTTCAACCGCATTTGTTTAGTAGAACAAAAGATTTCGCTGATGATTTTGCCAAAAGTCTTTCCGCTTTCGATGAGGTTTTATTGTTAGATATTTATCCTGCACGAGAAGTACCAATGGAAGGAATTACATCCGATTGGTTGTTGGGAAAAATGACAAATGAGCATAAAAAAGTCGTTTCTAAATTGGATTTGATTCCAGCAATATTGAAAAGTGAAGCAAAAATAATTGTTACTATTGGAGCAGGAGATATTGGAGAATTGGTTCAACCAATAAAAGAAGCATTGCTAAAAAAATAAATTGATTTTTGAATACAAATTAGAATTGCATAAAATGAAAAAATTGAACTGGAAAAATATTTGGATAAATGTAAGATTACTGCTGATGTTTGTAGCGGTTATTTTTCTATTTTCATTTTCTTCAAAACGAAATTCTGAGCGAAAACTCACAAAATCGGTAGTAGTTTTTCTTGGAAATGAGGAAATTTTTGTGACACACGAAACGGTTAATAAATTGTTAATAGAAAATAATAAGAGTGTGCAAATACTACAAAAAGATAAGGTAGATTTGAACAAATTGGAAAAATATCTCGACAATTACAATATGATTGAAAAATCAGAAGTGTTTGTAACTATCGATGGTGTGCTGAAAGCTGTGGTAAAACAGAAGTCCCCAATAGCAAGGGTTTTTGACGAAAACGGATCCTTTTATTTAGATTATCAGGGGAATAAAATGCCGTTATCTGAAAATTTCACTGCTAGAGTTCCGTTAATTTCGGGTGCAATAAATGATGAAAACAGCAAGGATTTAAATAAATTATTTCGATTTATTTATGATGATGCTTTTTTGAAAAAAAACATAATTGGAATAGAAATTTTGCCAACTGGTGCGATAATTATGTCCAATAGAAATTATAATTACAAGATTGATTTTGGAAGAACCATAAATGTGGAAGCTAAATTCAAAAATTATAAAGCATTTTTTCAAAAAGCAGAAGCAGATAGTTCGTTAGTGAAATATAAAAAAATAAATCTGAGGTTTACGCAGCAAGTGGTTTGCACAAAATAATTGGTTATGGAAAAAGAGAGCATTGCAGTAGGATTAGACATTGGGACAACAAAAATTGTCGCAATGATTGGTAGAAAAAACGAATATGGAAAATTGGAGATTCTTGGAATTGGAAAATCCAAAAGTTTAGGTGTGAAAAGAGGTGTGGTTGATAATATCACCCAAACAATCCAATCTATCCAACAAGCGGTTCAAGAAGCAGAAACTAATTCAGGTTACAAAATAAAAGATGTAGTTGTAGGAATTGCCGGACAACATATTCGCAGCATCCAACACAGCGATTACATCAGTAGAAGTAATGCAGAAGAAGTTATTGGCGATAAAGACATTGATTTGTTAATCAATCAAGTTCATAAATTAGCGATGCTTCCAGGGGAAGAAATTATTCACGTTTTGCCACAAGAATTCAAAATTGATGGGCAATCTGAAATAAAAGAACCAATCGGAATGTGTGGCGGAAGATTAGAATCAAGTTTTCATGTGGTTGTTGGACAAGCATCCTCAATCAGAAATGTGGGAAGATGTATTCAAAGTTCAGGCATTGAATTATCAGGATTAACCTTGGAACCATTGGCTTCGGCAGATGCAGTTTTGAGTCAGGAAGAAAAAGAAGCGGGTGTAGCTTTGATAGATATTGGTGGTGGAACGACAGATTTAGCCATTTTCAAAGACGGTATTATTCGCCACACGGCAGTAATCCCTTTTGGAGGAAATGTAATTACCGACGACATCAAAGAAGGATGTTCTATCATTGAAAAGCAAGCAGAATTATTGAAAGTGAAATTTGGATCGGCTTGGCCAGGAGAAAATAAAGACAACGAAATTGTTTCTATTCCAGGTTTAAGAGGTAGAGAACCTAAAGAAATTTCTTTGAAAAATTTGTCTAAAATAATCCACGCTCGTGTAGTTGAAATTATTGAACAAGTTTTTGTAGAAATTAAAGCATATGGTCACGAAGATCCAAGACGTAAATTAATTGCAGGGATTGTATTAACTGGTGGTGGGGCACAATTGAACCACATCAAACAATTAGTAGAATATATAACAGGAATGGATACGAGAATTGGCTATCCAAACGAGCATTTAGCGGGTGACTCTGATGAAGAAATTTCAAGTCCATTATACGCAACAGCAGTTGGATTAGTAATGAATTCTATTGAAAATAGTACGCAAAGTGCGGTGAAAATAACTTTTTCTGCACCTGAAAAAGTAAATGTTTATAGAGCGCCAGTAGAACCTATTCCAGAAAATGAAGAGCCTGAAAAGCAAGAAGAAGAAAAAGTTAAAATCCCTGTGGGAGAATCAACAGAAACAAAAATCAGAAAGTCGTTTTTTGATAAATATGTTGATAAGATCAAAGAATTTTTAGACAACGCAGAGTAGTTTAAAAAATAAATTGAAACAAAACTTTCTTTTTGCTAAGTGCCGCAAGAAGTTAAAAAAATAGAATAATTAATTAAGAATAAAAACCAATATTATGACAAGCAACTCAGATTTTGGAAGTATTTCATTTGATTTACCAAAGAACCAATCAAATGTAATTAAGGTAATTGGCGTTGGTGGAGGCGGAAGTAACGCAATTAACCATATGTTTAAACAAGGTATCAAAGGCGTTGATTTCATCGTTTGTAACACTGATTCGCAAGCCCTAGAAAACAGTTCTGTTCCGAACAAAATTCAATTGGGTGTGAATTTAACCGAAGGACTTGGTGCAGGTGCCAATCCAGAAGTAGGTCAACAATCAGCGATTGAAAGCATTGCCGACATCGAAAAAATGTTAGACAGCAATACCAAAATGGTTTTCATTACCGCAGGAATGGGTGGTGGAACTGGAACTGGTGCAGCTCCCGTAATTGCTCAATTGGCTAAAGAAAGAGACATTCTAACCGTTGGAATTGTAACTATTCCTTTTCAATTTGAAGGAAAAGTACGTCAAGAACAAGCTTTATTAGGTGTTGAAAAATTAAGAAAACAAGTCGATTCATTAATTGTTATCAATAATAACAAACTGAGAGAAGTATATGGAAATTTAGGTTTCAAAGCCGGTTTCTCTAAAGCGGACGAAGTTTTAGCAACTGCCTCAAGAGGAATTGCTGAAGTAATTACGCATCACTATACTCAAAATATTGACTTAAAAGATGCAAAAACCGTTTTGTCAAACAGCGGAACTGCCATAATGGGTTCGGCTTCGGCAAGTGGTGATAATCGTGCAAAAGAAGCCATTATTTCTGCGCTCGATTCCCCATTATTAAATGATAATAAAATTGCAGGTGCCAAAAACGTATTGTTGCTTATCGTTTCTGGAACTAATGAAATCACAATTGACGAAATTGGAGAAATCAACGATCATATTCAAGCGGAAGCAGGTTACAATGCCAATATTATTATGGGGGTTGGTGAAGACGATTCTCTTGCGGATGCCATTGCAGTAACTATCATTGCTACAGGTTTCAATTCTGAACAACAAAACGAAATCGTAAATACTGAACCTAAAAAGATTATTCATACTTTGGGTGGCGAACAAAAATTAGTTCAAGATTTATCAAATAATAAAGCAATTCCAGGATTTGATTTTTTGACATTTGAGGATGTAGTTCCTCAAAAAGAAGAAAAAATCATCTTTGAATTATTAGAAGATGAAGTAGAAATTGATGTTGTTGCTGAAACTCCAATGGAAGTTTTTGAAGCTCCTGAAGTTGAAATTCCAACGTTCGAAATGGATTTGGTTCCAACATCAGAATTCATAAAAAACCTTGACGTTACGTTTGAAATTGTTGCGCCAGAATTGGATGCAGAATATTATTTTTCTGCTCCAGAAGTGAAAGAAATTGAAGTGGTTGCGCCACAAGCAATCGTTGTCGAAGAAGATCAAATTACCTTTTCATTCGATTTGCCAATTGCAAAAACAGAAGCGCCAAAAGAAGATCATTTCCTTTTCCAATTAACAGATGAAACTAAAAATATTCAAGTAAATGAGCATGTGGAGTTCGTTCCAATGACCGAATTGAACGAAAGTGGAATTATAAAATATTCTCTTGAAGAGTATATGGATATCGAAAAAGAATTGTCAAATTCCAAACCCGTTGCTGCTGCCATCGAAGAGCCAATCGCTGATGAATTGAACATTACAGTAAAACAAGTTGATTTTACTGCCAATAACAACTCGTTTTCAGATGAAATTTCCCCAATGGAAATGTCAATCGAAGAATCGTCTAAAATTATTGCCGATGAAAGAAGAAGAAAATTGAAAGAATTCAATTATAAATTTCATAATAACCCATCAAGAGTGGAAGAATATGAAAAAGAACCAGCATACAAAAGATCGGGAGTTGACCTTTCAAATCCTCAAACAAACAATGCAAATTCAAGAATTTCATTGGGAACCGACAGTAATAACGACAATCAGCTGCGTTCAAATAATTCATTTTTGCACGATAATGTAGATTAAACAAAAATAAATTACAAGAATTTAGCCCGAAAGTCAATGCGATTTTCGGGCTATTTTTTGCCTCTATGGTTCCGATTCCTTTTTATCGGAACAGAACCAAAACCAGTTGTAAATTCAATATTAATTCTATAAATTTGCAGAGCCTTAATCCAGCTGTACGTTACAAGTTTTTTTTCGAAAATGCTTTTTTCTAAGACCTTAAAAGAGCTCCTAAAGTCGCTTTTTAAGCCCAAGAAAAAATCCATTTTCTCTCAAAAAGCTTTCCACTTCCATCAGGGGCAAAGTAAAATCGTTTTCATAATAACGTTTTTATTTAACAATTAAACGATTCAACGATTAACCAAATTAACAAAATAAGATATGAGTTTATCAGCAAAATTAATGGACGATATTAAAACCGCAATGAGAGCAAAAGACACGATTGCATTGGAAGCCCTTCGCGCCATAAAATCGGAAATTTTGTTAGCACAAACGGCAACAGGAAGCAAGGAAGAAATCTCTGAAGAAGACGAAATCAAATTGTTGCAAAGATTGGTAAAAACCAGAAAAGACAGTGCTAAAATATTTACAGAACAAAACCGTTTGGACTTAGCAGAACCAGAATTAGCACAAATTGCCGTAATCGAAAAATTCTTACCAGCACAATTAAGCGAAGCAGAAGTAGAAGCAATAATTGAAAAAATCATTGCCCAAACTGGTGCTTCAGGAATAGCATCAATGGGGAAAGTAATGGGAATTGCTTCAGCGCAATTAGGCGGAACCGCTGAAGGAAAAACCATTTCTACGATAGTTAAAAAATTATTGGTTTAGATTTAGATCTCTTTATTCTAAAATCTAAAATCTTAATTCCTAAATCAAAATGGCTGCGTAGTTCCTGCCTGTCGGCAGGCAGGCAACTGGATGCCTGCCTGCCGGCAGGCAGGGAATATCAGATTTCGACAATAAATGGAATATTTTGTATATATTTTAGAAAGTGAAATTGATGGTAGACTTTATAAAGGTCAGACAAGAGATATAGATAAACGAATTAAAGAACATAATTCAGGAAAGACAAAATCTACCAAAGGTTATAAGCCATGGAAATTGGTTTATTTTGAAACATTTGAAACAAGAGATGAAGCTGTTCTTCGTGAAAAATATTTCAAAACAGGAAGTGGAAGAGAATTTTTAAAAGGAAAATTAATAAAATAATGGCTGCGTAGTTCAACTGGATAGAATATCAGATTTCGGCTCTGAGGGTTGGGGGTTCGAACCCCTCCGCGGTCACAAAAAAAGTCCAAGATTTCTCTTGGACTTTTTTTATGTATTTATTTAATAAATTAAATCGCCGTCATTTTTTTCAACTCTGAAATAGTTTGTGTTGGATTTTCTGCTTTGAAAACATAGTTTCCAGCTACCAAAACATCAGCTCCTGCTTGAACTAGTTGTACTGCATTTTTATTGGTAACACCACCATCAATTTCTATTATGGTTGATGCCCCTTTTCGGTTTATTAAAGCTTTTAGTTTTTCAATTTTTGAATAGGTATTCTCAATGAAGGATTGTCCTCCAAAACCTGGGTTTACACTCATCAAACAAACCAAATCAATATCATTAATAACATCTTCTAATAAATCAATATTGGTATGTGGATTTAGTGCTACACCTGCTTTCATTCCTTCGGCTTTTATGGCTTGTACAGTTCTGTGCAAATGAGTACATGCTTCGTAATGCACGGTTAGAATGTCTGTGCCTAAATCTTTAAACGTTTTTATATATCGGTCGGGATCTACAATCATTAAATGTACGTCGATTGTTTTTTTGGCGTGTTTGGTAATGGCTTCTAAAACGGGCATCCCAAAGGAAATATTAGGAACAAATACGCCGTCCATAATGTCGATGTGAAACCAATCGGCTTGACTGTTATTTATCATTTCGATGTCGCGCTGTAGGTTGGCGAAATCGGCAGCAAGTACGGATGGGGCAATAATTGTATTTTTCATTTTAGTAGAGTTGTTTGTACAAAAATAGTTATTTTAATGCAATTGGCGAAATTACAATGGTTATTGGTACTGATAGTTCGTGAATAATTCGGAATTATTGGTAGGGATTCTGAACGTCCGCGTGAAGGATAGTAGTGGAAATCCCACGCTTTTGGGCGTGGATTGCAACGGATAGCCTGACCGAGTTTACGACAAATTTCCTCACACCTCAAAACGTTCAAAACGAGGGCACGCCCAAAAAAAAACTCTGAAAATGATTCCAGAGTTTTGATATTAAGACTTTAAGACTTTATGACGAGTTTATCCTAAATAGGTTTTCAAGATTTTGCTTCTTGAAGTATGTTTTAATCTGCGAATTGCTTTTTCTTTAATCTGACGAACGCGTTCCCGAGTTAGGTCGAAAGTTTCGCCAATTTCTTCTAAAGTCATTGGGTGTTGGTCGCCCAATCCGAAATACAAACGAACGACGTCGGCTTCTCTTGGGGTTAATGTTTCCAAAGAGCGCTCGATTTCGGTGCGTAAAGATTCTTGAATTAATTCACGATCTGGATTTGGAGATTCGCCTGAACGCAAAACGTCGTAAAGGTTAGAGTCTTCACCTTCTACAAGTGGCGCATCCATAGACAAGTGACGTCCAGAGTTTTTCATTGACTCTTTTACGTCGTTTACCGTCATATCCAATTCCTTAGCAATTTCTTCGGCTGTAGGCGGTCTTTCATTAGATTGCTCTAACAAAGCGTACATTTTATTGATTTTATTGATTGAACCAATTTTATTTAAAGGCAAACGAACGATACGAGATTGTTCTGCCAAAGCTTGTAAAATAGATTGACGAATCCACCAAACGGCGTACGAAATGAATTTGAAACCACGCGTTTCATCAAAACGTTGTGCTGCTTTTATCAATCCTAAATTTCCTTCATTAATTAAATCGGGAAGTGTAAGTCCTTGATTTTGATATTGTTTTGCTACCGAAACTACGAAACGTAAATTGGCTTTCGTCAATTTTTCAAGTGCAGCTTGATCTCCGGCTTTAATTTTCTGAGCCAATTCTACCTCTTCATCGGCAGTAATCAAATCTACTTTTCCAATTTCTTGTAAATATTTGTCTAACGATGCCGTTTCACGGTTGGTTACCTGCTTGGTAATTTTTAGTTGTCTCATAATTTCTATCCCTTTTTAGGTATTGAGATAGTTATACGTTGGGAGTTGCAAAAAAGTTACAAAATATATAAAAAAGTTTCAACTGTTTCCAAGTAACAATGTTTAGACAAAAACAAGTTGGAATAAAATTAGGATTAGAATTCTAAAAAATTGGCAACATTTTTACCTTTCCATTCGCCTAAAAATTTATAAGGAACAAACCGTGCGAATAGTTCTTCTTTATACCATTTGAGTTTTCTAGTAAGACGCACAACCTCTTTATGCTTTTCGTTTTTATAGGCATAATCAATCATCTCGGCTTGCGTTTTCCAAATGCTTAAAGTAGCTTGTTGGATTAAAGGCCATTCTCCCACACCAATAGATAGTGCTAATCCATCGTATTCTTCTAAACTTTTACTCACTTTTCCGACTTTACTCCAAAAAGAAATTAATTTAGATATCCGAATACTGGCTCGTGTTAAAACCATAACGGGTTTATCTAAAGCCAAAGTGGCGTGAGAAACAAATGGTTGTTTTCCATCCCATTTTCCGTGTGCTTCTGCTGCGTGAGCAAAAACGGTAAATGATTCGGAACTTTTAGATTTATATTTGTTAAAAAACGAATTTTTTTCAAAAAAAGTAGTAGCCTGGATTTCTGATTCCCAAATACATAATAAGGCATACGTGCCAAAGTTGGGTTTCGAACTAAAACCATTTTCAGCACCTGAACCTAATAGTTTGTAGAACACAAGTCCATCAATGTTTTTGAAATGAGCATGTCCTAATTGCATTTGAGAAAATGCCCAAAGTTTTTTGGAAAATGATTCCAATTTGAAAAAAGTACAAGTAGTAATTTGGCTCATTTGTAAGAATGCTTACTAGGCATATTGAGTTTTAGATTTTTTTAATGCATCTTGAATGTATTTTTTCTTGATAATTAACATTCCAAAACTTTCTCCACCTTCTTTTCCAGTGTTTTTATGATGCATTTTGTGCGCACGACGCAAGGCTAAAACATATACGTTTTTTGTTTTAGTAAATACTTTAAATCGTTGGTGAATTATCAAATCATGTACAAAAAAATAAGCTAAGCCATACAATAAAATACCAAAACCAACCCAAGTATACCAAGCATTTTTATTCATCATACCAAACATAATGAGTAACCAACTTGGCACAGCATAAGTGATAAAAAATAAATCGTTTCGTTCAAACCAACTTTTATGGTCTTTTTTGTGATGATCCGCATGGAAATACCACATGAAACCATGCATGATGTATTTGTGATTTGCCCAAGCCGAAAATTCTGTTAGTATAAAAGTGACTAAAACAATGCTGCAATTAATTAGTATTTCCATGTTAAATAAATAGATATAAAGTCGTAAAAAATATAATTTGTAAAATCAATAGTATTAATGAAACATTACGATTGCCTTTTATAATTGTTGGGTAAAAAAAGTACGATGTAAAAAAAGTAACTCCAATCCAACCCAAATAATTATGTAAACCAGGTAATCCGCCTTCAAACTGCCAAAAATCGAGTCCTGGTGCCACTTGTTCAATTAGTAAGTCAATAAGTGTTACCAATAAAGCTGCTACAACCAATGACACTATTTTATTTGCAAAGATAACACTTACAATTCTAATTCCTGCAAAAATAAGCATTGCCCAATTGATGGAAATAATTAGTGGTACATCGAGTAATTTAAAGCCTAAACCATTTCCGTAGGAATATTTTCCAAAAATCAAGCCCGTTTTTACACCTATTACTTCTATAATAAAACCTAAAAAAGCGATAGAAAAAAAGGCTATTAGGAATTTTTTATCGGCTAACGGACTATGAATTAAAAAGACGAAACAACTAAGCAATAAAGTGTAGGGCGTAAAAGGACTAAAAAAAGTTGGATTTATTACAAATCCAATTGACCCTGAAACATAGACCAGGATTAAAAAATACAACAAATAGGGTTTATATTTTTTTAGCATTTTTTTTCTCTTTCTATAATTAATTGACTCGCTATTTTTGCGCTAAACAGGCATAAAGGAATTCCTCCCCCGGGATGCACACTTCCACCCACAAGATACAAATTTTTAATACTTGATGAAAAGTTGGCATGTCTTAAAAACGCAGCAAATTGATTGTTGCTTGAATTGCCGTAAAGCGATCCTCCATAAGACGAAGTTTGTTTTTCGATATCAATTGGGCTTAACGTGCTTTCTGTAACGATGTATTTTTCAATGTCTGTTTTTAAAATAGCATTAATTTTTTCAATAACATTTTTACGAATAGCCATTGCATAATCGATATTTTCGTTTTTATTGTGCGGCACATTAACCATTACAAACCAGTTTTCACAACCTTCTGGCGCATCAGTTTTGCAATATTTGGAAGTAATATTGATATAAACTGTTGGATCGTCAGTTGGAAATTGTTCAGAAAACAGGTTGTCAAATTCCTTTTTATAATCATCGCTAAATAAGATATTATGCAATCCTAGATTTGCAAATTCTTTGTCTATTCCCCAATAAAAAACATACGCACTACTTGATTTCTCTTGTTGAATTAGTTTTTTAGGAGTGTAAGATTTTGGCAACAAATACTTATAAAGTACATGAATATCTACATCACTTGCCACAATATCAAAAGGGAAACTGACTGCGCTACTTTTAATGGCCGATATGCGGTTATTAGAACCAACTTCTAAGGTTTCAACAGTTGAATTGTATTTAATTTCCACATTAGCTTCTTCGGCAAGTTTGACTAAATGGGTTGTAATTTGGTGCATGCCGTTCTTTGGTAAATAAGCCCCAAGATTAAACTCTAAATGCGAAATCATATTCATTAATGCAGGAGCTTTGTATGGATTTGAACCATTATAAGTCGCAAATCGATTGAAAAGTTGTACTGTTTTTGGATTGGAAAATGTTTGCGAATTTTTTTCGTGCATCGTATTAAACAAACCCAGGAACGGGGAAAATAATATGCCTTTTAAGGTCTTAAAATTAATAAAATTTTTCAGTTGGTGAAGCGATTGTTTTAAAAATAAATCTTCGGTAGTTTTAAAATAAAAAGCGTTGCGCTTGATGTATTTTAAAACAGTTTCTTTTTTTTCATGTAGTTTTAAATGCACTTCCTCTGCAAAATCTTCTATATTGGCGGAAGCTTTTAGTTGCGTTCCATCGGAATAAAAATAGTTAGTAATGACATCTAATTTCTGGTATTCAAATTGATGTGAACTTCCTTGCAAATTGGTCAATTCATCTATTAACGAAGGCATTGTAAATAGTGATGGTCCTTTATCAAATCGGAATCCATTCATTTTAAGTTCACTCAATTTACCGCCAGGATAACTGTTTTTTTCAAAAACGGTCACCTTAAACCCCTGATTAGCAAGCCGAATTGATAAGGCGAGACCTCCAATTCCAGCTCCAATTATACCAACGGTTTTTGTCATTTTTATTAATTAAAAAGAGTAACAAAATTAATTTTTTATAAAAGCATAATAGTACAACAAAAGTTAAAAAAATCCTATAAATTAAAAACCCCAACTTAAGTTATTAAGTTGGGGTTTATTATAATCTAAAAAATTAAATTTTTATTAAGATTCTCTAGGAGGTCTTGGTAAAAGTGCTTTTCTAGAAACTTTTTCTTTTCTAGTTTTTGGATCAAGACCTAAGTATTTCACCAAAAACACGTCACCCATATTCACTACATCAGAAACATTTTCTGTACGTTCCCAAGCAAGTTCCGATACGTGTAATAAAACTTCGTTTCCAGGAACTGCTGTATATTCTACAACTGCGCCAAAATCAAGCATTTTAATTACTTTCACTTCGTAAGATTCGTTCATTTGTGGTTTGAAAGTGATCGATTCAATTTTGGCCAATACCGCTGCAATTCCAGCAGGATCAGTTCCTAAAATTTCAATTACTCCTTGCTCATTCACTTCATTGATTACGATTGTTGTTCCAGTAGCTTTTTGCAATTCTTGAATCACTTTTCCTCCAGGTCCAATCAACGCACCAATAAAGTTACCAGGAATAGTTCTTGTAATAATTTTTGGAGCATATTCTTTAACATCCTCTTTTGGAGACGCAAGAGTATCAGTAAGTATTTTAAGAATATGCAAACGACCGTCACGAGCTTGAGCCAATGCAGCTTCCATAATTTCATATTTCAATCCGTCAATTTTAATGTCCATTTGACAAGCGGTAATTCCTTCTGAAGTTCCAGTTACTTTGAAATCCATATCTCCTAAATGATCTTCATCACCTAAAATATCAGATAAAACAGCAAAACGATCTCCGTCTGTGATCAATCCCATTGCAATTCCAGAAACAGGACGAATCATTTGAATTCCGGCATCCATTAATGATAATGTACCCGCACAAACAGTAGCCATTGAAGACGAACCATTTGATTCTAATACTTCAGAAACCACACGAATGGTATAAGGACAATCAGCAGGAATCATATTTTTTAAGGCTCTTTGCGCCAAGTTTCCGTGACCAACTTCTCTTCTTGAAGTTCCTCTCAACGGACGTGCTTCTCCTGTAGAAAATGGTGGGAAATTATAATGCAAGTAGAATTTTTCTTCTCCTTGTTCGCTTGGTGAATCAATTTGATTGGCTTCTCTAGAAGTTCCTAAAGTAGCTGTTGCCAATGCTTGCGTTTCTCCACGTGTAAACAATGCCGATCCGTGAACAGATGGTAAATAATCTACTTCACACCAAATTGGTCTGATTTCAGTTGTTTTTCTACCGTCCAAACGGGTACCTAAATCTAAGGTTACATTACGAACTGCTTCTTTGTTAGTTTTGTAAAAATATTTACTTACTAAATCGCCATTTTCAGCTAATTCTTCTTCTGTAAACAACGCTTTTACTTCTTCTTTTACAGCATCAAATGCAGCTGAACGTTCCTGTTTAGCTGAACCTTTACTTGCAATAGCATAAATTTTATCGTAAGCTGCTGCTTTTACTTTTGCATAAATAGCATCATCCGTTTTTTCAGTTTCGTACGTACGAACTTCTTTTTTTCCAAAAGCATTTGCTAATCTTTCTTGCGCTGCAATTTGGTTTTTGATATGTCCGTGAGCAAATTTAATGGCGCTGACCATTTCTGCTTCTGAAATTTCTTTCATTTCCCCTTCTACCATTGCGATAGAATCGGTAGAAGCACCAATCATCATATCAATATCAGATAATTCTAATTGAGCACGACTTGGGTTGATGATGAATTTTCCATCAATTCTTCCAACTCTAGCTTCAGAAATTAAAGTTTCAAATGGAATGTCAGACAAAGCAAGTGCTGCCGAAGCGGCTAATCCTGCTAATGCATCTGGCATAATATCGTCATCGTGAGACATTAACTGAATCATAACTTGAACCTCTGCGTGATAATCACTAGGGAAAAGCGGACGTAAAACACGGTCAACTAATCTCATTGTTAGCACTTCGTTGTCACTTGGACGTGCTTCTCTTTTGAAGAAACCTCCAGGAAAACGTCCTGCTGCTGCAAATTTTTCACGATAATCTACCGTAAGCGGTAAAAAATCGATACCTGGACTTGCTTTTCTTGATGATACAACTGTTCCTAAGATTACAGTTTTACCAATTCTTACTACTACAGATCCGTCTGCTTGTTTCGCTAAACGACCTGTCTCGATTGTGATGTTTCTTCCATCACCTAAATCGATACTTTCTACAAATAATTGTGGAATCATAAATTTTCCTTTTTTAATTTTACATTGGTTTTCCTGCCTGTCAGCAGAATTGTTGTGTTGTTTGTCCCGCCTTGGCGGATTGCGTAGTTAATTCTTAAATCCAATGAAAAACCAAACTTTTTTTAAAGGTAAATGTAATTTAGAAAATTAATCTCAATTTGTGTATTTCAACAAATCTAATATCTAAACTCCCAAATCTTAAATAAAAAAAGAGGCGCGTGGGCACCTCTTTTTTATTGATTATTTTCTAATATTCAATACTTTGATAATCTCACGATATCTGTTGATTTCAGTTTTCTTTAAGTAATCAAGTAAACTTCTTCTTTTACCTACTAATAATACTAATGAACGCTCTGTATTGTAATCGTGACGATTTTTTTTCAAATGCTCAGTTAAGTGTGTAATTCTGAAAGTAAACAAAGCAATTTGTGCTTCTGATTTCCCAGTGTTAGTTTTTTCTCCGTGTTTAGCGAAGATCTCTTCTTTAATCTCTTTAGTTAAATACATTCCAATATTTGTTTAATGATTTTTATGTATGCCTCATATCTATTATAAGACCGTGCAAAAGTATAAAATAATTATGAATTACAAATTATTTTAACCATAAATTTCTAAAGGCCTTGTTTTTATCATAATCATTGGCTTGTTTTTCGATATTAAAAAAACGATGCGTTCTCGGATCATTTCCAACACCAGCTAAATAAGCCCAATTTCCCCAATTGCTGCAAACATCATAATCTATTAAAGCTTCTTCAAAATAGGATGCTCCAAAACGCCAATCCATATTGAGTTCATTGCAAAAATAACTTGCTACATTTTGCCGACCTCGATTGCTCATAAAGCCAGTTTTCTTTAATTCGATCATATTTGCATTAATAAAATCAGATAGGGTTGCGCCATTTATCCATTGAGAAAGTAGTTTTTCGTTTAACGATTTCGAGTTTTTATTTTCGGTTTTGATTCCAGAATACAAGAAAAATTTGGTTTGGTGTTTTTTGAACATAAATCGAAAAAAATCACGCCATAACAATTCGAAAATTAACCAATAAGTAGATTCGTTTGCTCCATTTTCACTTTCGTAGTTTCTTATTTCTTGATAAATATATCGGGGCGAAATGCTTCCGATGGCTAGCCAAGCAGAAAATTTTGACGAATAATTTGCTCCAACCATTCCATTTCGGGTTTCCTTATATATGGACAAGCTTTTTGTTTCAAAAAAATAATGGTTCAATCTTTTGATTGCTTCTGTTTCGCCTCCTTTAAATTGGATTGCTGCACGAGAATCGATTTCAATACATTCTAAATTCAGCTCTTGCAAACTGGGCAAATTCAGTTTTGGAATTTCCGGCGAATTTATTGTTGTTGGCTTGGCCAATGCTATTTTAACCGTTGCTTCTTGTTCTGTTTTTTTTCTGAATACAGAAAAAACATCTGGAATGTCTTTTATCGAAAACGGTAAATCTTCGGCATGATATAAAGTACTTGTACTGAAAGTTTCAAGTTCACAACGCAGTTTAAATAATTCGTCTTGAACCAGTTTTTCAGTTTTTTTTTCTTCAAAAGCAACTTCTCTTTTGGCAAAAACTTTTGTCGCATTGTATTTTTGTACAATTTTAGGAATTTCAACTTCTGGTTTTCCCTTTACAATCAGTAATCCTGAACCTAATTCGCGTAAATTTTTATCTAAATCTATTAATGATTCTAATATGAATTGAGCTCTAAAACTTCCCGTTTTCTTGAAACCGTATTTGGTAGTTTCAAAATGAGAATCGTCAAAACAATATACAGGAATTACTTGTTGGCTTTGAGAAATTGCCTTAACAAGTGTTTCATTATCAGATAATCGTAAATCGGTTTTAAACCAAACTATTGCAGTTTTCATAAATCATTTATATTTTTCAAATAAAAGTCAGCTTGTTCTAATAATGCTGTTTTTGCATCAGGATTCATTTTCCGCCAGACATTATACATCATTCCGATTCTTGGGTTTTTGCCCAATTTCTCTTCGTTTTTATCGTAAAAATTCCAATATAAACTATTGAAAGGACAGGCTTTATCTCCCGTTTTTACTGCTTTTTTATAGAAACAAGAACCACAATAATGACTCATTTTATCAATATAGGAAGCTGAACTCACGTAGGGTTTTGTGCCTACAATTCCGCCATCGGCAAACTGACTCATTCCTCGAGTATTCGTAATTTCGACCCATTCGATAGCGTCAATATATATTCCTAAATACCAGGCATCCAATTCGTCAGGATGAACTCCGGCCAAAAGTGCAAAATTTCCAGTAATCATTAATCGTTGAATATGATGGGCGTAAGCGTAATTCAAAGATTGATTGATGGAATCTTTTAAACACAGCATTTTTGTATTTCCAGTCCAAAACCAATCGGGAAGTTTTTCTTGATTATCAAAGAAATTCATTGTGGCGAATTCAGGCATTTTCAGCCAATAAATCCCTCGCATGTATTCTCGCCAACCTATTATTTGACGAACGAAACCTTCTAACTGATTGTATTCGATTTCATCGGGTCGGTTTCGCCATTCGGCTATTGCTTTTTCAATAACTTCTTGCGGTGAAATCATTTTTATATTCATCGAAAACGAAATTCTGGAATGATAAAGCGACCACTCGTTTGGAGTCATCGCATCTTGATAGGATCCAAATAATGACAAACATTCGGTTACGAAAAAATCTAATAATTCTAAAGATTGCTTTCTGTTTATGGGCCAAACAAAATTATCGGCTTCAATAGTTCCAATAGTTTTAATATCCGTTTTATGAATTTCTGCTAAAATTTCCGAAACATTGTTATTGAAAACTAAAGGCGATATTGGCTTGTGATTTTTGGGTAATTTTTTCCGATTGTCATCATCATAATTCCATTTTCCAGTTAAGGGTTTGTCATTTTCCATTAAAACATCGTGCTTTTTTCGCATATTTCGATAGAAGCTTTCCATTAAGAACGTTTTTTTGCCTTCGAAAAATTCGCCAAGTTCATTCCGACTTGAAAAAAAATGTTCCGAATCTACGACAGTAGTTTTTACAGTCAGTTTTTCGCAGCAATCTTTTAGAATTTTATCCAATCGATATTCATCAGGAAATTGGTATTCGAAATGGGTAATTTGAAGTTCTGAAATTAGAGTTTCAAGATTTTTATCGAATGATTGTAAATTGTTTTCGTCATTTATTCCAATATAAATCACACTATGATTTGCTAATATTAAGGATTCGGAAAACGAGCGCATCGCCGAAAAAAATCCAACCACTTTTTGAATATGATGACTTGCATAATCGGTTTCGGTGCGAACTTCCATCATCACATAAGTCACAGATTCATTAATAGTTTCGAACCAAGAATGCTTGCTGTTCAATTGATCGCCTAGAATTAATCGTAAAGTTTTTTTCATTTTATTTGTTCATTCTACATTTATCACTACAATATTTTACTTCGTCCCATACTTTTTCCCATTTTTTGCGCCAAGCGAAAGGTTTTTGGCAAACGACACACATTTTGCTAGGTAAATTTTGCTTTTTTACACCTTTCATTTATCAAATTTTAATCGGTTTCTTTTCCATTCTACTTTTACCGATGAACCTTCGGCAATGAAAACAGCTTCTGGCTTTGTATCATTTAAAACGGAAAACGATTCTCCATACATTGCTCTAAAATCACAATCAATTTTGGTTTCTAAAACGCTATTAATTTTCCAACTCGGATGCTGCAATCGGTATTCTTCTGTTTTGTTTTCGTCAATTTTAGTGTAACCAAAATAGTGCTCGTAAATGAATTTTTCTAAAGTTTCGGTTTTCATAGTATGCGACTTATTTGACGCTTCAACATATATACTATTCCAATTATTATTTAATTTCCATTCGAATTTTACTTTTTTTGACTCAAAATCGTTAGTTATAGAATGTCGTGTCGGAACTACGGTATAATGTTCTTTGTATAACTTATTTGCCATCCAAGCCACAATTGGATATGGGATAGTTTCATTTATAAAAACCACGCCTCTTTTTATCTGATTTCTGTCTTTTCTTATAACGTAAAATCTAAGATTTATTTCTTCAAATGTTCCAAAATAAGGAATAGGAATGTTGAACAATTTTGTTTTTTTGAACATAAAACCAACCAAACTCACATACGCTTTTCCATTAAACAAATCAAGTTCTACGCCTTTTGGTATGAAAGGTTCTAGAATTTTTGGATCAATTTCGTAATTGGCCATAATAATATTTTCCCAATTGGCTTTTAAAAATATTGCCATATTATTTAGTTGTTTTTTTTGGTTTTGATATGCTGCTTTTCGATTTTGGATTGGAAACGTGTTTTTTTAAAATGCGTTTGCCTTCTAGTTTAACGGCGTCTTTTTTTCTAAAATTCCATACAATATCGCTAGCTTTTTTTCTGGTTTCGTCAATATCAACTATCGGAAAAGGATAATCGATTCCTATTTTGCAATTGTAGAATTGTTGTTCCATTTCATTCATTTTCCAAGGTTCGTGAAGCAACGAAATCGGAATTTCTGTTAGTTCTGGCAACCATTTTTTGATGAAAACACCTTCGGCATCATGTTCTTCAGAATTTTTAATTGGACTGTATATTCTGATGGTATTGATACCTGTTGTTCCTGATTGCATCTGGATTTGTGGGTAATGAATTCCAGGTTCGTAATCTAAAAATTGTCTCGCCAAGAAATGCAATTCTCTCCAATCCTGCCATAAATTAAATGTGAAAAAAGACACCACCATAGCACGCATTCTAAAGTTGATATAACCAGTTGCAACCAAACAGCGCATGCAAGCATCAACAATTGGAACACCTGTTTTGCCTTCTTGCCAAGCTTTTATGTAGGTTTCATTTTTTGGTTTAATTAAGGTGTTATAAGCTCGATTTACATTTTCGAATTCCATTCGACATTCGTCTTCAAATTTTTGTATAAAGTGGCAATGCCAATGCAAACGGGAAACAAAATTAAGAATGGCTCGTTTGTTTTTTGAAGCTTCGTAATGTTGATTAGTATATTGATAAATCATTCGCATGCTGATGTTTCCGTAGGTCAAATAAGGAGACATACGGCTACAACTTTTGCGACTCAAAGCTGGTTTAGAAATGTGTTTGCTATAATTGACATAGCGTTCTTTGACAAAACTATCCAAGTACCTCCAAGCTAAATTTTCACCACCTTGTTGAAAATTTTTATTGGACGTTGTGATTTCAGGTGCTAAGTTTTCGCCTTTTATTTTGGAATAAAAATCATTATCTATGGAAACCAAATTCAAATCGGATTCTTTTAGAATTTTTGGTGTAGCTCGCATTATTTCTTCCCATCGTTTATCCCAATGTTCTCTAGATTTTAATTTTCTAATGACGCCATGCATTTGAAATTGATTCCATTCGATATTGTTTTTATGAAAAAATTCCTGCATTTCAATATCACGGTTGAAAGTGATTTTATTGCCAATTTCTTGGTGAGAAAAAACGGCTTTAACCTCAAAGTTTTTTATTAATTTTGAGAATATAGTTTTGGCTTCGTCATAAAAAATATAGATTTTTGATTCAATGGTGTCAAGTTTTTTTTGTAAGTCTAACAAAGATTCATAAATAAATCGCCAATGGCGAACATCGGAATCATCATAATTCATAACTGATGGTTCAAAACAATAAACTAATAATAAAGGCAACTCGGATTTTTGAGCGTGAAATAATGCTTCGTTGTCAATTAAACGGATATCTCTTTTAAACCAAACAATATTTATGGCTTGATTTTTCAAAATCAGGATAATGAGGTTATTTCTTTGTTGGGTTTTGCGTAACTCAATCTATCAATTTTTAATGTTTTATGGTAACTATCCAATCCAGAACAGGTTAAGGTATTGGCTTTTTCTAGGTCAACAAAACCATCTTCACCTAAACACTCTTCGGGAACATACACCTGTATTATTTGACCAATAATTATAATGGTATTATTGATTGTAATGTCAATTTTTTCTTTAAACTCTACTCCAATTTGAATATTACTTTCTTTGACAAAAGGAGCTGAAAAATTATTTTTATATTCTGGTTGCAAACCAGTTACATCAAATTCAGAAATGTCATTGTCATATCGAGCGGATGTTTGATGTGACTGTTTACATATAGATTCATTGATGTGATTGATGGTGTAAAACCCTGTTTCTAAAATATTTCTTAGCGTATCGCGTTCTGGAGGACTAGGTCTAAAAATCAGTGCAATTAATGGCGGATTCGCTCCAATATGAAAAATGGAACTAAAAATCGCCAAATTTGTTTGTCCTAAACTATTTTTTGTTCCCAATAGTGAGACACTTTTAAAACCACCTAAACTGTTAATAAAATGAGTTTTTTGTAGTTTGGGCATTTCCATAATAGATTCGTAGGAAAAATGTTTTTTCATTATATTTTTTATTATTATGAAACGTAAAAAAATAAAGAATTTATCAAATTGGCATTCAGATTTGTATATCGGGTTGCTAAAATGACCCTATTTTACCATGCTCTAAAAACAACCACTTTTTATCACTATTCAGTTTGAAAGTAGCAATGTGTTCTTTATTCCATTCTTGTGGAGAAATTAAGGATAAAAAATTAGTGCCGTCAGTGCCATTATACAAATGATAAACTTCGCCAATGACGGGTTCAAATGAAAATTTAGCGTTGTACACCAATTCATTCCATTCGTATTCTTCCATTAATTTTTGGTATTGCAGTTTCAACTCGTTGAATTTGTTTTCGAATTCTTTATTCACATTATGGATACCTCTGCTTTTCCAAGCCACAACATCATCTATTTTAATGACGGGTGCTCCAACGCTTGTGGAATAAGGCAATAGGCTTGCGTTATATCCTTTTTCATTTGAAAACACAACGTTATCTGGCTTGTCTTTTCCCATTTTTAATTCAATTTACAGCTAATTATTTTTTGTTTAATCTAAACACTAATTTATTAAACAAAAGTAATCAAAAATTATAAAAAGAGTAATGTATAAAAGATAAATAATATTTTAATTGTATCAGTGATTTCATTTAATTTCTAAAAGCATCCAAAGCCATTGATGGTTTTCCGTTTGATTGCCAACAATTCAATTGATAACCACTCCAACTTTTCTCTCCTTCGGGTTCCCAATAAATCACCCCAAGTCCTTTGTGATTTGGAACATTTTTAACTGCAGTTATTGTGGCAGCAAGCATATTATAAGTGTTTTGAACCAATGTAAAATCGCCGCCAACTTCCACAACCATAACTTCTTTGCCATAGCGAGAAACCATATCGTTGAGGTTATTTTGCAAATTTGCAATCGTAGCGGTATAATCACTATTGATCCAATAGGGATAATACGAAAGCCCAATTACATCATATTTCACATTATTTGTTCTGGCATTATCAAAAAACCATCTGAAGCGTGCATTGTCATTTCCTTTATCAATGTGAACTACTACTTTTATTGAAGAATCAATTGCTTTTGTAGCTTCATATCCTTTATTTAATAATTGTGCCAATTGACCAAAATTAGTATAACTTCCATCTGGCCATAACATTCCACTTGGAATTTCATTGCCAATTTGAACCCATTCTGGGGTTATTCCTACAGTTTTTAATGCAGTTAGAACTTCAAAAGTATGGTTGTAAACATCCGTCAACAATGTTGGAAAAGTGTGGTTTGCCCATGCAGCAGGTTTTGTTTGATGTGCAGGATCTGCCCAAGTATCACTATAATGAAAGTCAATCATAATGCGCATTCCCATATTTTTTGCTCTTAATGCCATTGCAACAGTTTCGTCTTTACTGCAATGTCCATTAATTCTATCATTAGAGGGATTTACAAAAACTCGTAATCGAATCGTATTAATTCCTCGATCTTTTAATAGTTGTAAGCAATTTTTTTCAGTCCCATCGGTATCAAAAAATTTATATCCTGTTGCCTCCATTTGTGACAGCCAACCCACATCAGCTCCTTTTGCAAAAGTATCTGTAATAATTGGTGTAGGATCTGTGGTTTGAGATTTACTGCATGAAGAAATCAGCATTGATATCATTAGTGTCAATGGAAGTAATACTTTTGACTTGGGATTATTCATAGTTTTATAAATTGTTTTTTGAAAAAATTAAGAATTAAAAATCATTTTATTTTTCAATTTTTAAATTTGCTTCTAATAGTCTAAATAACTAAAATAATTTCGCAACCTCGCTATTCACAAACTCCAAAAAGCGTTCATCGGCAGCAGTAAAAGGATCTAAAACATTAGAATCAATATCAATTTGACCAATATTTTCTCCATTTACAAATAACGGAACTACAATTTCAGATTTTACAGTAAAACTACAGGCGATATAATTGTCTTGGGCTGCAACATCAGGAACTACAAAATTATTATTTGAAACCGCCACTTGACCACAAATTCCTTTTCCAAATGGAATAACCGTGTGATCTGTGGGTGCGCCAACATAAGGGCCAAGCAGTAATTCTTCTTTATTACCATTGCGAAAATAAAAACCAACCCAATTATAATAGGATATGTTCTGCTCAAGCAGTTCACAAATTTGTTTTAGTTTCTCATCGCGAGTTGAAAATTTGTCAGAAATCAGCTCAATTACCAAAGGTTTTAATGCATCAAAAGTCATAACTATATATTTTTACAAAAGTATTTAATTGTTGTTGTTTATTTTTACATAAATTTGTTAAAAATACAATTTTGAAGAAATACTGGATTCAATACAAGCCGTTTTTGCTTTTTTTAGGAAAATTTGCCTTGACTTATTTAGTTTTGACATTTGCCTATCAATATTATCTCAATCAATTTGACGTAAAAAATTACGAAGTTGATGGTTTTACAAAAATAGTTACAGGTCAAGTGGAGCAAACTTTATTATTTTTTAATAGCGATGCCCGCACCGAATTACACCCAACAGAACCGTGTTACAAGTTTTTTTACAATGGGAAATACATTTCAAGAATCGTTGAAGGATGTAATGCTTTAAGTGTGATTATTTTATTCATTGCATTCGTAATTGCCTTTTCAGGCAAATTAAAGCATACGATTTTATATATAATTGGCGGAAGTTTAGTAATTCATATTTTGAATATTACAAGAATTGCACTTTTAATGGTTGCTTTTTACAATTTTCCCGAATTCAATACTTTTTTACACGATATTCTATTTCCTTTAGCAATATATGGAACAGTATTCATTTTGTGGGTAATTTGGGTTAATAAATTTTCATTTTATGCTAAAAAAACTTCTTAATAACAAATTCACAATACTGATATTAATACTATTAATATCATTTTTAGCGATGATTCGAATAGTTGAACAAACATTGTTTTACGATCCGTTATTAAACTATTTCAAATCGGATTACACTAATTTTCCATTGCCATTATTAGATAATTTCAAATTATTTTTCGGATTATTTTTTAGATATTTATTAAATACAATAGTTTCAATTGCAATAATTTATGTTGCTTTTAAAGACTTTGGATTAGTAAAATTTGCGTCTATTTTGTATCTTATTTTCTTTGTAATTCTAATTGCAATTTTCTTTTTCGTACTTTCATTTTATGGAGAAGAAAGCAAAATAACATTATTTTATATCCGAAGATTTTTAATTCAACCGCTGTTATTATTGTTATTTATCCCTGGTTTTTATATTCAAAAACAAAGCAAATAATGTAATTATCATTACCTGTAAGCAAGCGTCAAAAACGTGGCAAGAATTTGAATTGTAAAATTTAACAAGAATTTGATTTTCAAATCTATTTTATCTACTAACTTTGTGATATGAATTTTAGAAAACATATTTGTGGTTTACTTGCGGTTTTATTGTTGGTTTCCAACGTAGGATTTGCATTTAACGTGCATTATTGTGGCGTCGAAATTGCTTCTGTTACTTTAAAATCAGCATTTTCATCAAATAATACTGAGAAGAACTGTTGCGGAATTGTTGAGGAAAAATCACATTGTTGCAAAAACAAAGTGCTTCATTTTCAAAAAAAGTCAGAAACTTCGACCTTAAATGTATTTACTTTCAATTCAGATATTCTATTTTTTAATCAAGATTGGAAACCATTTCTAATTATTTCAACCCCGAATTTCAAGAGAAATTCAATTGCTTCTTATTTTTGCGATGCCAATGCGCCTCCGATTTTTAAGTTATACAGCCAATATATTTTCTACGCCTAATTTTAAGTTTTTATAAATAGAATCACAATTGTTGTGGTTTCTAAATATTTAAAAAACATAAAATTATAAATATGAAAAAACAAATTTCAATACTTTTATTACTATTGTTTTGTTCGTTTAATTTGTATTCTCAAGATACTTTGAAAGAAATTAAGGTTCAAAACGTGCAAAAAAGTTTGCAAAAATCACTAAAGTTAACAGCAAATACTACAATACTATCCAGCAAAGAATTATTAAAAGCCGCTTGCTGTAATTTGGCAGAAAGTTTTGAAACAAACCCATCAATTGATGTGAATTTTTCAGATGCTTTGACGGGAACAAAACAAATCAAAATGCTTGGTTTAACGAGTCCATATTTGATGATTACCGAAGAGAATATTCCTTCTGTTCGTGGTGCTTCACAAGCGTATGGATTGTCATTTACACCTGGAACTTGGGTTGAAAGTATCCAAATTACGAAAGGTGCAGGAAGTGTTGTGAATGGCTACGAAAGTATTTCAGGACAAATTAACACGGAATTAATTAAGCCTATAAAAGACATTCCTTTTTTCGTGAATGCTTATGGCGCTTCTGATTCTCGATTTGAATTGAACACACATTTCAATAGAAAAATTTCAGATAAATGGGCGACAAGTTTGTTCGTTCATGGAAATACTCGAGTTTCCAAAAATGATATGAATAACGATGGTTTTCTCGATAATCCATTGGCAAAACAAGTCAATATTTTGAATCGTTGGCAATATACAAATGCGCAAAAAGGTTGGATTAGTTTCATAAACTTTCGTTATATGAATGACAAAAAACAAACTGGAGAATTGAATTTTGATCCCAATCGAGATAAGCTGACTACGAATTATTGGGGTTCAGAAATCAATACTGAGCGAATTGATATTTCTACTAAAGTAGGTTATATTTTTCCAGATATGCCGTTCCAAAGTATCGGATTTCAAAATGCATTCAACAGTCATAATCAGGAGTCGTATTTTGGTTTGAACCAATACAATATCAAACAAAAAAGCTATTATTCGAACTTAATTTTCAATTCAATAATTGATAACACGAGGCATAAATTTGCCACAGGTTTGAATTTTATGTATGATAAATATGAGGAATTTGTAAATGTTACAGATTACAGTAGAGTCGATAATTCTTTTGGAGCATTTTTTGAATATACGTACGATAATACCAATAATTTCAGCCTTGTTTTAGGAGGTCGAATTGACAATCATAACCGATTAGGAACTTTTTTTACACCTAGATTACACGTTCGTTACAATCCATGGGAGAAGGGAGTTTTACGATTTTCTGCAGGTCGTGGAAAGCGTAGCGCAAATATTTTTGCTGAAAACCAACAGCTTTTTGCAAGTTCAAGATCGTTTGATATTTTGAATACAAATGGTAAAATATACGGACTTAATCCTGAAATTGCTTGGAATTACGGTTTGAGTTTTTCACAGGGTTTTAAACTCTTTAATAGAAGTAGCGATGTTGGATTTGATTTCTACAGAACTGATTTTCAAAATCAGGTAGTGGTGGATTTGTATCAAGGACCGCAACAAGTAGTATTCTATAATTTGAATGGAAAGTCGTTTGCTAACAGTTTGCAAATAGAGTTTAATTATGAATTGGCTAAACACTTTAATTTGAGAACGGCTTATAAATATTATGACATTCAAACTGATTATCAATATATTACTCAAGAACGACCTTTGCAAGCCAAGCATCGTTTTTTTGGAAATTTGGAATATCAAACTCATTTATTGGATGACGGAAAACAATGGAAGTTTGATTTTACTATAAATTGGCTTGGAAAACAAAGATTACCAACTACTATTTCCAACTCTGGTTTAGATTCTATGCCAGAATATTCACCTTCATTTTCAGTGATGAATATGCAAGTTACAAAAATATTTTCATCTATCTTTGAAGTATATATTGGAGGAGAAAACATTGGAAATTACAAACAAGAAAAAGCAATTTTAGGAAGTGATAATCCTTTTGGAACTACTTTTGATACCTCAATAATTTACGCACCCGTATTTGGACAAATGTATTACGCAGGATTACGAATTAAGATTAAATAAAGGTAATAGCAATAGCAAATCAATAATCAATATAAATATCAAAATAATAACTCAAATATCAATAATTATGAAAAATTTAATTTTAGCAGTAGTAGTATTTTTCGCTGGATTTTCAATTCAAGCCCAAGAAAAGTTGAATAAAAATGCCAAATATGCAACCGAAGTAAATGGTAATTGTGAAATGTGTCAAAGTAGAATACAAAAAGCAGCATATTCAGTTTCAGGAGTAAAATCGGCATCTTGGAGTATTGAAACTCACGAATTAAGTTTGATTCTTAACGAAGAAAAAACAACAATTCTTGCGGTTAAAACGGCAATTGCAAAAGCTGGATATGATACCGATACGGTAAAAGCAATTGTTGAAAGCTATGATAAATTGCCTGGATGTTGCCAATATGAAAGAAAATAAGATGTTATTGTTTCGTTAATTAATATTTAAATGACACTAATAAATTGTGTCTAAGTTAAAATTAAGTTACTTTCACACCCGATACTATTGCTTGAAAAAACAAAGCAATCTCAAATTAGATACCCAATTTACCTATGAATACTTTTGATTGGACTCAATTAATAAATCCAGAATTTTATATTACTTTAGAATTTGCTGGAATCCAAATTGGACTTTACATTGTCTTATTCATTGTTTTTGCGGAAACAGGACTTTTTGCGGGCTTTTTTTTACCAGGTGATAGTTTGTTGTTTTTGTCAGGAATATATGCTTCGGGATCAGTAGTTGATGGAGTTTATCATCCTGGTTTAGTAGATCAATTTGTTCATATTGATAGTGAATTCATCAATGTTTTAATCTTAGTTTCCTTTGTTGCTTTGGCAGGAATTTTGGGTAATATGGTTGGATATTGGTTTGGTTCAAAAAGCGGCTATTATTTATTTAAAAAAGAAGATACTTTTTGGTTCAAGAAAAAATACTTAATTCAATCAAAGGATTTCTTCGAAAGATATGGAGGAAAAGCTATTATTTACGCTCGTTTTTTACCAATTTTTAGAACATTTGCACCCATAATTGCAGGAATTGTAACTATGGATAAAAAGAAATTTATGTTTTTCAATATTGTAAGCTCCTTTTTGTGGTCGTTTACATTAATATTTTCTGGGCATTATTTGTTTGGAATATTTTTGAAAAATGGAATCGACTTAAAAAATCATATCGAGTACATTGTAATCGGAATTATACTTATTTCAACATTACCAGTATTATTTAAACTATTAAAGAAAAAGGTAGTTAAATAATTTATAATCATTAATAAAAAGAAAAATCCGCTTCATCATTGACGAAGCGGATTTTTTATTTGAATTTTATTTTGAATTACATCATTCCTGGCATTCCACCACCGTGAGAATGTCCAGCTGGGGTTTCTTCTTTAATTTCAACCAAGGCACATTCTGTAGTTAATATCATTCCTGCAACTGAAGCCGCATTTTCTAAAGCAACACGAGTTACTTTTTTAGGATCGATAATTCCTGCTTTTAGCATATCTACATATTCGTCAGTTTTGGCATTATATCCAAAATCTCCTTTTCCTTCTGCAACTTTTGCAACAACAACAGAACCTTCAAGACCAGCATTTTCAACAATAGTTCTCAATGGCGATTCGACTGCGCGAGATATAATTTGAATTCCTGTGGCTTCATCAGCATTATCCGCTTTCAATACTTTCAAAGCATTTTTTGCTCTCAAAAGCGCAACGCCACCACCTGCAACAATTCCTTCTTCAACAGCTGCACGAGTTGCGTGTAAAGCATCGTCAACTCTATCTTTTTTCTCTTTCATTTCCACTTCAGAAGCAGCACCAACATAAAGAACTGCAACTCCACCCGCTAATTTAGCCAAACGTTCTTGCAATTTTTCTTTGTCATATTCAGAAGTCGTCGCTTCCATTTGACCTTTAATTTGGTTGACACGATTTTTAATCATATCTGCTTCGCCAGCACCACTCACAATTGTAGTATTGTCTTTGTCAATCGTTACTCTTTTTGCCGTTCCCAACATTTCGATGGTGGTATTTTCTAAAGTATAACCTCTTTCTTCAGAGATTACAGTTCCACCAGTTAAAATAGCAATATCTTCTAACATTGCTTTTCTTCTGTCTCCAAAACCAGGTGCTTTTACCGCTGCGATTTTCAAGGCGCCACGTAATTTATTTACTACCAAGGTCGATAAAGCTTCGCCATCAACATCTTCTGCAATAATTAATAATGGTTTTCCAGATTGAGCTACTGGCTCTAAAACGGGTAATAATTCTTTTAAAGAAGATACTTTTTTGTCATATAAAAGAATATACGGACTTTCCAATTCCACTTCCATTTTCTCAGGATTGGTAACAAAATAAGGAGATAAATAACCTCTGTCAAATTGCATTCCTTCTACAACATCAACATAAGTATCCGTTCCTTTGGCTTCTTCAACAGTAATTACACCTTCTTTTCCTACTTTAGCGAACGCATTTGCGATTAATTCACCAATAACTTCGTCGTTATTTGCAGAGATAGAAGCGATTTGTTTGATTTTTTCAGAATCACTTCCTACCACTTTAGCTTGTTTAGCCAAGTCGGCAACAATAGCTTCAACAGCTTTGTCAATTCCTCTTTTTAAATCCATTGGATTTGCTCCAGCAGCAACGTTTTTTAAACCTTCTTTTACGATGGCTTGTGCCAATACAGTTGCAGTTGTAGTTCCATCACCAGCCAAATCGTTGGTTTTTGACGCTACTTCTTTTACCATTTGGGCTCCCATATTTTCCAATGGGTCTTTTAATTCTATTTCTTTTGCCACAGTAACTCCATCTTTCGTAACAGTTGGTCCTCCAAAAGATTTTCCAATAATTACATTACGACCCTTTGGTCCTAAGGTAACTTTTACTGCATTTGCCAATGCATCTACACCACGTTTTAGTCCGTCACGTGCTTCAATATCAAATTTTATATCTTTTGCCATTTTATTTGTCATTGCGAGGTACGAAGCTTTCGCATCCTCTAATTAAGTTACTATTTTATTTATCTTTAAAATTCCCCCTTCGGGGGTTAGGGGGCTTATATTATAGCCAATATATCGTCCTCACGCATTATCAAATAATCTTTACCTTCTAATTTTAATTCGGTTCCTGCATATTTTCCGTACAAAACAGAATCACCCACTTTAACTGTCATTGTATGGTCTTTAGTTCCATTTCCAACAGCTACTACAGTTCCTTTTTGTGGTTTTTCTTTAGCTGTGTCAGGGATAAAAATTCCTGAAGCCGTTTTTGTTTCAGCAGCTACCGGTTCAATTAGAACGCGGTCTGAAAGAGGTTTGATATTTAAACTCATAATGATATATTTAATATGTTATTTTAATTTGATGAGAATCTAATTTCAGAAATTGTGCCAATATGTATATTCTGACAATTTTGCCTAAAAAAAATGCCAGCATTGACAGGCTGGCATTTATATCAATTTGAATTATATTATTTAGCAGGCGCGGGTGCCGGCATTGTTTTCTCAGGAGCATCAGTAGTTGCAGGTTTTGCAGCAGCTGGTGTAGCTTTTTGAGTTGTATCTATGATTTTAGAATCTGAATCGCCTAAAGTTCCAGTGAAACTCAAACAAGATAACAATATCAACGCTGTCAATATAATTGCTAATGTCCAAGTACTTTTATCTAAAAAATCAGTAGTTTTTTGAACTCCACCCATCATTTGTGAACCTCCTAAAGTTGAAGACAATCCACCACCTTTAGGGTTTTGAACCATTATTACTATAATTAAAAGAAAACACACGATAGTTATCAATACTAAAAAAATTGAAAATGTACTCATTGTTATTTGTTATTATGTTGTAAAATCTTAATATCCGAAATTCGGTTTGCAAAGAAACTACTTTTTTCTGGATATTTCAAAATTAATATTTCATAAGCTTGAATTGCTTTTTGATATTTATTTTGTTCCAAATAAACTCTTGCTAATGTTTCGGTCATTAAATAGGAGTTGTCATCTTCACTAGGCTCAAAAATAAATTTAGTTTCAGCATCTTTTTTTATTGGTGGAATTTTCGGACTAGCCTCAATGAACTTGTCTATCAATTCATTTTTCTTCTGTTTTTCAGCATCAATTGCTATAGATTTTATTTCAATTGTTGCAGAACCTTCTCTTTCAATCGGATGAATCTTAGACAATTGTAACCATTCCTGAAAAGAATATTTTTCATTTATATCGAAAACTAAAGGCTTTCCAATTTCTAATTTTTCTTCCGCTGATTCAATTGTTGTTGCTTCTTTTATTGAAGTCAAAATAGATTGTTCTAAAGGATTTATTTTGAATTCAATTTTTTCTTCTTTAAAAATTAATTCGGTAGCTTCAACAAATATTTCATTGATTTCAGCTAATTTTTCTTCATATAAATTTTTATGAATGACTGTAAAAGTATCCGAAATTATAAAATCGAATAATACACTTCTATCAGTTGTATGTGCTGCAGTATTTTTTAAATCATAATTGTATCGAAAACTGTCTTGATTGTACAACCCTTTCAAACGCAAAGCCCTTGCACTTTGAAAGTACGGAAATTCAGCAACTATTTTTTCTAACGACATTGTTTGCTTGTCATTAATAGCGTTTGGGTTGTTAATTAAAGATAAATATTCTGTTACATTCATAAAGATTAATCGTTTTTATTCATCATTTATTTGCCTTCCATTTGGGTGATATGACAAATTATCGAATCAATATTTTACCATTTTGCCAATGATTCATTGAAGATATCTTGCGTAATTCTTTCAAAAATAATTTCTAAATTTTCATTAAGTTTTGAACCAACTAATTGGTCTGCGCCATCATAATCATTATAAAAAGAGAATTTTTTCTCGAAATTATCTGTTTCTTTATTTTTATTTGTAAACCGAACATTTACCGTGATAGATAGTCGATTTTGCGAAGCCTGTTGATCAGCGGTTGCAGTCATTGGACTGATTCTGTAATCTGTAATTTCGCCTTCATAAACTAAATCTCCATTCGTATTCGTCAGATTTAAATTTGTTTGATTCTGAATTAAATTCTGCATTTTTTGAGTAAATGTTCTTTCAATTCCAGGTTCTATCAACGAAGCATTATTTTGAAAATAGTTTACTTGAAAGGTTTTGGCATCAATTTTTCCAGTTCCTGTAAAATTATATACGGAACAACTATTGAGTATTACCAGTGCTAAAACTGCTATTAAATAATTTGTTTTTCTCATTTGCATTTTAAAATTCAAAGATATTCAAAAATAATTGACATTTAACAATTACCAATTATCATTTTATTAAAGGTCAAATTGCTTTATTTTCCTGTACAATGTTCGTTCAGAAATACCTAATTCATCGGCTGCTGCTTTTCGTTTGCCCTTGTTTTTCTCCAATGATTTTTTAATCATTTCAATTTCTTTTTGTTCCAATCGCAACACTTCAACTTCAATTTCTTCCTCTGCATCTTCATAAAGATAAGCGGTTTGAGTATTATTAAAATCCGTTACTTCCGTTTTTTTATTTACAGGAATCACAGCCAATTCGTGCTGTTCTTCAAATTCTATTTCACTGTCATTTTCTTTAGAACCGTATATTTTTTGAATCAAATGTTGGTTCGTTTCCTGTACTTTCGAAGCACCATTTTTTATCAATTCTAAAGTTAGTTTCTTCAGATCATGCAAATCACTTTTCATGTCAAAAAGCACTTTGTACAATATTTCTCTTTCATTGCTGAAATCATTTTTACTCTTTTTGTCTTTTATTATCGATGGTAAATTACTTCCTTCTTCGGGCAAATACGATAGCAAAGTTGCGGATGTAATTTCTCGATTGGTTTCTAAAACAGATATTTGTTCGGCAACATTTCGCAATTGACGAATATTTCCACTCCAACGAAATTTCAATAGAATTTGAATCGCATTGTCGTCTAATTTTATCGCTGGCATTTTATATTTATGAGCAAAATCTGATGCAAATTTTCTAAATAACAAATGAATATCTTCTTTTCTGTCACGCAATGATGGCAATGGAATATCCACAGTACTCAATCTATAATAAAGATCTTCCCTGAATTTCCCTTTTTCAATAGCGTCAAATAAATTCACATTGGTGGCAGCCACAATCCTAACATTCGTTTTTTGAACTTGTGAAGATCCAACTTTAATAAACTCGCCATTTTCTAAAACCCGAAGTAATCGAACTTGGGTTGTAAGTGGCAATTCGCCAACTTCATCCAAAAAAATAGTTCCGCCATCAGCTACTTCAAAATAGCCTTCACGTGTTCCGGTAGCACCGGTAAAAGAGCCTTTTTCGTGACCAAAAAGTTCACTATCAATAGTTCCTTCTGGAATTGCGCCACAGTTCACAGCAATATATTTACCGTGTTTTCTATGTGAAAGCGAATGGATTATTTTTGGGATATTCTCTTTCCCAACACCACTTTCACCTGTTACCAATACTGAAATATCAGTTGGTGCAACTTGAATTGCTTTTTCTATTGCGCGGTTTAGCTTTGGGTCATTCCCAATAATTCCAAACCGCTGTTTTGTTGATTGAATTGTTTCCATCTTATTCAATTGATAATTGATAATTAACAAGGAACAATTAATTTTTCTTATTTTGAAATTATCAATTATTCATTCTCAATTATCCTTTTTTTTTAATTCATTTCACTCAATCCAACCGCTTCGCCCTTCAATGTTCCACTCGTGCAACTCGTGATTTTCACATTTACAAAATCCCCAATTTTATAATTCTCTTTTGGGAAAACAACCGTAATACTTTGTGAATTTCTACCTGAAAATTCCTCAGCCGATTTTTTTGATACTTTTTCAACCAAAACTTCTACCGTTTTTCCAATGAATTCTTCACTACGAAACCAAGCGTGTTTTTGTTGCAAATCCACAATTTCTTGTAATCTTCGTGCTTTTATTTCTTCCGAAACATCGTCTTCCATTTTTCGTCCTGCCAATGTTCCCGGGCGTTCCGAATAGGAATACATATAACCAAAATTATATTTCACATAGTCCATCAAACTCAAAGTATCTTGATGATCTTCTTCAGTTTCCGTTGGAAAACCCGCAATCATATCTTGAGAAATCGAACATTCAGGAATAATAGATTTGATTTTATCAATCAAAGTCATATATTCTTCTCGATTGTGCAAACGATTCATTTCCTTCAAAATGCGATTGCTTCCAGACTGAACGGGAAGGTGAATGTGCTTGCAAATATTATTGTATTTCGCAATAATATGCAAAATAGTTTCATGCATATCTTGCGGATTGGATGTCGAAAACCGAATTCTCATTTTAGGAAAACCAACAGCCACCATTTCTAATAATTGGTCAAAATCTACCGAAGTTGCTTTTTGCATTTCACTCGCATTCACAAAATCTTTTTTCAAACCGCCGCCGTACCATAAATAGCTATCTACATTTTGCCCCAAAAGTGTAATTTCCTTGAAGCCTTTATCCCATAAATCTTGAATTTCCGACATTATGCTTTGCGGTTCCCGACTGCGTTCCCGACCTCTAGTGAAAGGGACTACGCAAAAAGTACACATATTATCGCACCCTCTCGTAATCGAAACCAAAGCCGTAATTCCGTTGCTCATCAATCGAACAGGTGAAATATCACCATAGGTTTCATCTTTCGACAAAATCACGTTAATTGCATCACGACCTTCCTCAACTTCGTTCAATAAATTCGGCAAATCCTTATACGCATCAGGACCTACAACCAAATCTACGATTTTTTCTTCTTCCAAAAATTTGTCTTTCAAACGCTCTGCCATACAACCCAAAACGCCCACTTTCATCTTCGGATTAATCCGTTTTACCGCATTGTATTTTTCCAGACGTTTTCGAATAGTTTGCTCTGCCTTGTCCCGAATCGAGCAGGTATTTACCAAAACCAAATCGGCTTCTTCTAATATTTGAGTCGTATTATAACCGTCATTCAACAATATCGAAGCCACAATTTCGCTATCCGAAAAATTCATCGCACAACCGTAACTTTCAATAAAAAGTTTCTTCGTATTCTGAGGTTTATGTTCTAAAACAAGACTTTCGCCCTGTTTGCTTTCTTCAATATTCTTATTCATCATTTATTTTCAAAACACAAAGATAACGCAATTCAAATAAATATGACAAGATGTCAGCACAAGAATTAACATATTATTAGTTTTCAGGAGCTTTTCCCGCTTACCGTTTCAAGTCCTCACAAAAAAAGCAGTGTTTCTAATGTTCTAAAAAGAGCTTACTTCGGTCGCTTTTTTAGAACAAGAAACACAAAATTGCTTTTTTTGTTCCGGGCTTTCTACTAAAATCGGGGCTAACCATACGATTTGATTCCCATTTACAGTAGTAGTGAAAAGGGTTACAATTGGATTTAAACAATGTATTTCAACCTAATTTTATACTTTTAAATAATCAAAAGCACAATATTTAAAAAAATCATATACTTTTGTCGCAGAAAATATAATCCAATGGCAAAGAATTTAGTTATCGTCGAATCTCCTGCAAAGGCAAAAACAATCGAGAAGTTTTTAGGAAGTGATTTTCAAGTAGAATCAAGCTACGGTCATATTGCCGATTTACCTTCAAAAGAAATTGGCGTAGATGTAGAAAATGGTTTCAAACCCAAATACGAAGTTTCCGCCGACAAAAAAGCATTGGTTTCAAAACTTAGAACTTTAGCTAAAAATGCCGATATGGTTTGGTTAGCAAGTGATGAGGATCGCGAGGGAGAAGCTATTTCTTGGCATCTTGCCGAAGAATTAAAATTGGATAAAATGAAAACTAAGCGAATTGTTTTTCATGAAATCACCAAAACAGCAATTCTAAAAGCCATTGAAAATCCACGTGAAATTGATTATAATCTTGTAAATGCGCAACAAGCACGAAGAGTTTTAGACCGATTAGTAGGATATGAATTGTCTCCAGTTCTTTGGAGAAAAATCAAAGGCGGACTTTCTGCAGGTCGTGTTCAATCTGTTTCTGTTCGTTTAATTGTAGAACGAGAAAGAGAAATTCAAAATTTCAATGCCGTTGCAACCTATTCAATTGTTGCAGAATTTACAAATGAAGTAGGAAAAGTATTTAAAGCTAAATTGCCAAAAAATTACAATACTAAAAAAGAAGCCGAAGATTTTTTAAATAAAAATATAGGTTCTATATATAAGGTAGCAGATTTAGAAACGAAACCTACCAAAAAATCACCAACAGGACCATTTACAACTTCAACTTTGCAACAAGAAGCTGCAAGAAAATTGTATTTACCGGTTGGAATTACAATGCAATTGGCACAACGATTGTACGAAGCAGGACTCATAACGTATATGAGAACGGATAGTGTAAACCTGTCTAAAGATGCAATGGAAGCGGCACAAGCGGAAATCATAAAATCGTATGGTGCTGAATTTTCAAAACCACGAACATTTGTAAATAAAAGCAAAGGTGCTCAAGAAGCTCACGAGGCGATACGTCCAACGGACATGTCACGACATACTGTAAATATTGATAGAGACCAAGCTCGTTTGTATGATTTAATTTGGAAAAGAACGTTGGCTTCTCAAATGAGCGATGCCAAATTAGAACGTACCAATGTAAAAATCGAAGCCAATAATCATGGTGAAATATTCACTGCTTCAGGAGAAGTGTTGCTTTTTGAAGGATTTCTAAAAGTGTATTTGGAAGGTCACGATGATGACGAAGAAGAGCAAGAGGGAATGTTGCCTGCAATGAAAGTCAATGAAAAATTACAAAATAATTATATAACCGCAACTGAAAGATATTCGAGAGCCGCAGCTAGATATACAGAAGCTTCTTTAGTAAAAAAACTAGAAGAACTTGGAATTGGTCGTCCGTCAACGTATGCACCAACGATTTCTACAATCATCAACAGAAATTATGTTGAAAAAGGAAATTTAGAAGGTCAAGAACGAAATTATACGCAATTGATATTGCAATCAGGGAAATTAGGCGAGAAGTTATTAAAAGAAAATACGGGTTCTGACAAAGGAAAATTAGTCCCAACAGATATTGGAACTATAGTTACGGATTTCTTGGTTAAGAATTTTGGAAACATACTAGATTATAATTTCACTGCAAAAGTGGAGCAAGATTTTGATGAAATTGCGGAAGGAAATGTCGATTGGACAAAAATGATGCAGGAATTCTACGATAAATTTCATCCAACTGTTAAAGAAGTTGAAGCCACTGCAGAAAGAGAAAGCGGCGAACGAATTCTTGGTATTCATCCAGAAAGCGGCAAACCAGTTTCGGTTCGTTTAGGAAAATTTGGTCCAATGGCTCAAATTGGCGCACCCGATGATGAAGATAAAAAGTTCGCAAGTTTAATGGCGGATCAAAATATTGGAAACATTACATTAGAAGACGTACTTAAATTATTCTTGCTTCCAAAAAATTTGGGTACGTATAAAGGAGAAGAAGTTGAAGTAAGTAATGGTCGTTACGGCCCATATATTCGTCACGGTGCAGCTTTTGTTTCTTTGCCAAAAGGCGAAAATCCAATTGATATTACCATCACAAGAGCTCAGGAGTTAATTGATGAAAAAGCACTTGCCGACGCACCAATTGCTGTTTATAAAGGAGAAGGCGTTCAAAAAGGAACGGGACGTTTTGGGCCTTTCATCAAATGGGATGGCGTTTTCATTAATGTAAGTAAGAAATATAATTTTGATAATTTATCACAAGCCGAAATTGAAGAATTAATTGAAGATAAATTACAAAAGAACATCGATAAAGTTTTGCATAACTGGAAGGAAGAAGGAATTCTTGTTGAAAAAGCCCGTTGGGGAAGATCAGTTATTACAAAAGGAAAACTTAAAATCGAATTGAGTAAAGATAGTGATGCTGCTAATTTGACTTTAGCAGAAGTACAAGAAATCATTGCTAAGAAAACACCTGCTAAGAAAGCTACAGCAACTAAAAAAACAGCGGCCAAAAAACCAGTTGCTAAGAAAGCCGCCCCAAAAAAGAAATAAGCGATAACACATTCCGTCTCGTCTCGTTTTTATATGGAGAGGGTTGGGAAGAGGAAAAAATAAATAAATAAATGGAATTTGATTTTTTACAACCTTTAAACGAAGAAGTTCTTGAATTTGCAAATGCATTGTCTTCTCAAAATTTGGGAAGTAAAATTGTTTTGCATATCAAAGAAGAATTTCCTGATTTGAATAAAATTAAAATTGCAATAATTGGAGTTTTAGACAATCGAGGAGAAAAAAATGCTACTTCAAATGTTGATTTATTTCCGTTTAGAAAAGAGTTGTATTGTCTTTTTCCAGGCAACTGGGACGCTTCAATTGCCGATTTAGGCGACATTGCTGCAGGAGACACTTTAGAGGATACTTATTTTGCACTAAAAAGTGTTGCTGCTACACTAATTAAGAAAAAAATAATTCCTATTGTTATAGGTGGATCTCAAGATTTAACCTATCCCTTGTATCGCGCATTTGATTCGCTTGAACAAATGGTAAATTTAGTTTCAATTGATAGTAAATTTGACTTCGGAAAAGAAAGTGAAAGCGTAACTTCGGATTCATATCTGACGAAAATAATAGTAGACGAACCGAATAATCTTTTTAATTTTTGTAATATTGGTTATCAAACCTATTTTAATTCTCAAGAGGAAATTGACTTGATAGAAAAGTTGTTTTTTGATGCCTACAGGTTAGGAGACATCTCCAATACAATTGCATTGGCAGAGCCAGTTTTTAGAGATGCGGATCTAGTTAGCCTAGATTTTAATGCAATAAAATCTTCAGATTCAGGAAATTTAGTTACTTTTATACCCAATGGTTTCAACGGAAAAGAAATTTGTTCCCTCTCACGATACGCAGGAATAAGTGATAAAGTATCTTTGTTTGGAATATTTAATCATGAGAATTCAAGTCAATCGGCAGTTCTAATTGCACAAATTATATGGTATTTTATTGAAGGATTTCATTACCGTTCCAATGAATATCCCTTTGGTAACAAGGAAAATTATATTAAATATATAGTGCCATTAGAACAGGAAGAATTAGTTTTTTACAAGAGTAATAAAACTGGGAGATGGTGGATAGAAATACCATTTATATCAAATTCATACAATAAATTAAAAAGAAATACGTTATTTCCATGTTCCTATGAGGAGTATCTTATTGCATGCGGCAATGAAATGCCTGAAAGATGGTGGAAGGCTCAAAGGAAGAATGTTGTTTAACTAAAAGTTAAAAAATTGTAAAATTAGTTTTTAGTCAACTTTAGTTTTTTTTCTATAAATAATTGTTTTTTATGAAAATATTAAATAGGTTTACACCCTCAAATACACACACACACGTAATTCAAATACATATGAAGAAGTTCTTTGCATTTATAGCAATTTTAACAGTATTAATAGGCTGTGGCCGTTCTAGCGACAAAGGCGAATTAGTTGGAGTTAAAGGAAAAAAATGGCATCCAGAAAAGCCTTTTGGGATGGCATTAATTCCAGGTGGTGCCTTTATTATGGGTAAATCAGATGATGATTTAGCCAATGTTCAAGATGCGACTACTAAAACAGTAACAGTTCGTTCTTTCTATATGGACGAAACAGAGATAACAAATAGTGAGTACAGACAGTTTGTTGAATGGGTAAAAGATTCAACAATGCGAGTTCGTTTGGCAATAATAGCAGATGAACAAGGACTCAAAAAAGGAGCATCTGGGAAAAGCGGAAAAGGTGGAAGTGTTGGAGATTTTGCTTTTAACGATGCAGATCCTGCGAAAATGACCGCTTATGATAAGTATATGTACGACAACTATTATAGCATAGGTACAGATGACGATATTAATGCTTTTAGAAAACTGAATCGTAAAGTTAAATTAATCAAAGAAACTAGTAAATATCCTGACGAATTCTACACAGAAGTTATGGATTCAATGTATTTGCCAGTTGCGGAAGCATACAATGGATTAAGAACCATAGATGTAAATAAATTGAAATTCCGTTATTCTTGGATGGACATTCAAGCTGCAGCAAAAGCTAAAGTAGGAAAGAGAAGTACTTTTATTAAAACAGAACAAGTAAAAGTGTATCCTGATACAACAACTTGGATTAAAGATTTTGCATATTCATATAACGAACCAATGCACAACGATTATTTCTGGCATCAAGCGTATGCTCAATACCCTGTAGTGGGTGTGAGTTGGAACCAAGCCAAAGCATTTTGTGCATGGAGAACATTGAATAAAAACACCTACGTTAAGAGTAAAAAAGGAAGAGATTTAATAAACTCTTTCCGTTTGCCTTCCGAAGCTGAGTGGGAATATTCTGCAAGAGGTGGTTTGCAATCGGGAACATATCCTTGGGGTGGTCCTTATACTAAAAACGATAGAGGATGTTTCTTAGCGAATTTCAAACCTAATAGGGGTGATTACGCGGCAGATGATGCATTGTATACTGTTGAAGCTAAATCGTATGACCCAAATGGTTATGGTCTATACAATATGGCTGGGAATGTTTCTGAATGGACAGATGCTTCTTATGATGCTTCGGCTTATGAATTCGTATCTTCTATGAATCCAGCAGTTCAAGATTTAAAAAACAAACGAAAAGTTGTTAGAGGAGGATCATGGAAAGATGTAGCTTACTATCTCCAAGTTGGAACGAGAGATTTCGAGTATGCAGATTCTGCTAGAAGTTATATCGGTTTCAGAACTGTACAAGATTATATGGGAACACAATCTACCGGAAAAGGCAAGAAAAAATAAATTAAAACTAAATTAAACATTAACTAAACAAATTTTTATCATGGCATTATTAAGCAAAAAAGCAATGAACTTCGCATATGGAATGGGAGCTGCAGTAGTAATTATCGGAGCATTATTTAAAATTACACACATGGAATTCGGATTTATTACAGGTAACTTAATGTTAACTATTGGTCTTATTACTGAGGCGTTGATTTTTGGTTTGTCTGCTTTTGAACCAGTTGATGAAGAATTGGATTGGGCATTAGTATACCCAGAATTAGCAGGTGGAATGGCTAGCAACAAAGCAGGGAAAAAAGAAGATGTTAAAGAAGCACAAGGACTTTTATCTCAAAAATTAGACGCAATGTTGAAAGAAGCTAAAATTGATGGTGAATTAATGGCAAGCTTAGGAAATAGCATTAAAAACTTTGAAGCAGCAGCAAAAACTATTGCACCTTCAGCTGAATCATTGGCTTCAACAAAAAAATACAGCGAAGAATTAACTTTAGCTGCCTCTCAAATGGAATCTATCAATGGATTATACAAAATCCAACTAGAAACTTCAGCTAAAAATGCACAAATTAATGAAGAAGTTGTTGAAAATAATATAAAATTAAAAGATCAAATGCAATCGTTAACTTCAAACTTGTCTTCATTGAACAATGTATATGGAGGAATGCTTTCTGCAATGAGTAACAAATAATAATTAGTTTTTAAACTATATTTAATAACAAATAAACTAATTAGAAAAAATGGCAGGAGGAAAATTAACCCCTAGACAGAAAATGATTAACCTAATGTACTTGGTTTTCATTGCAATGTTGGCATTAAACATGTCAAAAGAAGTATTATCAGCATTTGGAATTTTAAATAAAAAATTAGTTGAATCAAATGGTTTAACTACTGCTCGTAACGACGATGCTTTTCAACAATTAGCTCAAAAAGCTTCTGAACAGTCAGGACAGTATGGAGATAAAAAAGTAAAAGTCGAAAAAATAAGAGCTCTTTGTAAAGATTTTTACGGTTATGTAGAAAATTTAAAATCATCTTCTTCAAAAGAATTTGATTTAAATGAAGAAGGTGTTTTTGAAAAAATGGATAAGGGAGACTACTTTGACAACTTATTTTTTAAAGGAGATAAAGTCTCTAAAGAAGGAAAAGAATTCGTTAGTAAAATGCAAAACTTTCCTTTAGAAGTCAAAAAAATAGGTGGTAGTGCTATTGCTGAAGAGGAGATGAATAAAATTATGAATAGATTTTCAACCGCTGAGATAAAATCTAAAAAAGCTGGGGCAACCTTGTCTTGGATTGATTATAATTTTAAAGGATTTCCATTGATTGCTTCGATAACCAAGTTATCTCAATTACAAGCAGATATAAAAAGTACTGAAAGCGATATCATTGCAGGAATGTTCCAAACTAGTTTGATTTCTGCCGCTTCGTTAACAAAATACCAACCGATTGTTGTTCCAGAAAAATCGGCATTCTTCCAAGGTGAAGCAGTGAAAGGTAAAGTTATACTAGGAAAATTTGATCCTGATTTGATTGCTAAATCAGTTATCGTAAATGGTCAATCGGTAAAAGCTACTGCTGGTCAGGCAGAATTTTCTTTCGGAGCAGGCGCTGTAGGCGAGCATGAAATTACTGGAACCTTTAACTTTGACGAAGGTGGAAAAGTGGTAAGTTTACCAATTAAAGGAAACTATGTTGTAGTTCCTAAGCCAAATTCAGCTAATATATCTGCTGATAAAATGAATGTTGTTTATAGAGGATTACCTAATCCAATGACTATTTCATTTGCTGGTATTTCTGATGATAAAGTAAAGGCTTCTGCCTCAGGTTTAACCAAAGGTTCAAAACCTGGACAGTATAACCTTAATCCAGGTTCTGGTAATGAAGTTACTGTAGCGGTTACTGCTTTACTTCCTGATGGAAAACCTGTTTCTGATAAAAAAGTATTCAGAATTAAAAACATACCTGGTCCAAAAGGTGCTATTGGTGGTGAAATGGAAGTTGTTAAAGGAGCTAAATCTCGTTTAGAGGTTTCTCAAATTTCTGCTAAATTACCAGACTTTTTATATGACCTTACTTTTCAAGTTACACAATTTACTTTTAAAGTTACCGGTACAGCTGCTGTTATTGTAAATGGAGACAGAGTTAATGCGCAGTGTAAAGCCGCTTTAGCAAGAGCTGGAAGAGGAGATCAAGTTGTAATTTCTGATATCAAAACAAAAATAATTGGTGTAACTGCTAATGTAATTACGGGTAGAACATCACCAGTAATATACGAAATACAATAAAAATTTAAGTTAGACGTTTTTTTAAACAACATAGAATCACAAAAAGATGAATTGGAGAAATTTTTTACTAGTTATTATTTTTACCTTGGGATGTTTTTCATCTTATGCTCAGTCTAATTTGCTTAATGCTAAGACTCCAGCGGACATTGGTAAAAAAACCCCTGCGCAATTGATTTCTGATAATGACAAACCATTAGCGTATGGTTATGTTCATGACAGAGACATTTTGATGGGAAAAACAACTTGGGAGGTTATCGATTTAGATGAAAGAATTAATTTTCCTTTGTACTATCCAATCGATACCGCAAATATTGGTAAAGAAAGAAGGTCTTTGTTTGATGTTTTATTAAAAAATATTAAATCAGGAAAAATCACAGAGGTTTATACTGATAGTTATTTTAATACTAAAAAGACACTTAAAGATATGGCATCATCATTTGCTTATACTGATACTCTTCAAGGAGGAATAGACGAAATAAACAATTACTTTGACGACTATAAACCTAGAATTGTACCTGAAATTGTAAAAAAAGACAAAAAAGGTAAAGTTATTTCTGTAACTCCTGCAACGACTATTCCTGCTACTAAAGTATTAGATCCTCAATACATTAACACACAGGTGTTAACAGCACAAGATGTAAGTGGGTATAAAATTAAAGGTTTTTGGTATTTTGACAAACGTCAAAGTGAATTGAAATACAGACTATTAGGAATTTGTCCAGTTGCTCCAGAAGCAAAAGAAAGAAATGCCGAAAATCCTGATTACATTGAATTATTTTGGGTTTATTTCCCATCAGTTCGTGATATTCTTCATGAAGCAAAATCTTTTAACAATAGGAATTCGGCTATGCCAATTGACTTTGATCAACTTTTAAATTCAAGACGTTTTAATGGCGTTGTATATCAAGAAGAAAATGTACAAGGTGACAGAACTATTGAAGACTATATGAAAGACAATGCGCAAATGCAATTATTAGAGTCTGATAGGGTTAAAGAAAAAATACGTGATTTTGAACAAGATATGTGGAGCTATTAAGTTTTAATAATTAAAAAAAACTCTTATCGAAAGGTAAGAGTTTTTTCTTTATAAAATAATATGTTAGATTATATAATCGTTGGTTCAGGTCTCGCAGGAATTGCATTTGCTGAAAAAGCATTGCAAAATGAAAAGTCTTTATTACTATTTGACAACCAATCTCAAAATTCTTCCAGAATTGCAGGAGGTTTGTACAACCCGGTTATTTTAAAGCGTTTTAGTGAAGTTTGGCAAGCGCAAGAACAATTACAACTTTTAGACGAATTCTATCAAGCGTTGGAACTAAAATTGCAAATTAAAGTAGATTATAAAATTCCTATTCTCCGTAAATTTTTTTCTATTGAAGAGCAAAACAATTGGTTTTCGGCTTCTGACAATAAAAATTTAGCGCCATTTCTTTCTTTGGATTTGTTGCCTACAAAATACAAAGGAATTCAATCACCTTTTGATTATGGCCAAGTACTGCATACAGGATATGTTGATACGGCAACATTATTGGATTCTTATAAAGAATATTTAAATGAAACCAATCAATTATTACAAGAAACATTTGATTATAATGCATTGATAATTCAGAGCGATTGCATTGAATATAAAAACATAAAGGCCAAACACATACTCTTTGCAGAGGGATTTGGAATGCATTCTAATCCGTTTTTTAATCATTTGCCGCTTGACGGTACAAAAGGCGAATTGTTTATCATAAAAGCACCCGATTTAGATTTGGACGTTATCATTAACACAAGCGTTTTTATTTTACCGTTAGGAAATCATTTGTTCAAAGTAGGAGCAACATACAACTGGAAAGACAAAACAAATAGTCCAACAGATGAAGGGAAGTCGGAATTGCTTTCAAGAATAAATGAAATTATAGACTGCAAATTTGAAATTATAGACCATTTTGCAGGCGTTCGACCAACCGTTAGAGATAGAAAACCACTCGTTGGAACGCATCCAAATCATGAAAGAATACACATTCTGAACGGGCTTGGAACTCGTGGCGTAATGCTTGCTCCTTCAATGGCAAAAGCGTTATTTGAATCTATTGAAAATCAAAAACCATTAGATAACGAAATTGACATTCAAAGATTCATCAAAAAAAGTTGATTTATTGCTTAAAATCTTCATCATAAGAAACGAACATATTGATATATATGTTCCTTGATAATCGAAGAACCAATGGAAAAGATAAAATAAGTGATGCAATAATGGAAATAAATGCGACTTTTAAACTCGTATTTAAAATAACATAAGAAACAATAAATGCTACAATTCCAATTCCAACATTCAACCCATAACTCACATACATTGCACCATAAAAAAACGAAGGTTCAATTTGATATTTCAAACCACAATGACTGCAATTTTCATTCATTTTGAGAACTTTTGTCAAATGAAGCATGTTTTTATCCAAATACATACTCTCATTCTGACATTTAGGACAACTTCCTGTTAAAATACTATTTAATTTGGATCCTTTTTTTAACATTTGCAAAAAATTTGATTCGCCATTTTGTTGACAATACAAATTTACAACTAATACCTGTTTTTTTAAGTTAAAATCGGGTTCTATTTTTAGCAGATTGTAACATTAAACTTGAAACCTTAAACAATAAAATATAATGCTTAATATACACAATCTATCTGTTTCCTTTGGAGGTACTTATTTATTTGAAGAAGTGACCTTCCGTTTGGGTGCTGGAGACAGAGTTGGACTCGTTGGAAAAAATGGTGCAGGAAAGTCCACAATGTTGAAAATTTTAGCACGAGATTTTGCTCCTGATTCGGGTGTTATATCTCAAGAAAAAGAAGTGAGAATGGGTTTTCTTCGTCAAGATATCGATTTTGAACAAGGAAGAACCGTACTTGAAGAAGCCTATGAAGCATTTACAGATATTAAAATTGTAGAAAAAAAACTGGAGCAAATCAATCATTTATTGGTTACAAGAACGGATTATGAAAGTGAAGAATACAGCCAAATCATTGAAGATTTATCTGATTATACGCACCGTTTTGATTTATTAGGCGGTTACAATTATATTGGCGATACCGAAAAAATCCTACTTGGATTAGGTTTCAAGCGCGAAGTATTCAACAATCAAACGGAAACTTTTTCTGGAGGTTGGAGAATGCGTATCGAATTAGCCAAATTATTATTGCAAGCAAATGACGTTTTGCTTTTAGATGAGCCAACGAATCATTTGGATATTGAAAGCATCATTTGGTTGGAAAGTTTCCTTAGAAACTATGCCGGTGTTGTCGTAATTGTATCCCATGATAAAATGTTTTTGGATAATGTAACCAATAGAACGATCGAAATTTCACATGGAAAAGCCTACGATTTCAACAAACCGTATTCTGAATATTTAGAATTGCGCCATGAAATTCGTGAAAAACAATTGGCAACTCAGAAAAATCAAACCAAGAAAATTGAAGAAACAGAACGATTAATAGAAAAATTTCGTGCCAAAGCTTCCAAAGCTTCTATGGCACAATCGCTCATCAAAAAACTTGATAAAGTGGAACGAATTGAAGTCGATGAAGACGATAATTCGGTAATGAATATTTCTTTTCCAGTTTCAAAAGTGCCAGGAAAAGTGGTTATTGAAGCCGAGAAAGTTACCAAAAGCTACGGTGAAAATACCATTCTAAAAGACATCACTTTATTGGTTGAACGCGGAAGCAAAATTGCATTCGTTGGTCAAAACGGACAAGGAAAATCTACTTTTATTAAAGCAATTGTCAACGAATTTGAGTTTCAAGGAAGTATAAAATTAGGTCATAACGTTCAAGTTGGTTATTTTGCACAAAATCAAGCGGAGTATTTGGATGGCGAAATTACCTTGTTGCAAACGATGGAAGATGCCGCAACCGATACCAATCGTTCTAAGGTTCGCGACATGTTAGGTTCGTTTTTATTTCGTGGCGACGACGTTGAAAAAAAGGTAAAAGTCCTTTCTGGAGGCGAAAGAAATCGTCTGGCGCTTTGCAAATTATTGTTGCAACCCATCAATGTTTTGGTTATGGATGAGCCTACAAATCACTTGGATATCAAGTCCAAAAACGTCCTGAAAGCCGCTTTGCAAAAATACGAAGGGACGCTTTTACTTGTTTCTCACGACAGGGATTTCCTTCAAGGAATGTCGAATTTGGTTTATGAATTCAAAGACCAAAAAATCAAGGAATATTTAGGCGATGTCAACTATTTCCTTGAACAACGCAACTTGGAAAACATGCGGGAAGTAGAGAAAAAAGATGCCATAAAACAAACAGCACCAAAAGACAATAACAAAGCTTCCTACGAAGATCAGAAGAAAAATAAAGCGATTTACAATCGTTTGAGCAAAATTGAAAGTCAAATTAAGCAATTGGAAAAAGACATTCAAAACGATGATAAAATGGTCGCTTCAAACTATGATAAACACGCCGAAAACGCTGCGTTTTTCATGGCATACAACAAGAAGAAAGCCGAATTAGAAAAGCTGCTTTTTGATTGGGAAGTGGTTCAGGAAGAAATCGATAATTTGTAGTTTTAGGAGCTACCTGCCTTACAAAATTGAGGTATAGGATATTCCGCTCCAAGACATAAATTTCATTTATTTAAACGGATTTCGTTCCTTCCAAATCATTTCAGGTTCAAAATAACGAAATAGTTTGGCAATAAATAAATTGATAAACCAATTGCTGTGTTGCATTAATCCGTACATTTTTTCGGGTTTGGCACCCACCGAACTTTTAATTTCTAAGGCGGTTCTCGCAAATACAATTCGATCGAATCCTTTGTTAATCGAATAACCAATCATATCATACAGCATATTCAAATACAGCATTTTCTCTCGTTGGCACTTTTCATCATAACCCAAAAAATAGGTATCAATATCGTTGCCATTTTTTATCAAAGTATTGAAGCCAATCAAAGTTTCCCCATTAAAATAACCATAAAAAAGAAATTTTTCTTTCAATGCTTTTTTGAAAATCCCAAAATGATTCTCGGGTAAGAAAAATGTATTGAAAGGGGCATTTTTGGCAACATCCATATACAATTCAAAAATTCTGTCTTTGTAATTTGCAATCTCTTCTAATGACAATTTCCGTTTTGTAATTCCCTCTGCTTTTTTTCGCGCTCTTTTGAATTGATCGCGGTATTTTTTGCTCAAATCATTGGTATAATCATCAAAAGTATGCCAATGTTTTTTTATCTCAAAAAGCATGTTGGGTTGCGTAGAAAATTTAAAATAGGAATGAAATTCTGGAACGTCAAATAACGAAATTTGTATTTCAGAGAAATCCTTAAAAATGATAAGATGAACTTTATTTCCCTGTTTCTGAATTTGTAATTTAAGCGCTCTAACTGCATTTTGTAAAGCAATTAAAATATCGGAAACCAAAACATTTTCTGAAAAACAAAAGGCATTTTGCCCTGTTAAAGTGTTGTTTCCCACAATTAAAATAGTAGAACTAAATTTTTTAAAAGCGAAATTTCTAATTATTGTTTTTATACAACGGTCTCTTTCTCCATAAGAACTCACAGCACTTAAATTGATTAATTGTGTTAAAGCAATTCCAACCAATTCTTCATTTTGGAACAAGCCAATAAAATTACATTTCATATTTTCAGGAGACGAAACCTCTAAAATATGTAAATATTCCTTGGATAGAAAAACATTTTTACCAGAAAACCCATCCCAATTTGTTGGAAATTCTGAAATTGAAGAATAGATTTTGTAAGTTATAGTTGCGTTCAAATGAATGGCAAATTAATAGTTGTCTAAAGTACTATTTAAAGTTAAAGTAGAAAACAATTCCGCATTTTTTAACTAATTTTATAAAAAGTTTAGCAATGAAAAAATATAATAAGGAAGAAGCAGCGCCTTTGCTTTTAAATTTAAACGATTGGCAGTTTAATTCAGATGGTATTGAGAAAAAATTTCAGTTTAAGAATTTTACTGAAGCACTTGGCTTTATAGTAAAAGTAGGTGTGGTTTCTGAAAAAATGAACCATCATCCAGAATTATTTAATGTTTATAATAAAGTAAACATCCGTTTAACTACTCACGATGCAGGAGGCGTAACGGATAAAGATATTAAGTTGGCTTCTGAAATTGATCGGTTTTTATAAGATTTAAAAAGTCCCAATTTAAATAAATTCAATACCTTAAAAGCTTGTTTGGGTTGCAAAAATTATATAATTTTGCAACCCAAATTTAGTATGTAAATTAATAAAGAAAATGGATATCAAAAGAGTAGCAATTAACGCTGTAAATGAAGTGATTGTGATTACTGTAGTTCACATGGATTACAAAGGTCAGGTTCAAAAAAGAATAAACGAAAAAATGCCTTTGGCAACCGTTAAAGGTTTTAGAAAAGGTGCTGTGCCAAAAGATTTAGTTGAAAAACAATACGGAAGAGCAATTAAAATTGAAGAAGTTGATAAAGTAGTTGCTTTGGCATTAGAAAGATACATTCAATCAGAACGTTTAAATCTTCTTGGAACTCCTTTGGCAAAAGAAAATGCTGCCTTTTCTTGGGATGACGAAGAAATGGTATTTGAATATGAAATTGGTTTAGTGCCAAGTTTTGATTTGGATTTAGAAGCTAAAAATAACATCATAAAATATGTAGTTTCAGCCGATGATAAAATGATTAATGAACAAGTAGTGCGAATTCAGAAACAATTTGGAACTCCAACACCTCAAACGGTTGTTGAAGAAAGTTTTGATATTTCTGGAACTTTCACCAATGCTGAAAAAGAAATCAATACGCCTTCTACAATTACTACATCTCTTTTTAAAGATAAAAAAACAGGCGCTAAATTCATTGGGAAAAAAGTGGGTGATGTGGTTACTGTAAACACAAAAGGTTTATTTGATGACGATCACCAGTTGATGGACGTTTTGAAAGTAAGCCACGATGATGTTCACGGCTTGGAAATTGATGTAGATTTTACAATCGAAAAAATCAACGGAACAGATTTAGCAGAATTGAATCAAGAGTTGTTTGATAAACTTTTTGGACCTGGAAATGTTGCTTCATTAGAAGAATTGAGAGCAAAAATTAAAGAAGATGCTGAAATTCAATTTGCGCAACAAGCAGACCAAAAATTGATGGCAGATGTTACCGATTTCTTGGTTGAAAATACAAAATTTGATTTGCCAGATGCCTTCTTAAAAAGATGGTTGCAAACTGTAGGTGAGAAAAATCTTTCGCCAGAAGAAGCAGAAGTGGAATATGCAAGATCTGAAAAAGGTTTGCGTTACCAATTAATCGAAGGAAGAGCATTGTCTCAAGCAAACATCCAAGTTACATTTGAAGATTTAAAAGCATTTACAGCAAAATCTATCAGACAACAAATGGCGCAGTTTGGGCAAACTAATCCTACAGATGAAGAAGTGCAAGGAATTGTAGCAAGAGTTTTATCAAATCAAGAGGAGGTTAAAAAACTTTCTGATCAAGTGGTGGGTGATAAATTGTTGCTTTTATTCAAAGAAAAAGCGAATGCTAAAGAAAAGAAAGTAACTTATCCTGAATTTATAGCTGCTTTTTACGGAGAATAAATTCTAGATTAGACAGTTTTCATTTGATAAACAATAAAAAAGAATTATATTTGAGTGTCAGAAAATTATTTTTTGGCACTCTTTTATTTAATGCTTTGCATTAACTTTGTACAGAATTTAGACATTATTTTAAACTTATTAATAATAAAAAAATGAATTACGGTAAAGACCCAAGAGTTTCGCTCGAACAGGCGAAGCAATTTAAAAAATTTGCTATAAAACACCAAGGAGTGAACAGTTTGTATTACGATAAAATCGTAAACGCAATGACTCCAAAGGGAATGACTCCATATATCATCGAAGAACGCCAGTTAAATATCTCTCAATTAGACGTATTTTCGAGATTAATGATGGACAGAATTATCTTTTTGGGAACAGGAATCGATGACCAAATTGCCAATATTGTTCAGGCGCAATTATTATTTTTAGAAAGTGCTGATGCGTCAAAAGACATTCAAATTTACATCAATTCTCCAGGCGGAAGCGTTTATGCTGGTTTGGGAATTTATGACACCATGCAATATATCAAACCCGATGTATCCACCATTTGCACCGGAATGGCTGCTTCAATGGGAGCTGTTTTATTGTGTGCTGGCGCGGAAGGAAAACGTTCTGCGTTGCCACATTCAAGAGTTATGATTCACCAACCATCTGGCGGAGCGCAAGGAGTTGCTACCGATATGGAAATCAACTTGCGTGAAATGTTAAAGCTAAAAGACGAATTATACCAAATAATTTCTAAGCATTCAGGACAAACTTTCGAGAAAGTGCACTTGGATTCAGAACGTGATTATTGGATGATTGCCGATGAAGCAAAAGAATACGGAATGATTGATGAAGTGTTGAGAAGAGGATAAATAGTTATTGGTTGTTGGTTAATGGTTGTTGGTATTTTACCATCAACTATCAGCCATCAACTACCAACCAAAAACAAATGGCAAAAGAAAAATTAGAATGTTCCTTCTGTGGAAGAAAAAAACCAGAAACCAACTTATTGATTGCTGGAATAGATGCGCATATTTGTGATAAATGTATCGAACAAGCACACGGAATTGTTGTAGAAGAAATAAAATCTAATGGAAGTTCTAAAGCAGTTGGGGATTTAATTCTTAAAAAACCAAAAGAAATTAGAGCGTTCCTTGATCAATATGTTATTGGGCAAGACCAAACCAAAAAAGTAATGGCAGTTGCAGTTTACAATCATTACAAACGATTGATGCAACAAGAATTAGATTATGAAGTGGAAATTGAAAAATCCAATATCATTATGGTGGGGCAAACAGGAACCGGAAAAACATTGGTCGCCAAAACCATTGCAAAAATGTTGGACGTTCCTTTGGCTATTGTTGACGCCACGGTTTTAACCGAAGCAGGATATGTGGGCGAAGATGTTGAAAGTATTTTGACGCGTTTGCTTCAAGCTGCCGATTACGATGTTGCCAAAGCTGAAAGAGGAATAGTATTCATTGACGAAATTGATAAAATTGCCCGCAAAGGAGATAACCCATCAATTACCCGTGATGTTTCTGGAGAAGGCGTGCAACAAGCTTTACTTAAATTATTGGAAGGAACGGTTGTAAACGTGCCGCCAAAAGGAGGTAGAAAACACCCAGATCAGAAATTTGTAGAAGTCAATACTCAGAATATTTTGTTTATTGCCGGTGGTGCTTTTGATGGAATTGAAAGAATAATTTCTAAAAGACTGAACCGTCAGGCCGTTGGATATAGCACGTCTAAAAATGCTGATAATATCAATAAAGACAATTTATTGCAATATATCATTCCAAAAGACATCAAAGATTTTGGTTTGATTCCTGAAATTATTGGTCGTTTGCCAGTGCTAACCCACATGGATCCATTGGATAGAGAAACATTGAGAGCCATTTTAACCGAGCCTAAAAACGCTTTAATTAAGCAGTACAAAAAGTTGTTTTTAATGGACGAGGTCGAATTTACCATTTCCGAGGAAGCTTTGGATTTTATTGTAGATAAAGCTTTAGAATATAAATTAGGTGCTCGCGGATTACGTTCTTTATGCGAAGCCATTCTTACCGATGCGATGTATGATTTGCCAAGTTCCGATGAAAAAACGTTGGAAATTGACCGAGAATATGCACAACACACGTTGAGTAAAAACTTATTGAAACGCTTGGAAATAGCTTCGTAATTCTAAATAAAAAACTGTCTAATTTTAGATCGTTTTTTATTTTATAATCTGCATTCCCTTTAATTTTTCTAAATAATCCCGTTGATTGGATAGCCTCGGAATTTTGTGTTGACCTCCTAATTTGTTCTGGTCTTTCAGCCAATCGTAAAATAAATTAGGGCGTGCAATATTCACTTGCAATGGATTTAAAGTCATATTATTATAGCGCTTGGCTTCATAATCCGAGTTTAAAGTTTGCAGTGTTTCATCTAATATTTTGCCAAAAGCAATAGGATCTGATGGGTTTTTCTTAAATTCTATCATCCATTCATGAGCCCCTTTTTCTTTGTCTTTCATGAAAATAGGAGCGACCGTATAATCCACTATTTCAGTATTGGTAAGTTGACACGCTTTGGCAATAGCTCGGTCGGAATTTTCAACCATCAACTCTTCGCCAAAAACATTAATGTGGTGTTTGGTTCTTCCAGTAACTCTTATTCTGTAGGGGTTTAACGAGGTAAATCTAACAGTGTCCCCAATCATATAGCGCCACAAGCCAGAATTTGTAGTAATTACAATGGCGTAATTTTTATTCAATTCTACATCGCACAAGCGAATGGCAATTTGGTTTGAAGTTCCAAAAGTTTCCATCGGAATGAACTCGTAGAAAATCCCGTAATCCAACATCAACAGTAAATCATTGGAATTATTCAAATCTTGAATGGCAAAAAAACCTTCGGAAGCATTGTAAATTTCGTAATATTTGAAATCGCTTTTTGGCACTATTTTTTGATATTGCTCCCGATACGGATCGAAACTTACGCCACCGTGGAAATACACTTCCAAATTTGGCCAGATTTCTAAAAGATTTCCTTTTCCAGTTTCTTCAAGAACTTTATTTAGTAAGACCAACATCCACGAAGGAACACCAGCAAAACTGGTAACATTTTCAGTTTTAGTTTCATTGATAATGGCTGTAATTTTGGTTTCCCATTCGCTCATCAAAGAAACTTTATTGCTTGGCGTACTACTGTATTCAGCCCAAATCGGCATATTTTCAATTAGAATAGCAGACAAATCTCCAAAAAAAGTATTGTTGTTTTCGTAGATTTGAGAACTTCCACCAAGACGTAAACTTTTGCCTAAAAATAACTCTGAATTTTCATTGTTATTCAAATACAAACACAACAAATCTTTACTTCCTTTATAATGACAATCTTCTAAAGCTTCAGTACTAACAGGGATAAATTTGCTTTTGGCGTTGGTTGTCCCACTCGATTTTGCAAACCATTTTATAGGTGTGCCCCAAAACACATTTTGTTCGCCTTGTCGCGTACGCTCTATTAAAGGTTGCAAATCTTCATAGGATGAAATGGGAACTCTTTCGATAAAAGTAGCATACGATTTCATCGATTCAAATCCGTTTTCCAAACCTACAAAAGTGTTCTCAGACGAACGAATCAGATTCATTAGCAATTCTTCTTGTACCTCATTTGGGTATTTTAAGAACAACTCCATCTGATGGATGCGCTGTTTTAAAACCCAAGCGGCAAAAGAATTGATAATTGATATTGGCATTCTGATTTTAGATTTAGTTTTAGAATTTTAGATTTGTTAAGGCGGGTTCTATAAATTAGCCGATAGTTGTTTTTGAATTTATTTTGGATAGATTTTTTTTATTTTTTATTTCAAATAGTAGGCTATTTGAACTCAAAAACAGGAAAAAGATGCTAAAATAAAACAAAAAGAACATCGGTTAAATTTCAAATTTTATAAAAAACTAATTTTTAGAACCCACCTTAAATGACAAACAAATGCTAACTTTACCAAAAATAGCAATTTTTCGGAACTTTAAACTCCAAACCTTAAACTTTTAAATTAATGACATACGAAGGCGTCCTCAAAAAAATGCAAACCCAGTTTGAAAATCCTATTCAATATTATTTGATTTTTCAAGATAGTTTTCTAAATGTCAATCAGTTATTGAATAAAAATATTGAAATTAATTTTTTAGGTTATGAATGTTTGAATTGTGCAAAAAAGAAGAAAATTTTCCGCCAAGGATTTTGCTATGATTGTTTTTATTCAAGTCCTGCGGTAGGAGATTGGATTATGAAACCAGAGTTGAGTACCGCACATCTTGGCATTCAAGATCGAGATTTGGCCTATGAAGAAAAAGTGCAATTGCAACCGCACATTGTTTATTTGGCTTTGTCAAGCGAAGTAAAAGTTGGGGTTACACGCAATACGCAAGTTCCCACACGTTGGATTGATCAAGGAGCCGAAAAGGCAATTGCTATTGTTGAAGTTCCCAATCGGTATTTGGCAGGAATTACCGAAGTTGCCCTAAAAAATAATTTTGCAGATAAAACCAATTGGCGTAAAATGCTTACTAATGATATCGTTTTCACTGATTTAATTAAAGAACGAAAAAAACTCTTGCTTTTATTGCCAGATGAAGTTCGGGAGTATTTTCATTTAGAAAAAAATGATTTATATGAAATGAACTATCCTGTATTAGAATATCCAAATAAAATAAACAGTCTAAGTTTAGATAAAACTCCTAATTTCAAAGGCAAATTAACAGGCATAAAAGGGCAATATCTTATTTTTGAAGATGGAACTGTTTTTAATGTTCGAAGTTCAGAAGGATATATAGTTAGGATTGAAGTGTAATTGCTATCCAAACAGTACTTTCATTAAAACTGTCAAAGCATTTGTCCCTTAAACAATTATTTATTAACACTCATTGCAAATATAGTTTTAATCTCAATTTCTTTTGCTAATTTGCAGTAATTATGAAAATCCAAAACCAAGCCATTTTATCCATAGGAAGCAATCAAGGCAATCGTCTTGAAAATATCCAACAATGCATTCAATTGATTCATTTGGAACTGGGTTCGGTTTTCAAAGTCTCTAAATTATACGAAACTCCTTCTTGGGGTTTTGAAAGTGATGCTTTCTATAATTGTGCAATTGCAATTCATACGCATAAATCGCCGTTGAAATTATTGTCTGCAATTCTTAAAATCGAAAAAAAATTAGGAAGAATTCGAAAAGAGCATTTGGGATACCAATCGCGAACCATTGATATTGATATTGTTAGTTTTGAAAATGAAATCGTTCAAACGGAAACTTTAGAAATTCCGCATCCGCAAATGCAAAACCGTTTGTTTGTTTTATTGCCAATAAACGATATGCAATTGGATTTTGTGCATCCTGTTTTCGAGAAAACGATTCCGGTTTTAATTGATGAATGTGAAGACAAGAGCGTTTGTAAAATGGTTTATAATTTAGAATTACCATTAGAAAAATACAATTTACAACAGTACAATTACATTGCAATTGAAGGGAATATTGGCGCAGGAAAAACGACGTTGGCTTCTAAAATTGCTAAAGATTTTAATGCAAAAACGGTATTTGAACGTTTTGCTGACAACCCGTTTTTACCAAAATTTTATAAAGATCAAAACCGGTATGCTTTTCCATTAGAAATGTCATTTTTGGCGGACAGATACCAACAATTATCGGATGATTTAGCGCAATTTGATTTGTTTAAAGATTTTATTGTTGCGGATTATCACATATTCAAATCCTTAATTTTTGCAAAAGTCACGTTGCAAGAAGATGAATATCGATTGTATAAATCACTGTTTGATATTATTTATAAGGAAATGCCAAAGCCTGATTTGTATGTCTATTTGTATCAAAATACAGATCGATTATTGCAAAATATCAAACGCAGAGGCAGAAGTTACGAGCAGGAAATTCCTGCAGAATATTTGGATAAAATCAATAAAGGATATTTGGATTATATCAAATCTCAAACCAACTTAAACGTATTAATTATTGATGTTTCCGAAAGAGATTTCGTCAAGAAACAAAGCGATTATATTTTTATTTTGGAAGAAATTAGAAAGAAAGTAGAACAATAGTTTATCTTATTTTCTTGAAAAAGTCCCAAATCACAATTCCTGCACTTACGGCAATATTCAACGAATGTTTAGTTCCTAATTGAGGAATTTCTATGGTTCCATCGCACAATTCAATTGCGTTTTGTGAAACACCAAATACTTCGTTTCCAAAAACCAAAGCGTACTTTACATTGGTTTCAACTTCAAAATCTTGAAGAAAAATAGCGCTTTCAACTTGCTCAATGGCAAATACTTTCACACCTTCGGATTTCAGTTTTTCTATGACTTTTAAAACACTTTCGCAATGTTCCCAAACCACTGTTTCTGTTGCTCCTAATGCAGTTTTATGAATTTCTTTATTTGGCGGAATTGCTGTAATTCCGCACAAATATATTTTTTCTATCAAAAAAGCATCGGAAGTTCTAAAAACAGAACCAATATTATTCAAACTTCGAATGTCATCGAGAATAATAATAATTGGGGTTTTTGTAGCCTCTTTGAAATCATCGACAGATTTTCTGTTTAATTCACTGTTTTCAAGTTTTCGCATAGTTTTTGGATACTGTTTAAAAAAAAAGCTCCCTAATGAAAGGAAGCTTTTTATATTTATTTAAATAAATTTAGCTTTTTGGAGCTGCTGGAACCGCAGCAGGAGTTGGATTTGGTAAAACAGTACCTTTAATTGTCAATACTTTTGTAGACTGACCTTCAGCATTTGAAGTTACTGTCACAGATTTTGTGAAAGCACCCACTCTATCAGTTGCATATTTCACACCGATAATTCCTTTTGCACCTGGAGCAATTGGCTCTTTTGGTGTTGTTGGAACGGTACATCCACAAGACCCTTGTGTGTTTGAAATAATTAATGGCTTGTTACCATTATTTGTGAAAACAAATTCACGTTCGCCATTAGCATTGTGCTCAATAGTTCCGTAATCGATAGTTTCAGTTTCAAAAACTATTCCAGCACCTTCAACTTTTGGAGCAATTATTTTAGTATCTGCAGGCGCTTTCGCTTTCTTAGTTTCTTGTGCGTTAGAAGTTGTAAATCCTATAACTGTTAGCATAGCTAATAAAAATATTTTTTTCATTGTAATTTTAAATTAAATTATTGGAACAAATCTAAATAAAAATTTCAATTCTACTAATAAAATTTTCTTAAAATTAAATTAATTTTCTAAAGTCATAAATTCATTATAAAAATAATTAAATTCGCTCTTGGAATATTCATATCTCATTTAATACAATAATTACTTTGGCATCTAAAGAAAAAGAAGTGAAGGAAACCCCTTTAATGAAGCAATACAACGAAATCAAAAGGAAATATCCTGATGCTTGCTTGTTGTTTCGTGTGGGAGATTTTTATGAAACTTTTGGTGAAGATGCTGTTCGTGCGTCAAAAATCCTTGGGATTACCCTCACAAAACGTGGTGCTGGTTCGGCAACAGAAACTGCTTTGGCAGGTTTTCCGCACCATTCTATTAATACGTATTTGCCGAAATTGGTAAAAGCGGGACTTCGAGTGGCTATTTGTGATCAATTGGAAGACCCAAAAATGACGAAATCAATTGTCAAAAGAGGCGTTACCGAATTAATTACACCGGGTGTTTCAATGAATGATGAGGTTTTGCAATCAAAATCGAATAATTTCTTGGCTTCTATTTACTTTGGTAAAAAAAATATTGGAATTTCATTTTTAGATGTTTCTACAGGCGAATTTTTAACAGCTCAGGGAACGGAAGATTATATTGACAAATTATTGCAGAATTTTAATCCAAGTGAGGTTTTGATTCCAAAGAATAATAAAAACGATTTTAAGGAAACTTTCGGCGACGAGTATCATAATTTTTATTTAGAAGATTGGGTTTATAAAGAAGATTATGCTTTTGAAACGCTCACAAATCACTTTCAAACGGTCTCTTTAAAAGGATTTGGAATTGAAGAATTATCCGAAGGAATCATTGCGTCGGGAGCGATTTTATTTTATTTATCAGAAACACAACATAATAAATTACAACACATTACATCCATTCAGCGCATTGCAGAAGACGCTTATGTGTGGATGGATCGGTTTACAATTCGGAATTTAGAGTTGTACCACAGTTACAATCCAAATGCCGTAACTTTATTAGATGTAATCGATAGAACGCTTTCGCCAATGGGTGGAAGGTTGCTAAAACGTTGGTTGGCATTGCCTTTGAAAGACATTCATAAAATTAGAAATCGACACGAAGTAGTTTCTTATTTGAAAGAAAATCAACCAATTTTAAAGAATATTCAACATCAAATAAAGCAGATTTCTGATTTGGAGCGTTTGATTACTAAAATTGCAACTGGAAAAGTTTCCCCTCGTGAAGTGGTTTATTTGAAAGAATCGTTGGATGCAATTATTCCAATTAAAAAATTAGCGTTAGAAAGTCCACAAGAAGCCGTGAAAGTTATTGGCGATTCCTTGCACAGCTGCGAGTTATTGCGTGAAAAAATCAAAACTACTTTGAATCAGGATGCGCCTGTTGCTATTGCAAAAGGAAATGCGATTGCCAAAGGAATCAGTGAAGAATTGGATGATTTACGGGCAATTTCAACTTCTGGAAAAGCGTTTTTAGAAGGTATTGAAAAACGGGAATCAGAAAATACAGGAATTTCATCGTTAAAAATTTCCTTTAATAATGTTTTTGGATATTATATAGAAGTTCGAAATACGCATAAAGATAAAGTTCCCGCAGAATGGATTCGCAAGCAAACATTGGTAAATGCAGAGCGCTATATCACGGAAGAGCTTAAAGAATATGAAACCAAAATTCTTGGTGCCGAAGAAAAAATACACAAATTAGAAATGGATTTATTCGAGCAATTGGTCGCTTGGATTACAACTTATATTAAGCCAGTTCAGCTTAACGCAAATTTGGTAGCGCAGTTGGACTGCCTGACTTCTTTCGCACAATTGGCGATTGAAAATAAATATGTTTGTCCCGAATTAGACGAAACTTTTGAATTGGATATAAAAAATGGTCGGCATCCTGTGATCGAAAAACAATTGCCTGTTGGAATGCCGTACATCGCAAATGATGTTTTTTTAGATCGAGATACGCAGCAATTAATTATGATTACGGGACCAAATATGTCTGGTAAATCAGCTATTTTACGACAAACTGCTTTGATAGTTTTGTTGGCACAAATGGGAAGTTTTGTACCTGCCGATAACGTAAGAATGGGTATTATCGATAAAATTTTTACGAGAGTTGGAGCCAGCGATAATATTTCGATGGGGGAATCCACGTTTATGGTTGAGATGAATGAAACGGCTTCAATTTTGAATAATTTATCTGATAGGAGTTTGATTTTATTAGATGAAATAGGAAGAGGCACAAGTACGTATGATGGAATTTCGATAGCGCGGGCAATTGCAGAATTTTTGCACGAACATCCATCAAAACCGAAGACTTTATTTGCAACACATTACCACGAGTTGAATGAAATGAGTGAATTATTGCCTCGAATTCAAAATTTCAATGTTTCTGTAAAGGAGTTAAAAGACACGGTGCTTTTTATTAGAAAATTAGTAAAAGGAGGAAGTGCGCATAGTTTTGGTATTCACGTGGCTAAAATGGCTGGAATGCCACAAACGGTGATTTTAAAAGCGCAAAAGTTATTAAAAAAATTAGAAAAAGATCATTCTGGCGATGCGTTAACAGGAATTAAGGCGGAGAAAGAGCAAATGCAAATGAGTTTCTTTAATTTGGACGATCCTTTATTAGAAGAAATTAAAGAAGAAATACTTAATTTAGACATCAATACCTTGACACCAATAGAAGCGATGATGAAACTCAACGAAATTAAAAGAATGTTGACTAAGAAATAATTAGTTTTGTATTAAAGGCAACGTTATCAGAAGTTTAAATTCGTGCTATTATTTTTTAAAAAAAAGACTTGTATAATTGAATAAATGTATTAAATTTGCCCCCGCAATACATAACAAGTAAAGCGGCTCTTTTTAAAAATTGAAATGCGAAAATAGCTCAGTTGGTAGAGCGCGACCTTGCCAAGGTCGAGGTCGCGGGTTCGAGCCCCGTTTTTCGCTCTATACCATAGAAATTAAATTTTTTAATTTCAAAATGCTTGGGTGGTGAAATTGGTAGACACGCTGGACTTAAAATCCAGTGACTGTAATGGTCGTACGGGTTCAAGTCCCGTCCCGAGTACAAGAAAGCTTCAAACATAGTTTGGAGCTTTTTTTATTTTAATTAAGTTCAACTCATTTTCCCTAATCTTCAATCTAAAATCATAAATTAAATGGGTGCTTTTGTTATCAGTAAAAGATTTGACGAGTATTATAAATTTGTATTTACTTCCAGAAAAGGCAAGGCAATATTCACCAGTTTTCGCTACGAGTTGAAATTTGAATGTGAGGAAGGAATTGACTATTTTAAAAGTACAATTGAAGAAGTTACTTTTGTAAAGGTGCGAACCGCGGGTGGAAAGTACTATTTTAAAATAATGTTGGAAGAAGCTCATTTTGCGACAAGCAGAAAATACAATACCGAATTATTATTGGATAAAGGGATCAAAGAAATTCAGGACTATGCACACAAAGCTGAAATTCTAGATTTCACTTTAAACGAAGTAATTTTCCAGGAATAATAGTTCTAAAATGTAGATAAAAAAAAGCCACGCATTGCGTGGCTTTTCAAATTCTTAGAGTGTTTCTAATTATTTTGCAGCTGGAGCTTCAGCAGCTGGAGCTTCAGCAGCAGCTGTAGTGTCAACAGCTGTAGTGTCAGCAGCTGGAGCAGCCTCAACAGCTGGAGCTTCTTCTACTGGTGCAGCTTCTTCAGCTTTTTTACAAGAAACAGTTGCTAAAACAGCAACAAATGCTAAACTTAAAAGTACTTTTTTCATCTTACTTAATTATAAAAGGTTAATTATTAATTCGAAGCAAAGATATAAATTTTTTAATAGGTAAAAATTATTTTTTAATTTTTTTTCAAAAAAAGAATTCTTTGCAACTGTTAAAATATTTAACAATTACTGTGCCACAAATTGAAAACCGTAAAAAAAAGTTAAATATTCTTTATTTTAAGGAAAATCAGTACTTGTTTAGTCGTGAAAGCCTTCTTTTTCAGTGCTTTACTTTTTTGGATATACTAATTTTAATTCTTCAATCAAGTTATTTGCACCCGCATATTTATCAATTATGAATAAAACATAGCGAATGTCAACCATAATATTTCTGTAAATGCTTGGATCGTAGTAAATATCACTCATGATTCCTTCCCAAACTCTATCAAAATTCAACCCAATTAAGTTTCAATTTTTAGTTTTTAATTTATTTAGATTGTTTTTTTAGGGGCAATATGGTTCATTATAATATCGGTTGCATTTTTATTCATTTCCACAAAAGTGCTGCAAATATGACCTTTTTCAAAACGAATGTCTTGATTTTGAATTAAATTATCAAAAGCTTCCTTCAATTCTTCTTGAGTTGAAATTGAAATACAACCTTCCAAATTCACTAGGGCTGCAGCCTCTGGAAAATGCGAATAATTGGGTCCAATAACAATTGGAATACCAAAAGTCGCTGGTTCTAATAAATTATGAACGCCAGGATTTCCAAAACCACCGCCTACATACGCAATATCAGCATAACTATAAATCTTCGTCAAAATTCCGATGCTATCAATAATGAAAACATCAAAATGTGATAAATTTATTGGATTTGAACTCGTAAAATCTACCTCAGAAAACAACATTGTTTTTTTAGAAATACTGTTCTTCAAAGCTTGAATTTGTTCTGTTTTGATATTGTGAGGTGCTATTATGAACTTCACATTTTCAGCTGAATTTATATACGGTACAAGCAACGATTCGTCTTTTGGCCACGAACTTCCAACAACAATTGTCAACGAATTATTCTTAAATTCCTCGATAAATTCTAAGGAGTTATCTCTATTTAAAATCGAAGCAACTCTATCAAAACGGGTATCGCCAGAAACAGTAACATTTGATTTTCCAAGTTTCAATAAAAGGTCTTTTGATTTTGAATTTTGCACAAAAAAATGTTCAAAAGCATTCAGAGCGTTTCTGTAAAAACCGCCATACCATTTGAAAAATAATTGGTCTTCTCTAAAAATTCCTGAGATTAAATAGGTTGGTGTTTCCCGATTTTTCAACGCATTCAAAAAATTTGGCCAATATTCATATTTTATAAAAAATGCCATATCTGGTCGCACAATTTCCATAAATTTATCTACATTGGATTGCGTATCCAACGGCAAATAAACCGTCACATCTGCAATGGTGTTATTTTTACGAATTTCATAACCAGAAGGCGAAAAAAATGTCAGCACAATTAAATGGTTCGGAAACCTACTTTTCATCCGTTCCATAACGGGCAAGCCTTGCTCGTATTCCCCTAAAGAAGCGGCGTGAAACCAAATAGTCTTATCGTAAGCCTTGATTTTATTAGATAATACTTTGTAAGTGGACTTTCTGCCTTCAACAAAAAGTTTTATTTTTGGGTTGAAAAGGACTCCGATTTTCAAAATAAAATCGGCGCAGACCACTATTAAATTATATATAAATAACATAGATTGTATTTTGTGGGGCTAAAATACATCACTTTATAGAATTTTCATTGCTATAACTCATTAAATAACTATTTTTGTAATTCGTTTTAAGAAAATTTGCTTTTTTGAGTAACTTTTGACATCAAACGTATCAACATTATAACCTTTTTATCGATGAAAAAAATCCAAATGGTTGACCTGAAAGGGCAATATGAAGCTATAAAAGAAACCGTAAATAATTCTATTCAAGAAGTTTTAGATACCAATACCTATATTAATGGACCTCAAGTTCAGCAATTTCAAAAAAATTTAGAAGAATATTTGGATGTAAAACACGTAATTCCTTGCGCTAATGGAACCGATGCGTTACAAATTGCAATGATGGGTTTGGATTTAAAGCCTGGCGACGAGGTAATTACTGCCGATTTTACTTTTGCTGCAACCGTTGAAGTCATTGCGTTATTGCAATTAACTCCCGTTTTAGTCGATGTGGATTTGGTTAATATGAACATTTCGATTGAGGCTATTAAAAAAGCAATTACGCCAAAAACGAAAGCCATTGTTCCCGTGCATTTGTTCGGTCGTGCCGCCAATATGGAAACGATTGTGCGCATTGCAAAAGAATTTAATTTATATGTTATTGAAGACAATGCCCAAGCAATTGGTGCAAATTGCAAGTTTTCTGATGGCACCAAAATGAAAGCTGGAACAATTGGACACGTAGGTTCAACTTCCTTTTTTCCTTCAAAAAATTTAGGTTGTTATGGAGATGGAGGTGCAATTTTCACCAATGACGATGCTTTGGCGCACAAACTTCGTGGAATTGTAAATCACGGAATGTACGTACGGTACCATCACGATGTTGTGGGCGTAAATTCTCGTTTAGACAGTATTCAAGCGGCGGTTTTAAACGCTAAATTACCTTTATTAGATCAATATAATGCAGCGCGTCAAAATGCGGCACGCAAGTATTCTGCAGCTTTTGAAGGGCATAAAAATATTGTGGCACCAAGTATTTGCGACATTTGCGATTGCCACGTTTTTCACCAATATACCCTAAGAATCATCGACGGCGACAGAGATGGATTGATGCAACATTTGCTTGATAAAGCCATTCCTTGCGCCATATATTATCCAATTCCGTTGCATTCTCAAAAGGCCTATTTGGATTCAAGATACAAAGAAGAAGATTTTCCAGTAACTAATTTATTGGCAAAACAAGTTATTTCTTTACCAATGCATACCGAATTAGATGACGAACAAATCAAGTTTATTACCGATTCAGTTTTAGAATATTTAAAATAATTTTTTCTGGAGCTAATCCTGCTATCCGCTTAATCCACGCCCAAAAGCGTGGGATACCGCTGCTATCAGGGCTAAAAACGATAACGTTCAAACAATATAATATGAAAATTTTAGTAACAGGAGGTTTAGGATTTATAGGTTCGCACACTGTGGTAGAACTACAAAATAAAGGTTTTGAAGTAATTATCATTGATAATCTTTCCAATTCCTCGGAAACTGTTTTAGACGGAATTGTTGCTATTACGGGTAAAAAACCCGTGTTTGAAAACCTAGATGTTAGGGAAAAAACTGCCGTTCAAAATTTCTTTAAAAAGCACAACGATATTGCGGGTGTAATTCACTTTGCGGCTTCAAAAGCAGTAGGTGAAAGCGTTGAAAATCCATTGTTGTATTATGAAAATAACATCAATACGTTGGTTTACTTACTTCAAGAATTGCAACAAAAACAAGATGCCAATCTAATTTTTAGTTCTTCTTGTACGGTTTATGGTCAGGCCGAAATAATGCCAATTACTGAAAACGCCCCGATACAAGTAGCGATGTCGCCTTATGGAAATACCAAGCAAATTGGTGAAGAAATAATAACCGATGTTACGAAAGTTACGAATATCAATGCTATTTTGTTGCGTTATTTTAACCCAATTGGAGCTCATCCATCTGCCGAAATTGGAGAATTACCACTTGGAGTTCCTCAAAATTTAGTCCCATTTATAACGCAAACAGGTTTTGGATTGCGAAAAGAATTGTCTGTATATGGAGATGATTATCCAACGCCTGACGGAACTGCTGTTCGTGATTATATTCACGTAGTAGATTTGGCGAAAGCCCACGTAATTGCATTGCAACGCTTGTTAAATAATAAAAACTTAGCAAAAGTAGAAACATTTAATCTTGGAACCGGAACAGGAAGTTCTGTTTTGGAAGTAATTCAAGCATTTGAAAAAGTTAGTGGTCAAAAATTACCTTACAAAATTGTAGATAGGCGAGAAGGCGATATCACTTCGGCGTACGCTAACACTGATAAAGCCAACGATGTTTTGGGTTGGAAAGCCGAGTTTACTCTTGAAGAAGCCATGGCAAGTGCCTGGAAATGGGAACAAAAAATTCGTTCTTAATTTGATTCTCCTACTATGAATCAAATTCAAAATTTACTAGTAATTGGTTTCGTTTGGCCCGAGCCAAATTCTTCTGCTGCAGGTACTCGAATGGAGCAATTATTGATTTTATTTAAACAATGGGGATGGAAAGTCACATTTGCATCACCTGCAATGGAAAGCGATTTCATGATTGATTTGGAAGCTATTGGAGTTGAAAAAAAATCAATTGCCTTGAATTGTTCCAGTTTTGATGAATTTATTCATGAGTTAAATCCTACGATGGTATTTTTCGATCGGTTTTTAATGGAAGAACAATTTGGTTGGCGTGTTGCGGAATTTTGTCCCAATGCGTTAAGAATATTAGATACCATAGATTTGCATTGTTTGCGATTGTCACGCCAAAAAGCATTCAAAGAAAAATGCGATTTTGACATTAATGATTTGTTAACCGAAGAAATTTCTAAAAGAGAAATTGCCAGTATTTTGCGTTGTGATTGTTCGATAATGGTTTCGGAATTTGAAATGGATTTGTTGAAAAATACCTTTAAAATAGATTCGTCTTTATTGTATTATTTGCCATTATTATTGGAGCCAGTATCTACTGATGCAATTCAAAAATGGTTGCCTTTTGAAGAAATAAAAGATTTAATAATTATTGGAAATTTTCTCCATGAACCCAATTGGAATGCAGTTCAATATTTAAAAGAAACAATTTGGCCTTTGATTAGAAATGAAGTTTCAGAGGCAAATTTGCTTGTTTATGGTGCCTATCCTTCTCAGAAAGTTTTTCAATTGCACCAGCCAAAAGAAGGTTTCCATATTATGGGACGTGCAGATAATGCCCAAGAAGTAGTTTCGAAAGCAAGAGTTGTTTTGGCACCTTTGCGATTTGGAGCAGGAATAAAAGGAAAATTATTGGAAGCCATGCAATGTGGAACTCCGAGTATAACCTCGTCAATTGGTGCGGAATCGATGTGTGGAGATTTGCCTTGGAACGGTTTTATAACTGATAGCCCAAGCGAATTTGCTGTGAAAGCGATTTCATTATATAATGACAAAACCATTTGGAATTCAGCTCAAATTAACGGAATAAATATTATAGAAAAAAGGTATTTGAAATCTAACTTTATCTCAGAATTTAAACAAAACATTTTATCGCTTCAAACTAATTTAAAGCACCATCGCTTGAATAATTTTATTGGTGCTTTGTTGCAACATCAAACCCTACAAAATACTAAATACATGTCCAAATGGATTGAAGCCAAGAATAAATCTGAATAAATATTCATTTTATTTTATTACAAAAAAAGTCCCGTTTTGAAACTCAAAACGGGACTTTATATTTAATAGAATAACCTATGCTAACATCGTAACTGGGTTTTCAATGTATTGTTTTAATGTTTGAAGAAATTGTGCTCCTGTAGCTCCATCAATCGTTCTGTGGTCGCAAGCCAATGAAAGCATCATCGTGTTTCCAACTACAATTTGACCGTTTTTAACTACTGGTTTTTCTACAATTGCACCAACAGATAATATTGCAGAATTGGGTTGGTTAATGATTGAATTGAATTCAGTTATACCAAACATTCCAAGATTAGAAATAGTGAACGTACTTCCTTCCATTTCTGAAGGTAATAATTTTTTACTTTTTGCTCTTCCAGCAAGATCTCTCACGTTTCCGCCAATTTGAGACAAACTCATAGCATCTGTAAAAGGCAATACTGGAACTACCAAACCATCTTCAACTGCAACAGCAACTCCAATATTCACGTGATAGTTGATAAGAATTGAGTCTTCTCTCCATTGAGAATTTATTTTTGGATGTTTTTTCAATGCCATTGCGCTTGCTTTTATCACCATATCGTTAAAGGATACTTTTGTATCTGGAACGCTGTTGATAATTGCTCTCGATTTTATTGCTTCGTCCATTGTAACCTCAATTACAAGGTTGTAATGCGGTGCTGTAAATAAAGATTCTGCCAAACGTTTAGCAATAATCTTGCGCATTTGTGAGTTCTTGATTTCCTCGGTAAGTTTTTCTCCTGCTGCTACAAATGGTCTAGCGACAGCAACTTCAACTTGTGGTTGTGTGTTTACATTTGGTTGAGCATTTTGAGTAGTTGCACTTGGTACAAAGTTTTCAACATCACTTTTTATGATACGTCCATTTTCACCAGAACCATTAACTTGAGATAAATTAATTCCTTTTTCATCAGCAATTTTTTTAGCTAAAGGAGAAACAAATACTCTTTCGTTTGAAGTCGTTGTAGTTGGTTGTTCGTTTATAGTTGTTGGTTGTTGGTTGTTGGTTGTTGGTTCTAAAACAGTTTCAACAGCTGCTGTGCTTGCTCCTGACTTAAAATTTTCAGCAATTCCTGTAATATTGGTTCCTTCAGGGCCAATAATTGCTAATAAAGAATCGCATGGTGCTGTTCCGCCTTCTGGGATTCCAATATACAATAAAGTACCTGCATTGAAAGATTCAAATTCCATTGTGGCTTTGTCTGTTTCAATTTCTGCAAGAATATCACCTTCGGAAACTTTATCGCCTACTTTTTTCAACCATGTTGCCACAGTTCCATCCGTCATAGTATCGCTTAAACGAGGCATTGTAACCACTACAACTCCTTTTGGAAGAGTCGTTGTTGGTTGTTGGTTGTTGGTTGTTGGTTCTAAAACAGTATGATTTGCCTCTTCTGCAACTTTCGCTTCGGGGGCAGATGAATTCAACAAAGAAGAAATATCTTCCCCTTCTTTTCCAATAATTGCTAATAATGAATCACAAGGTGCTGATTCCCCTTCTTTAATTCCAATATATAAAAGCGAACCAGAATTGAAAGATTCAAATTCCATTGTAGCTTTATCTGTTTCAATTTCTGCAAGAATATCGCCTTCAGAAACTTTATCGCCAACTTTTTTAAGCCAAGACGCAACCGTACCTTCGGTCATTGTATCGCTCAAACGCGGCATTGTTATTACTGTTGCCATATCGATTAAAGTTTATGAGGGATAAATGGATAGTTTTCTTGTTCGTAAACCACATCGTATAATTGTTGCACTTCTGGAAAAGGAGACGCTTCCGCAAATGCAACGCATTCTTCTACTAAATCTTTTACTTTTTCATCAATTGCTTCAATTTCTTCTTCAGTAGCATATTTTTGTTCCATAATTACATCTAAAACCTGAGTAATTGGATCTATTTTTCTGTATTCTTCAACTTCTTCTTTTGAGCGATACAATTGTGCATCTGACATTGAGTGACCTCTGTAACGATATGTTTTCATCTCTAAAAATGTTGGACCGTCACCTCGACGCGCTCTTTCAATTGCCTCGTGCATTGCTTCCGCAACTTTCACAGGATTCATTCCGTCCACTGGTCCGCAAGGCATTTCATAACCCAAACCAAGTTTCCAAATATCAGTATGATTGGCAGTTCTTTCTACAGATGTACCCATTGCATATCCATTGTTTTCTACAATAAACACTACTGGAAGTTTCCATAACATTGCCATATTAAAAGTTTCGTGAAGGGAACCTTGACGTGCTGCTCCATCACCAAAATAAGTCATAGTAACACCGCCAGTTTCAAAATATTTGTCTGCAAAAGCAAGTCCTGCACCCACTGGAATTTGAGCTCCTACAATTCCGTGACCACCATAAAAACGGTGTTCTCTAGAGAAAATATGCATAGAACCACCCATTCCTTTAGAAGTACCAGTAACTTTTCCTAATAATTCGGCCATGATTTTTCTTGGATCAACACCCATTCCAATTGGCTGAACGTGATTTCTATAAGCAGTAATCATTTTGTCTTTAGTCAAGTCCATTGCATGTAAAGCACCTGCTAAAACAGCTTCTTGCCCATTATATAAATGTAGGAAACCTCTAACTTTTTGTTGAATGTAAAGCGCTGCTAATTTATCTTCGAATTTTCTCCAAAGTAGCATGTCTTCATACCACTTTAAATAAACTTCTTTTGTAACTTCTTTCATTTGAGTAGATTGTTTTTGTGTCTGAATATTATTAATTATTTCGAAAAATAATTTCCATACATAAATTTTCGAATTGCAAAAATAATACATTCCTACTAAGAACTAAAATTTAATAGTATTTTTATTTTATAATTTAGTACTCCTTGATTAATAGTTGTTAAAAAAGAGGTTTTGCTATTAAATTCTCAAATTATAACTAAATTCTCACATTAAATGTTTTTTTAGCCACAGATTCACAGATTTTAAACTATTTCTAATCTGTGAATCTGTGGTTAATTTTTATCGGTTTTTAATTTTACCTCCTAGTTTCCCCCCCAATTAAACCAATAATGTTCTTGTCCTTAGGAGTTTATTTGCTAATATTAAAAAGTGTAGCATTTTAATTTAGATTTACAACAATTTTTTATCAAACATCAATGGCAATAAATTCTTCAATGAATCTGATTTGTATACACTTCCAGCTTCTCCCATAAAATAAATTTCTATTGGCATTTCTTGTTTGATTTCGTATTCCGAAATGGATTGGCGACACGCTCCACAAGGCGGAATAGGAGTCAATGTTGGATTGGTGTCAGAAGTAGCGCTAATTGCCATTTTTACTATTTTAGCTTCTGGATATAATGCACCAGCTGAAAAAATTGCCACACGTTCTGCGCAAAGCCCCGACGGATAAGCAGCATTTTCCTGATTGGATCCTATAACAATTTTTCCGTTATCTAATAATAAAGCTGTGCCAACACGAAAACGAGAATATGGAGCATACGCTTTTTTTCTAATTTCGATAGCTTGTTCCATTAATGATTGAATAGCTATTGGCAATTCTAGTATAGAATCAAAAGCGGTAAATTTGGAAGTAATACTAATTTCTTTCATACTTTATTGGGAAAAAAAATCCAAATTTCAATTGGATGAAATTTGGATCGTTTAGTTATTATTATTTTGATTTATAGTTCTTCATACTTTTCTCCAAAATTAAATGTTAGCGAGAATCGAAGTGTGTTTTCTAATGGATTTTGAACTTTTGAAGCCGAGAATAAATAAGAAACATCTATTTTTACTACATTATATTTGAATCCTGCCCCTAAAGTAAAATATTGTCGAGCTCCTTTCACTGGGCTTTCATGAAAGTATCCCAAACGCATGGCAAAGGAATCTTGGTACAAATATTCGGCCGCTGCAGAATACGTAATTTCTTTTAACTCTTCACTGAATCCTCCAGGGGCATCTCCAAAAGACTTAAATATTCCTGAAACCCAGCCAATGTTTTTGTAGTCATTTTTTGCATCTGTAAAATCATCACTGTCTACGTTTCCATCATTATTATAATCATATAAATTATCTCTATCAATTTGTGGTGTTGGAACTAATAGTTTATTAAATTCTACACTTGCAGTTACTTTATTATAGTCGTCAAAAATAAAATCAAAACTCCCTCCTAATTTCATTTGAGCAGGCATAAAATTAGCATTTAGGTTATTATCAACAGAAGAATCATAACTAATTTTTGGCCCTAAGTTTTGGAAGTTAAAACCAATTCGATACCGTCCGTCAAATTCAGAAAAGGCTGTTTGTTCCGATTGAAAAAATCCCGCAACATCAAAAGCAAATGATTTTGCAGCACGAGTATCGTTAAATGCATCTTGAATTTTTAGGCTGGAACTAATAAATCTTCCTGCAACTGCCATTGAAAATTTATCGCTTAATTTCAATGCATAAGAAACGTCTAAAGTAAATTCATTTGGTTTTACAACATTGGCAACATCATCAATAGCTTGACGCAATTCAATTTCTCCCAAACTAAAATAGCGAATACTTCCTGCAAAGGCACTTCTTTCATTTATTCTATTGAAATAATTTACTTGACCTAATGAAATATCATTTACAATAGCGGTTAAATAAGGAGTGTAACTTGAAGTAAACCCCTGTTTTTCTATTGAAAAGGCATATTTTGCTGGATTCCATTGTTGCGAAAAGGCATCAGCAGAAGTAGCAACTCCTTGGTCTCCTAAACCTGCGGCTCTTGCATCAGCAGCTACTAATAGAAAAGGAACTCCCGTGGTTATAACTCTTTCTTGTGCTTTCGACATTTGTGTTGCACCTAAACAAAGCATTAAAATGGCTATTCTTTTCATTCTGATTTTAATTTTAATTGAACAAATATAATATATTATTAAAGTATTACAAGTTTTTCAAACTTTTCAGTTTTTTTATTCGTTAAAGAAGACTTGACGGTTAATTTATATACGTAAACTCCTTTTCCTATTTTATCGCCAAAATCATCCCTTCCGTCCCATGAGATTTCTCTACTAAGAAAGCCATCTGTAGTTACAATTTGATTTTTCGTCCAAACTATTTTCCCTGTAATTGTCATCACTTGCACTTGCACTTCCAAAGGTTCAAAAGGATGGTTATGTGTGAACCAAAATTGCGTGTAATTTACAAATGGATTGGGATAATTTAGCACATTGGTAAGTGTCATGGTTTCATCGCCAACAACAATAAATTGGATTTCGGCAGTGATTGGATTGTTATAAACATCCCATGCTTTGAAAGTTATGGTGTGCAAACCAACTGCCAAATTTCGAAAAGGAAATTGCAATTTCCCCTTTTTATAATTGTCCAATTCCGTTTCATAATAATCATTCATTATATAAGGAGCACTTTCGTTTCCGTCTAAAATTGCTACAATATCGTGCCCAATTCCACTTGCTGTGTTGATTCCGTTTTCATCTTCAAGAAAGGCTAAAAATAAAGGCGAGGCATTTGTAATTCCACCATTTACAAAAGTTTGATCGTTCATAAATAGCTTTACGGTTGGTGCAGTGGTATCGGCTGCAGCCAATGTATTAATGCCTCCAATTTTGATTGTGGTGTCCACACCAGTATTGTCAACAAACGCTTGATTTTTTTTGGAATAAAAACTGATTCTTCCATTTCCAACAGGGATTTTTATGTCTCTTGGAACAACAAAACCAAAATCAAATTGACCATTGCTAATGGAAGCATTTCCTCTGAAAATAGTTTCACCTAAGGTGTTAAAATTAATCGCAGGGCTATTTCCATCATTATTGAAAGTGGCTTTAATGATATTTTTATCAAAAATAGTAACTGCCAAAGCACCATTATAAGTTGGTAAAAGCACATCATTTTCATCTGTAATTTCACCCGAAAGTTTTACATAAGCCAAAGATTGAAGATCTGGAATTGTTCCTGTAATTGGAATGTCATTTACTTTTGTTAAACGGATTTTTGGTTTCGGAATTGCCAACATTAATGCAGGATCACCAACATAAAAAACCACATTTGACGAAGAACTCGGATTGCTGTTTTTGGCTAATCGCAACGCCTCTGCAATTGAAGTATATTGGTTGGAACCATAAGAAAATAAATATTGTGATAATTTGTCATTAAAATATTCTGCCGATCCTTGCCCAATAGAACGAATGGTTGTAATCATAGAAATGGCACCTCCTTTTGGATTCCAATAGGTATATTCTCCAGCTGTTGGACGGTATGGATTGTCAAATCTTGAAAAATCGCAGGTTATGGTTATGAATAAAGGGTATTTGTATTGATTGCTCAAATTTTGCCCATCGGATTTTTCCCAAACCCGTTCCCCAGTTAATCCATCTTCACCACCGTGACCAAGATAATTGAAAACTAAAGCTCCTTTTTCAAAGGCATTGAAAATATCTTCTCTGGCTTTTGGATAGCGATTTCCTCCCGATGAAGTTTCCTGAACATAAGAATCCAACAATACTTTTTTGATATTTATAAATGGTTTTTCCAAAACAATTCTATCTGCCAATTGATTTTGCTTGGCTTGTAATGAAACATCTGAAGGTTTGTCCGAATCATCAGAAATGGCAACATAATTATTTCGCCAATTGCCGAATGATTTAATATCATTGTATTCAAAAACCTTATTAATCATTTCTTCAGCTTGCGAAGTTGAACTCACTAACATTCGCCCTACGGTAATATCAATTCCGCCAAAAAAGTACGCTACATTTCCTTCTGTAGGATCCATATATCCGAAAAAGTCATCAGAAGCATAGGATGATTCTCCAGCTGTTGTGCTGTTTAAGGCGTGATAAATAGGAACGATATTAGAATTATTTGGAATTCTGTCTTTATAATCGAACGATGCGTCGCCGAAAAGATTGAGGTATTTTATTCTTTTATCGGCACTTGAAGCATTTTCATAAATGTATTTCACAAAATTTCTAATCGCTGCAACGTCTTGTTTTCCGGAAGAAAATTCTTCATAAATAGCTTCTAGCGTTACCACCTTTACATTTAGTTGAGAATAATTTCTATGGAAAACGGCTAATTTTTCAGCTTGGTTTTTTAAAAAATTCGGAGTTACAATCAAATAATCGACATCTTGAAAAACATTCTGTTGGTTTTTGAAAATAGTGCCTTTCAAGTCTTGATTGGCAACTTTTGTTTGTGAATCTTCTAATGGTATGTAAAAATCAGTTTCATCGATAGCGATGTAGTTTCTAACTTCTCCCAAATTGGCTTTGAATGAAAAGTTTGGCTGACTCGCATTTTCTATTTTAGTGGCATTATAAATATCGGTAATATCCCAAACTTGTTTAATTCCCGAAGCAGAATTTACTTGGTATTCTGCAATACCAGATAACGTACTTGCGTCATTATATTTAAATCGGAATTGCTTGCCATAACCAGTTAAGTTTCTCTTTGACGAAAGTAAAATGTTGTCAAGATATGCTTTTGCTGACGGAACTCCATTATTGTTATATGTCAATTTTATTTTGATAGTGTTTGATGCTAAAATTGTTGTGTTTGAAGGCAACGCAGCTATGCTAAGTTCGGTTCCAGATCCAGCGGTTAGAGCTGATAAATTGATGGTTCCAACTAATTGTGAATTAGCTTCTACCTTAAATGACGTAGCGTTGTATGCATCGGAACCGACATTAATGTTTAATTTAGCAAAAGAAGAGGGAACGGCATTTGGCACTTCAAAGGTAAATTCTTGTTCGTTGTCAATATTAAAGGCTTCGCCAAGCCACTGTCTTCCTGCGCGCACTACATTTACTTTGTCAACTTCGTGAAACTGATAATCGTCAAATGAAGTAATTGCTAATGTTGCTGCTCCAGAGGGTTGTTGCATATCCGTAATTCTTTTTCCTAAATTTCCCGAAGCAGTAACGTAGTAATAGGATTTTGAAGCAAATAAATTACTGTTTGTTTTACTCTCTTCATTCCAATTATCAATACCTTCAGCATAAAATAGGATGTAATCTTGTTCGTCAAAAACACCATCGTTTTCACCAATAAATTGAATAGCATTTTCGGCCAAATCAGAGGGGTAATATGTGCTATTTAATAAAGGTAACATTCGACCTCCATTACCAAATACTTTTATGTTTCTTGGATCGCCAGTTACATTTACACCAATTTGCTTCATAAAACTTTTAGACAATTTATACACACCCGATTTTACAACATAAAAACGATTCCAATCTCCAGAAGCTAGAACGGAGTTAGAAATTTGTGTAACGTTATTGATTTCTCTAGTATTTCTTGAGGTTTCGCTTTTTGAAAAATAATAGGAAAAAGACAGTATTTTTTTAAATGCTGTTCCATCTTTTACAATTGGCGATACGCTTAAAAAGGCAAATTTTTTGTCACGAGCGCTACTATTTCTGATTGAGGCAGTAATTTCGCTTGGTATTTTTGAAGCATTTAAGTCGCCAATTTTCTCGGAGGGCATGCTTTCAAATACTACGTCAGTAATTTTTAAAGAATTTTCGTCTATATAAGTGTCTTGTGAAAGGGTTAAATTATAAGCTATAGTCCTGTTGTAGCTATCAAAAATAAAATTTTCTGATTGTATTTGGGGTATGTTTAATTTATTAGAACCAAAAGCAATTTCAGTTTTTGAAACCCATTCAAGAGTAACCTTACCCTTTTGTTGACCAAAAGAAGCAAAGGTGAATAATACAATTAGTAAATATAGTTTTTCTTTCATCTCTAGGTAATAACGCAATAATGTATATATTAGTGCGTGTTTAAAAATATTTTTAGTGCAATATATATAATATTTGTCTTATTTTTGCGTTCAAATGTTGTTGTGATAAAATATATAGCACAATTATAATTAAATTTTAAAAAATGTGTTGTGGTTTAATAGTTAATTATTATATTCGCCGCATACATATTATCCGTTAAAAGTATGAAAACAAACAAAATTTTTTCTGTTAATGTTTTACTAGCAATAATTATCCTTATTGGGGCTTCAAGTTGTAGTAAAAAATCTAGTTCAAAAGCAGGGTCTACAGCCACAGGTTGGAAAATCAACGATAAAAAAGGGGGCTTTCAATTCAACAGTAAGTTCAAAAAACAGGCAACTGCTCCAGGACTTGTGATGGTTGAGGGTGGAACATTTACAATGGGAAAAGTTCAAGATGATGTAATGCACGATTGGAATAATACTCCAAATCAACAACACGTTGCATCTTTCTATATGGATGAAACTGAGGTTACAAATTTAATGTACATGGAGTATTTAGATTGGTTAAAACGTGTTTTTCCACCAGAAGATGAAAATTATAAAAACATATATCCAGGCGCTTTACCAGATACCTTAGTTTGGAGAAATAGATTGGGTTATAATGAAACTTACACTAATAATTACTTGAGACATCCTGCTTATGCCACGTATCCAGTTGTTGGAGTGAATTGGATTCAAGCAGCTGAATTTAGTAAGTGGAGAACAGACCGTGTCAATGAAAACACCCTAGAAACACAAGGTTATTTAAAAAAAGATGCAAAACTAACAGATGTTAAAGCGGAAAGTAGTTTCAGTACTGAAACCTATTTGAATGCACCAAGCAAAACTTTTGGAGGTGATGATAAGATAGTTTTGAAAGGACGTAAAAATTCATTGTCAAAACCACAAAAAGTGGCAGGCGGAAAAGGACAAGCAGCCACAACAAAAACAGCTACAAATGTATATGCTCAAAGATCTTCAGGTCTTATTCTTCCTGAATACAGACTTCCAACAGAAGCAGAATGGGAATATGCTGCTGCAGCAGATGTAGGACAAAGAGAATACAATATATACAAAGGTCAAAAGAAATATCCTTGGTCTGGTAGTTATACTCGCTCTGGAAAAAGAAAAATAAAAGGAGATCAATTGGCTAATTTCAAACAAGGAAAAGGTGATTACGGTGGAATTGCAGGATGGTCTGATGATGGTGCTGATATTACAAATGCTGTAAAAGAATACCCACCAAATGATTTTGGATTGTATGATATGGCAGGAAACGTTGCAGAATGGGTTGCCGATGTATACAGACCAATGGTTGATGACGAAGTAAGTGATTTCAATTATTTTAGAGGTAATTTATTTACAAAAAATAAAATTGGAGATGACGGAAAAGTTGAATTGGTTACCTCTCAAAACATTGCTTACGATACTTTGCCTAATGGTAGAATTGTTGCTAGAAATGCACCCGGACAAATTGCTCAAGTTCCAGTTGATGAAAAAGAAACGTATTTGAGACAAAATTTTGACAAAAGCGACGAAAGAAATTACAGAGATGGTGATAAACAATCTACAAGATATTTTGATTTCGGAAACTTTGATGAAGGTGCAAAATTAAGTGAAGGCAAAAGAATGTACGATTCTCCAAAGCACAATGTAACTGTTGATAGTCTTGGTAGCATGGTTAGAAAATTCGATAAATCTAACAAAAGAACAACTTTAGTAAATGACGATGTAAGAGTTTATAAAGGAGGTTCTTGGAGAGACAGGGCGTATTGGTTAGATCCAGCACAAAGAAGATATTTTCCTCAAGATATGGCAACTGATTATATTGGATTTAGATGTGCGATGTCAAGAGTAGGTCCAAAAGCAGACAAAAAGAAAAGAGCTAGAAATTAATTTTCAATCTTAAAATATAAATAAAAGCCCTTTGATTAGGGCTTTTATTGTTTAAAATTGTTTTATATGGATATTAAAATTATTCACAATTGTTTTTTGAAATGCAAGTCAATTTCAATTGATACTCGAAAAATTGAAGCGGGTTCCTTTTTTGTTGCGATTAAAGGAGATAATTTTGATGCCAATACTTTTGCGAAAGAAGCTTTAGATAAAGGTGCCTCATTCGTAATTATTGACAACCCTGATTATTTTATTGATGAACGAACAATTGTTGTAAAGGACAGTTTGAAAACTTTACAAGCTTTGGCTCAATTTCACAGAAAGTACCTGAATATTCCAATTATTGCTTTGACTGGTAGTAATGGCAAAACAACTACCAAGGAATTAATTCACGTCGTTTTGTCAAAAAAATTTAAGACAAAAGCCACAGCAGGTAATTTAAATAACCACATTGGTGTTCCGCTTACTTTGCTTTCATTTGACAGTACTACAGAAATCGGAATTGTAGAGATGGGTGCCAATCATCAAAAGGAAATTGAATTTTTATGTGAAATTGCACAACCGGATTTTGGCTATATTACCAACTTTGGAAAAGCCCATCTTGAAGGGTTTGGTGGAGTAGAGGGGGTTATAAAAGGAAAGTGTGAGTTATATAACTATCTCTCTAATAATAATAAAACAGTTTTTATTAACCTGAGCGATAGTATTCAAGTAGAGAAATCAAGTGGTATTAAGTCTTTTACTTTTGGCGTTAACAAATCCAATGCCGATGTTTTAATAACTTCAGTTACGGCAAATCCTTTTGTAGAAGTAACTTTTTCAAATTGTAAAATCACATCTCATTTAATTGGTCTTTACAATTCAAATAATATTAATGCCGCTATTGTAATAGGCGTTTATTTTAAGATTGCAAATGAGGATATAAAAGCTGCTATAGAAGATTTTGTGCCTGAAAACAATAGATCTCAACTGTTAAATATCAATTCAAACGTTGTTATTTTAGATGCCTATAATGCCAATCCTAGCAGCATGGTAGTAGCTATAGAGAATTTATTACAATTAGAAAGTCCTAAAAAAATAGCCTTTCTTGGCGACATGTTTGAATTGGGTTCTGAAAGTTTAGATGAACATAAAAATATTGTTGATTTACTCACAAATCAAAAAAATGTAACGACCTATTTCATTGGCAATTATTTTTTCAAAAGTAAATTGGAACAATCCCATATGAATTTTTTCGAAACTTTTGATTCCTTCACAGAAACTGCATCCAAATTAAAATTTGAAAACGCTACGCTACTCATTAAGGGCTCAAGAGGAATGGCTTTAGAAAGACTTCTGGAGTATATCTGAAGTAATTAATTTGTTATAATTATTGAAAACAAAAAATTAAACGAATAGTACGTTCTGAAGTAGTAAGATAATTTTATACTTGAATTAAATAGTTTGTTTTGTCCCATTTGAAATAATAGCATTTTCTTTTACTATTATTTCTAAAGGTATATAATTTGTAATTTCAATTTCTTCCTTCAAAACTAATTTTTTATAAAGATGACTAATTCCCAAATATCCTTGGTCTTCTGGTTTTTGATTGATTAAAAAATCAATGTAGCCTTCGTTGAGGTATTCTAAATTTTGTTTTAATAAGTCGTAGCCAACAACACGAATGCTATTTATCTTGTTTTCTTTGACAAATTTAGCTACAAAATGAACTCTGGAATTGGGAACAAAAATACTATTGACTCCTTCAAACATTTTTTTTGTAAGTCGATTTGACTCAGAGTCTTTAATGGTAATTTCAGAAAATGTAAAATTAGAAAGTTCAGGATTGTTCCTAAAAAAAGAATAAAACCCTTTAATTCTTTGCAAATAAACGGAAGTACTTTCTATTTCCCGAGTTATTTTCATTATCAAAACATGGTTTGGAGTAGGGATTCCAAAACTAATTAATTTCCCTGCTAAATAGCCACTTTGAAATGCATCTTGTCCAATATAATCTAACCCTTCAATTTCAGGAATATTAGAATCAATCATCACAATTGGAATGTTTTTCTTCTTAAATTCCTTTAAAAAAAGTAGGGATTCGTCATAAAATATTGGAGCAAATAACAATCCATCAAACTCTTCTTCTAAAACTTTTTTAGCTAGTTTTTTGAATGAGGACGAACTGTATTTATAATAAAAATATTCCATTTTCACTCCGAATCTTTCAAATTCTTCAGCAGCTTTTTTAACACCTAAAACTGGAGCTATCCAATATTCTAATCCTTCATGTTGAGGCAAAAAAACTGCAAATCTGAATTTTTTATTAAAGGCCAAGTTACTTGCGTAAATATTCCTTTGGTAGCCGTATTCTTTGACAATAGCATTTACAATATCAATATTTTCTTGGGAAACTTGACCGCGATTGTGGAGTATTCTGTCAACGGTTCCTACAGAGATATTTGCAAGTTTCGCAATTTTTTTTATTGTTATGATAGCAATTGATTTTGATTAAACATTTTGTAAAGATTACAAATTTAATTTTTTATTTAAAATTATTGAAATAAAAGTAAATTATAATATATTTTTTATAGATTTGCAAAGCCGTGTTCGTACACGATAAATTGTTATTTTTTAATATTTAACTATAAAACCCTTTAATAATTTAATAAATAAAATTAAAAATGTCTAAAAAAGTAGTAACATTTGGTGAGATAATGTTAAGATTAGCACCACAAGGATTTTTAAGATTTTCACAAGCAGACAATTTCGATGTTGTATATGGTGGTGGAGAATCAAACGTAGCGGTTTCACTTGCAAATTATGGAATTCCAGTTGATTTTGTAACCCGTTTGCCAAAAAATGATATTGGTGAATGCGCCATGATGGAAATGCGCAAAAGAGGAGTTGGTGTAGACAATATAGTTTGGGGTGGTGAACGTTTGGGAATTTATTTTCTGGAAACGGGTGCTGTGAGCAGAGGAAGTAAAGTGGTTTATGACAGATCTCATTCTTCGATGTCGGAAATTCAACCAGGGATGATCAATTGGGAAAAAGTTTTTGAAGGAGTAGAATGGTTTCACTGGACCGGAATTACACCAGCAATTTCTCAAAGTTCTGCCGATGCTTGTTTAGAAGCGGTTAAGGTGGCTAGCAAATTAGGAGTTACTATTTCAACCGATTTAAATTACCGCGCTAAATTGTGGAAATACGGTGGCGATCGTGAAGCGATTATGACCGAGTTAACATCCTACTGCGATGTGATTTTAGGAAATGAAGAAGATGCAGAAATGCACTTTGGTATCAAACCAGAAGGAGCAGCAGTGCAAACGCACGGACATGATGTAAAAGCAGAAGCTTTTCTTTCTGTTTGCCAACAAATGATGGAAAAATTTCCAAGAGCCAAAAAAGTAATTACAACTTTACGTGGTTCTATTTCAGCATCTCACAATACTTGGGCAGGAGTTTTATATGATGGGAAAGAAATGTTACAAACACGCCAATATCAAATTACGGATATCGTTGATAGAGTAGGTGGCGGCGATTCATTCATGGGAGGTTTAATTTACGGATTATTGACTTATCCAAATGATGACCAAAACGCATTAGATTTTGCTGTTGCAGCCTCTTGCTTGAAACACACCATTAAAGGGGACGCTAATTTAGTTACAGTTGACGAAGTTTCTAAACTTATGGGAGGCGATGCTTCTGGTAGAGTTGCACGATAATTAAGAAAACATGATAATAGATACATTAGCTAACGCTACGAAATATAGTAGTTTGAATCCTTTATTTGCAAAAGCATTCGACTATATCAAACAAAATGATATTGCCAATCTTCCCGATGGAGTTTCCGAAATTTCGGAAGGTTTAAAGTTAATTGTCAATACCGGAATGGGGAAAACTGCCGAAGCTAGTTTGGCTAAATTTGAATGCCACGACCACAATATCGACATTCAAGTTTGTGTAAGAGGATTGGAAACCATAGGATGGAAACCAAGAGAAAAATGTGTGGCACAAAACGGAGCGTACAATCCCGAAAAAGACGTGCGTTTTTTTAGCGATGAACCCGACATGTTTTTCCAATTAACGGACAATCAATTTGGGATTTTTTACCCAGAAGATGTTCACGCTCCAATGATTGGCGAAGGCGAAATCAAAAAATTAGTATTTAAAGTTAAAATATAAAAAAATGAGCAAGATTCAAAATGTAACTGACGCGATTGTACAACAAGGAATGCTTCCTTTGTATTTCAATGCCGATGAAAATGTAACAATTGAAGTATTAAGAGCAATTTACAGAGCGGGAATCAAAGCCGTAGAATATACAAGTCGTGGTGATGCAGCTTTGAGCAACTTCACTAAAATGGTCGAAGTTAGAAATGCTGAAATGCCTGATTTATTATTAGGAATCGGAACAATCAAAAATTTACAACAAGCGGAAGAATATTTTGCTGTAGGCGCTGATTTTTTCATTAGCCCGGGATTTGTTCCTGAAGTGGCGGCATTTCTAAAAAGCAAAGGAATTTTGTACAGTCCGGGTTGTATGACACCAACAGAAATTATTACAGCTGAAAATGCAGGCGTAAAATTCATCAAATTGTTTCCTGGAAATATGCTAGGACCCGATTTCTTGAGCGGAATTAAAGATATTTTCCCAAAATTATTGTTCATGCCAACAGGTGGCGTGGACACAACAAGCGAAAACATCAGTGGTTGGTTCAAAGCTGGCGTTTCTGCCGTAGGAATGGGAAGCAAATTAATCAGCAAACAACTAATGGCTGACAAAGATTACGCAACCATTGAAACAGAAACAAAAAAGGTTCTAAGCTTAATTCATTCGATAAAATAATATACAGATGAAAACAGTAGTTATAACAGGTGCAGGCGGAGTTTTGTGTGGCACATTAGCAAAAGCATTGGCTAAACAAGGTCACCAAATAGCCCTTTTGGACTTAAAAAAAGAAGCAGCAGATCGAGTTGCTAATGAAATTAATGCAGCCGGAGGAACAGCAATTGGCGTTGCCGCCAATGTATTAGAAAAGGAATCCTTGGAAGCAGCCAAAAAAGAAGTCAACGAAAAATTGGGAAGTTGCGATATTTTGATAAACGGAGCAGGAGGAAATCATCCATTGGGAACCACATCAAATCCATTTCTTTTAGAGGAAGATTTGCAAAATACTACCGAAGGTTTCAAAACTTTTTTTGATTTGGATGCCGAAGGAATAAAATTCGTTTTCAATCTAAACTTTATCGGAACTTTATTGCCAACGCAAGTTTTTTCTAAAGACATGATAGGCAAAAAAGGTTGCAGCATTTTGAATATTTCTTCGATGAATGCCTTTACACCTTTGACAAAAATTCCAGCTTATAGTGGCGCAAAAGCAGCAGTTTCTAACTTTACGCAATGGTTGGCGGTTCATTTTTCAAAAGTAGGGATTCGTGTGAATGCCTTGGCTCCTGGATTTTTCTTAACCGATCAAAACCGTGCTTTATTGACAACTGAAAACGGCGAATTGACTGCAAGAGGAAATACTATCATTGGGCAAACCCCAATGGGAAGATTTGGAGAACCAGAAGATTTAATCAGCACAACGCTTTATTTATGTGATGACGCATCCTCTTTTGTTACCGGTGTCGTTATTCCTATCGATGGAGGTTTTAGCGCGTTTAGCGGAGTTTAAAAAATAACACTTAATAGCATAAATATAAAGTTATGGAACAAACATGGAGATGGTACGGACCCAATGATCCCGTTAAATTATCAGATGCCAAGCAAGCCGGTGCAACTGGAATAGTTACCGCTTTGCACCACATTAAAAACGGTCAAGTGTGGCAACTGGACGAAATCATGAAAAGAAAAAATGAAGTGGAAGCAGCGGGATTAACCTTGTCGGTTATAGAAAGTATTCCTGTTCACGAAGATATCAAAAAACAATCGGGTGATTATTTGAAATATATTGAAAATTACAAGCAAAGTATCAAAAACTTAGCGACTTGCGGAATTAATATTGTTTGTTATAATTTCATGCCTGTTTTAGATTGGTCTCGTACCGATTTGTCTTATGAAATGCCTGATGGTTCCAAAGCCTTGCGTTTTGATATCAATGAATTCGCTGCTTTTGAGTTGTTTATTCTAAAAAGACCCGGAGCGGAAACTACCTATTCTGAAGCGCAGAAAGCAAAAGCAAAAGCAACTTTTGAAAAATTGTCTGATGCCGATAAAATAAAATTGCAACAAAACATTATTGCAGGCTTACCTGGGGCAGAAGAATCCTATACTGTAGCAGATTTCTTGAAAGTGCTTCAAGGTTATGACGGTATCGATGCAGCTAGATTGAAAGAAAATTTATACTATTTCTTACGTGAAATTATTCCTGTCGCAGAAAGTGTTGGCGTTTTAATGGCGATTCATCCTGACGATCCTCCTTATCCAATTTTAGGATTACCAAGAGTAGTTTCTACAGAAGCTGATTTGATACAATTATTGAATGCAATTGATTCTCCATCCAATGGATTTTGCATGTGTACGGGTTCTTACGGTGTAATTGCCGACAATGATTTACCCGGAATTGTAGATCGTCATGGAGAAAAAATGAATTTTATACACCTGAGAAGTACGCAACGTGATGCCGAAGGTAATTTTTATGAAGCCAATCATCTCGAAGGCGATGTAGATATGTACGAAGTGGTAAAATCCATTCTGAAAAAACAAAAAGAGACTAAACGAATTATTCCAATGCGACCGGATCACGGTCACCAAATGTTAGACGATTTGAATAAAAAAACAAACCCAGGTTATTCAGGAATTGGTCGTTTAAGAGGATTAGCAGAATTACGAGGTTTAGAAATGGGAATTGAACGAAGTTTATTTTAATATAAATTATGGCTGAAAATATATTTATTACGGATGATTTTTTACTGCACAGTCAAGCGGCAAGAACCCTATATCACGATTTTGCAAAAGCACAGCCAATTTTTGATTACCATTGTCATTTGTCTCCAAAAGATATTGCCGAAGACCGCCAATTTGAGAATTTATACCAGATTTGGATTGATGGGGATCATTATAAATACAGGGCGATGCGTGCCAATGGCGTGAATGAAAAATTCATCACAGGAGACGCAAGCGATTATGAAAAATTTATCAAGTGGGCAGAAACTGTTCCTTATACGTTGAGAAACCCTTTGTACCATTGGACTCATTTGGAATTGAAGAATTATTTTGGAATTACCACTCTATTGGATTCAGATTCTGCGCAAGCCATTTATAACCTATGTTCTAACTTATTGAAAAAGCCAGAGTATAGCGTTAAAAATCTGCTTCGCAAAATGAATGTTGCTGTTGTAGGAACTACGGATGATCCAACGGATGATTTGCGCTACCATAAACAATTGCAAGACGATAATTTTGAAATCAGAGTTTTACCTTCTTTTCGTCCCGACAAAGCAACCGAAATGGAAAAAGGTCAGGCTTTTGTAGATTGGATTCAAAAATTAGAAAAAACAGTCGGGTATTCAATTGCGGATTATTCAAATTTAATAAAAGCGCTTCAAGAACGCCATGATTTTTTTCATGAAATGGGCTGTCGTGTTTCGGATCACGGACATGCGAATTTCTATGGAGAGGACTATACTGAAAGTGAAGTAAATATCATTTTTGCAAAAGCGATGAAAGGCGAATCAGTTTCTGTTTTGGAAATTAATAAGTACAAATCGGCTGTTTTATTTGAATTGGCTTTGATGAACAAGAAAAAATCTTGGGCGCAGCAATTTCATGTTGGCGCCATCCGAAATAACAATGCGAAAATGCTACAGGATATTGGTCCCGATCAAGGATTTGATTCGCTTGGCGATTTAAACATGGCTAATAATATGAGCAAGTTCTTTGGAAGATTGAACCAATGTGATGGATTAACGAATACGATTGTCTATAATTTAAATCCCCGTGACAGCGAAATGTTTGCCTCAATGGCGGCTAATTTTAACGATGGAAAAGTGGTAGGAAAAATGCAATATGGTGCGGCTTGGTGGTTTCTAGACCAAAAAGACGGCATGGAAAAACAATTGAATGTACTCTCCAATTTTGGATTATTGAGCCGCTTTGTGGGAATGGTTACGGATTCTAGAAGTTTTCTGTCTTTTCCTCGCCATGAATATTTTAGACGTATCTTGTGCAACGTTTTGGGCGATGAAATTGAAAAAGGGGAGTTGCCTAGTGATATGAAACTCATTGGAAACATGGTTGAAGCCATTTGTTATAAAAATGCAGAGACTTATTTCGATATAAATAAACTTTAAAAAAACGAATTTGTATAAATTCAAAAACTAACCAAACCTATAAACTACTATGAAAGAAACGAATCAATCAATCGGAAAATACAGATGGACCATTTGTGGTTTGCTATTTTTTGCCACTACCGTAAATTATTTAGACCGACAAGTTCTGAGTCTTTTAGCCCCAAGTTTGTCCAAAGAATTCAATTGGTCTAATAGTGATTATGCAAATATTACTGCAGTATTTCAATTTATTTACGCTATTTCGATGCTTTTTGCTGGAAGAATAATTGATAAATTAGGAACCAAAAAAGGATATATTTTAGCGATTACCGTTTGGTCTTTAGGAGCAATAATGCATGCGTATTCGTTGCCTGTTGGAACCGCATTTTCTACATTTATGGTTTGGATTGGAGTAGGCGCAGTTCCAATTTCAATTGCAGGATTTATGTTATCTAGAGCCGTATTAGGTTTTGGAGAATCGGGAAATTTCCCTGCAGCAATAAAAGCGGTAGCTGAATATTTTCCGAAAAAAGAACGGTCGTTTGCCACTGGAATTTTTAATTCTGGTTCTAATGTTGGAGCTATTTTAGCGCCTTTAACAGTTCCTGTGATTGCAGAATATTATGGTTGGGAATTTGCTTTTATTCTTGTTGGAGCTATTGGTTTTATATGGGTAATTTTCTGGTATTTTTTGTACGAGATCCCATCCAAACAAAAACGTTTATCAAAAGCTGAATACGATTATATTCATGATGATGAAGTAGTAACTATCGAAAATATTGAAGCTCTCAAAGAAGAAAAAGTAGCTTGGTTTAAATTATTAGGATACAAACAGACGTGGGCTTTTGTATTTGGAAAATTCATGACCGATGGAATATGGTGGTTCTTTTTGTTTTGGTTACCAAAATACCTTGAAGCCCAGTTTAATATGAAAGGAACGGATATTGTTCTTCCATTAGCAGTATTGTATAGTATGACAATGGTAGGAAGTATAGGCGGTGGTTGGTTTCCAATGTATTTTATTAATAAAGGATACAATCCTTACGAAGGAAGAATGAAAGCCATGCTAGTTATTGCCTTATTTCCATTAGTAGTATTATTGGCGCAGCCTCTCGGTTATATCAGTTTTTGGATGCCTGTTTTGTTAATTGGAGTAGGAGCATCAGCGCACCAAGCGTGGTCTGCCAATATTTTTACAACTGTGTCCGACATGTTTCCTAAAAAAGCGATTGGTTCTATAATCGGAATTGGCGGAATGGCTGGTGGAATTGGGGGCGTGTTAGTTTCAAAATTGGGTGGCTATTTATTTGATTATTACGATGGTTTAGGTCACATACAAACAGGCTACACCATTATGTTTGTTCTTTGTGCAGTGGCCTATCTTATAGCTTGGTCAGTGATGAAAATGCTAGTGCCTAAATACAGTCCAATTACAGATTTGTAATAATATAATTTTCAAAAAGTGTTATCTAATAATTTTATATATGAAGTCAATAACTAAAATTGCTAGTTTAATAATGACACGCTATTATTGTGTTGTTTTATTTTCAATTATATCTAATTCAACCCTACTTTATTCACAAGAAATCCCACAAATAATTAGTCAAAAAGAAGTTTCCTCACAAAATTTCTTGCCTGATTTTAGTTATGCGGGGTATCATTTTGGAAATATTAAAATCCCTGTTATTAAAGAAAAAGTAATTTTAGCTACTGATTTTGGGGTTAAAGCAAATGATAATTTAGATGATTCTAAAGCGTTACTTAAAGCATTTAAAGCAGCTAATGAAGTAGTTGGAAACGTAGTTCTTCAATTGCCAGCTGGAAAATTAATTCTAAGTGATATCTTATATATTGAGCGAAGTAACTTTGTGTTACGTGGCGCTGGTTCTGGAAAAGAAGGAACAGAAATTTTCTGCCCTCGTCCAATGATGTATTTAAAAGATCAAGAATCATTAGCCGAATTAAGAGAATATTTAACGTCAACAGGTAAAAGACAAGTAGAAAAAGAGAATAATATCGACTTGCCATTTTCACAATATGCATGGTCTGGCGGTATGATTTGGACGCAAATTCCAAACCAACGCGTAAAAGCATACATGGAAAAATACGATACGCCACCAACATTTCTTGCCAAAGTTATTCAAGGAAAGAGAGGTGAAAGTACTTTTACAGTTTCAGATATAAATGGTTTAAAAGTGGGCGATGTTGTTGAATTAGATTTGTTTAATAAAGACGGTGAAAAAGGAGATATTATTGAAGCATTGTATAAAAATTCAAAAGTTAAAGTTGGCTATTCTCATTGGAAACAACCAACATTAGCATTGGTTCGCCAGCAAGTTGAAATTGCAGCTATTTCTAAAAACAAGGTTACTATTAAAACGCCTTTATTAATAGATGTAAAACCAAATTACGAAGCACTTTTAGTTGAATGGAAACATTTATCAGAAGTAGGAATTGAACATTTAAGAATTACTTTTCCGGATACACCAAGAGTTGCTCATCATGTAGAACAAGGTTATAACGGTATTTTTTTAACGCGTTTATTTAATAGTTGGGTTCAAGACGTTACTATTAACAATGCAGAAAGTGGAATTCTAACAGAAGAAATTGCCAATGTAACCATTCAAAATATTGTAACAGAAGGAAAAAACATTGCACATTATACAGTTGCAATGGGAGGGGTTCATAATGTTTTGGTCGAAAATTTGAAAGTGTATAATAAAGCGGTTCACCCTTTAAGTTTCAATACTTTTTCTACTAAAAATGTTTATGAAAATTGTGAGATTTTCACAGATCCTGATTTAGACCAACATGCAGGAGCTAATCACCAAAATTTATTTGATAATATTAAAGTTCATTTTATGCCTAATGCGGATAATACCTATCCACTTTTTGCTGGTGGCGGAGCTGGTTATTGGAAGCCTTCACACGGTGCATATTCTACTTTTTGGAATATTAACGTGCATGTATTAGATGATAATTCTTCAACTCCAATTGAGCTAAATGGAATGGACGAAGGACCTTTTGCAAGAATAATAGGAATAAATGGCAATAGAAATTTCTCAGTAAAATATAGCCCTGATGCGTATATTGAATTTATAAATCTGTCAATGGCAAAGATTCCCTCTTTATATAACTACCAATTAAAAAAACGATTAAAGTAATTTTCTTTGTTTATAAAAAGTTAATGTATTAATTTCACTAATTGATTAAATAATTTGAATTATTTTCAGATGAGTAAAGAATGAAAAAACTACTAATTTCTTTTTTTATACTATTTTTCAGTATTGGAACTTTTTCCCAATCCAATCAATATAGATTAAAAAATATTACTACGGTTAATGGACTTTCGCAAAGTTCGGTTATTGCTATTCATCAAGATTTACAGGGACAAATGTGGTTTGGAACTCGCGATGGTCTTAACAAATATGATGGAAGTAACATAACTGTTTTTCGAAATAATCCTAAAGATACTTTGTCGATTTGTAATAATGACATTCTTTCTATTGAAGGTGATAAATCAGGAAATATATGGGTAGGAACCTATAATGGACTTAACTGTTATAATCCGGTCACCAATATTTTTAATCATTATTTGCATGGCAATGCAACCAATACTTTATCTAATAATACAATTTGGAATATTAAAGAAATTAAAAATGAAATCTGGATTGCAACAGCAGGTGGATTGTCAATTTTCAATAAAACTACTCAAAAGTTCACTTCTGTCTTTCATAATTCTAAGAACAATTTAAGCCTTCCAAATAATTTTGTTTTGTCTATTTATGAAACAAAAAAAGGAGCAATTTGGATTGGAACTTCTAAAGGATTATGTCGATTAATAAATCGTAAAGGCGATACTTTTTCATTCAAACAATATTATAATTTAAATAACGAAAGCGTTTATGTTCAGGACATTAAAGAAGATCATTTAGGTAATTTATGGGTTGCTACAAAAACAAATGGACTTTTAAAACTAGATGGTGTTTCTAAAAAATTAGTGCCATTATCTTCAAATGTTAGCTTAATTCATTCCGATGTTAGAAGTTTAGATTTTGATAAAAAAGGCATTGTATGGATTGGGACATACGAAGGAATTAGTACCATTCAAAAAGATGGAACTGTAAGAAAAGTTTATAATAACCCTGATAAAAAAACAAGTTTCGGAAAAATAAAATCAGTTTTCACAGACAAAAAAGGTTCGGTATGGATTGGATCGTATTATAATGGAATTAGTATTTGGGACGAATCGAATAATAGTTTCACCAATCTAAATCAAAATTCTGGAGCAAGCGCACTTAGTTATGATGTAGTAAGTTCATTGGCCGCCGATGTAAATAAAAACATATACATTGGAACCGAAGGGGGTGGAATTACTGTTTTGGATAGTAAAACCGGAATAACTTCAAAAATTAATTCGGCTGCTTCCAATGGTATTTCTGTTGACAATGTGAAATCATTATGTCTCTCAAATACTGGTATTCTTTGGATTGGAACTTTTACCGAAGGATTGGCTGCCTATGATGTTAAATCTAAAAGATTTGTCAATGAAAAAATACCTCTAGATTTAAAAAACACATTAAAAAATTCCGGCGTTTATGTAATTAAAAAAGGGCGTAAAAACGATATTTTTTGGATAGGTACATTCGGTAAAGGTTTAATTCGATATAATAGTTCTAATAATACCTACCAGACAATAGGAAATGATAATTATTCGGATAATTTTTTGACTAATAATAGAGTCAGAACATTATTAATAGATAAAAAAGATAATTTGTGGATTGGAACCCAAAGCGGGCTGAATGTAATAAATCTAAATGATTTTGATAATAATTCTTATCAAATTAAGCATTATTTTTTTGATAATAGATTGCTTTCTGGAGACGATATTTTATCTTTATTTCAAGACAAAAAAGGTAAAATTTGGATAGGTACTAAAGCAAAAGGGCTATATAATTATGATGGAGTTTCTTTTCATAAAATAAATATTAAAAAGGACAATTCGGATGTTACGGCAATTCATTCAATTTCTGAAGACGACACAAATAATTTATGGATGAGTTCCAATTATGGTATTATTAAATACAATTTATCTAATAAATCATCATTTATATATGACCAAAAAGAGGGCTTAGTTAGCAATGAATTTAACGATAATGCCTTTTTAAAACTTAGTTCCAGTAAATTTTATTATGGTGGCCCTTCTGGTATTACTTGTTTTGATACCAAAAGACTTCCGGTTAATAAATATTCACCTCAAGTGATATTAACCGATTTTAAAGTTGCCAATAAATCTATAAATGTTGCCAACGAAAATGATATTTTAGAGAAAGCCATTGCATTTACAAAATCATTATCATTGAGTTATGACAAGGCTAATTTTACTATTAATTTTGCAATTCCAAATTTTGTAAATTCAACCAATAATCAATATTCCTATAGATTAGTTGGATTAGATAATGAATGGACTACAACTTCAAATACTTCTGCAACTTTTACGATTCAAAATTCAGGAACGTATGTTTTTGAAGTAAAAGGCGCAAATAATGACGGAATTTGGAATGCAACTCCAACTACCTTAGAAATTGTCGTAAAACCTGCACCTTGGAAAAGCTGGTGGGCACTTTCGTTGTATGCAATTTTGTTGTGGATTTCACTTTATGGTTTAACATGGATAATAAAATCAAAAGAAAAATTACGACAGGAATTAGTATTGGAATACAGAGAAAGAGAAAGAAGTAAAGAAGACAACAGCGCCAAATTACAATTTTTTACAAATATCTCACATGAATTTAGAACGCCATTAACGTTGATTTTAGGGCCGTTACAACAAATACTTTTGAATTACAACGGTCCAAATGAAATGTACAAAAAACTTTTAGTAATTGAAAGTAGTGCCAATCACCTTTTGAAATTAATTAATCGATTGATGGATTTTAGGAAGTTTGAAAACAATCAATTTATATTAGAAGCTGCCGAAGGAAATATTGTTAAATATGTAAAGGAAATATTTTTATCGTTTACAGAATATGCCAAAGATGGGAACTATAATTTTACATTTGAATCTTCGGATGAAGAAATAGTAGTCTATTTTGACAGATTTAAATTGGAACGCGTATTCTATAATTTGATTTCAAATGCCTTTCGTTATACTCCAAAAGGAGGTGAAATTTCAATTAAAATAAGAAAAGAAAAAAACGAAATTAGTATTGAAGTTGAGGATTCAGGAATTGGAATTGCTAATGAACATATCGATAAAATATTCGATTTGTTTTTTGAAATTCCAATTGACAAAAACATTCAAATAAATTATAATAAAGGAACAGGAATTGGTTTGTCAATTGTAAAAAGCATTGTAAATCTTCATAAAGGGACCATAATAGTTGAAAACAATAGAGACAAAGGAGTTGTTTTTAAAATGACAATGCCATTGGGCAGAAAACATCTTTTGGATAAGGAAATCTTACAAGATTTTAAAATAAGTGATGATGTTGCGCAATATGAAGTTCAATTAGAATCTATTGAAATTAAGGATGAAGAAGATATCAATGATTTAGATGTTGCCGATGAAAAACTCACTATTTTAATTGTTGAGGACCATAAAGTATTGCGTTCGTTTATGAAAAATCTTCTAAAGCAAGATTATAATGTAATTGTTGCAGAAAACGGGGCAATTGGACTCAAAAAAGCATTAAAATTTGTTCCAGACTTAATTGTGAGTGATGTAATTATGCCAGAAATGGTTGGTACAGAACTGTGTGCTAAAATCAAGGAAAATATTAAAACTAGTCACATTCCAGTAATATTACTAACTTCTCGATCTTCACTGATATATAAAATTGAAGGATTAGAGAGTGGTGCCGATGATTACATTAGCAAACCATTTAATCTAATTGAATTTAAACTAAGAATAAAAAATCTGCTTGCGTCTAAACAAAGATTAAAAACTAAATTTTCATCTGAAGACAGTTTTACGCCAAGCGAAATCGCAGTTTCTTCATTAGACGAACAATTGTTAAAAAAGGCATTTAAAGTTGTGGAAGAAAATATCTCAAACGAACAATTTGATATTCCGTTTTTTTGTTCAGAACTTGGAGTAAGTAGAACGATGCTTTTCACTAAAATAAAAGCGTGGACTAACTTTACTCCCAATGAGTTTATTCATGAAATTAGAATGAAAAGAGCGGCGCAATTATTAGAACAGAACAAGATAAACATTTCTCAAATTAGTTATAAAGTAGGGTTTAATAATCCTAAATACTTTAGTAAATGTTTCCAAAAAAAGTTCGGCGAAACCCCCACACAGTATTTAAATAAATTTGCAAACGATTCTAAAGCATAAAGAAACTTCCCTTTTAGTGCTATTTGGATATTTGAATACCCTATTTTGGATTTTTACAACAGTGACTACTTTTATATTTGTAAAATGAAATCTAAACATCCAAAAATTAACGTATTTCAATTTGTTTTGGTTATTCTAATAACCACGTTGAGTTTGTTTTTGATACGTCTTTTTTAGACAGTCAACTTTTTTGGGTGGTATTAATCAAATAGACAAATTTTCTATGAAGAAATTTAATTCTTTATTTTACATAATTGTATTTACGCTTGTCAATTTTAATTGTCAAGCCCAATATAAACCAGCTATTGAAGTAAAAAAAGAAATCAATGCTAGATTTTCAAAACTTTTAGATTTTCCAATTGATTCCGTTGCGATTCCAAGAAGTATGGATTGTTCAACTGGAGTGGTAAAAAAAGTAAAATCTAAAGATTGGACAAGTGGTTTTTACGCAGGTAATCTTTGGCAGATTTACAAACTTACAGGCGATATTAGATACAAAGAAAAAGCCGCTTTATGGAATGCATTTATTGAAAAAGAAAAATTTAACAATACTACTCATGACATGGGTTTCAAAGTATATGGTAGTTTCGGTAAAGGTTTGGCAGTTGAAAATAATGAAAAGTATAAAAATATTATTGTTAAAAGCGCTCAAACACTTATTTCCAGATTCAATCCAAAAATTGGCGCCATCCGATCTTGGAATCACAGCAAAGAACTTTTCGATTATCCAGTTATTATTGACAACATGTTAAATCTCGAATTGTTATTTGAGGCATCAAAAATTTCTGGAGATCCTACTTTTAGAAATATTGCAATTCAACATGCAAATACTACGCTTAAAAATCATTTTAGAAAAGACAACAGTTGTTACCACGTAGTTGATTATGATACCGTTTCTCATGGAGTAAGAAAAAAAGCCACCTTTCAAGGATTCAAAGACGAATCATCATGGGCAAGAGGACAGTCCTGGGCTGTTTACGGTTTTACGATGTCTTATCGATATACTAAAAACAAAGAATATCTAAAACAAGCGGAAGCTACAGCCAAGTATTATATAAATTATAAAACATTGCCAGAAGATGGAATTTCCTATTGGGATTTCAATGATACGAGTATCCCTTATGCTCCAAGAGATGCTTCTTCAGCAGCAATAATGGCTTCTGCATTACTAGAATTATATACTTTTACAAAAAACCATGCCTATTTAGACTATTCAAATAAAGTAATAAACACACTAAGTTCTGATAAATATCTTTTAAATGATACTGTAAAAGGGCCATTTATTTTAAATCATAGTACTGGAAATTGGCCTAAAAAAGATGAAATTGACCAGCCAATTGTCTATGCTGATTATTATTTTTTGGAAGCAATTATTAGAAAACAATCCCTTTAAATTTTATGAAATTCAAAATTCACACTCGCTCTAACGCACTAGCGATAATTTTATTATTTGGTTTTAACGCTATCTATGCTCAAAAATCAGAAAGCGTAGTTCGTACTAAAACCAATATTGATTTGGGTTGGAATTATCTTGAAAACGATACTGAAAATCTTCCTGAAGTTAATAGTGCTTCGAATTGGGTTGCCTTAAACTTGCCTCATTCTTGGAACAGTCAAGACGCTACCGATAACGATCCTGGCTACAGAAGAAGTGCCAGTTGGTACAAAAAAAATCTTGTTATTTCAAATATTGATTCTAATAAACTATATAAATTATATTTTGAAGGTTCCAATATTACTACTAAAGTATATGTAAACGGCAAAGAAGTTGGCGAACATATTGGAGGTTATATCGGTTTTACTTTTGATATTTCTAAGGTTATTAAAGAAGGGAATAACGAAGTTTTAATCCGAGTTGATAATAGTTATAATATTGAAATAATTCCATCTCAAAAAAGTGATTTCACTATTTATGGAGGAATAACCAGAGACGTTTGGTTGCTTTCTATGTCAAAAAATAATATAGATAACATTAAAATTACTACACCTCAAGTTTCAGAAAAAGTAGCTTCATTAAATGTAATTGCAACTGTAAAAAATCTTCAAATTCCAAGTAGTTTCAATTATGTTGCCCAATTATCTAATCCAAAAGGAAAAATAGTTGCAACTAAAAAAGGAAATTTATCAGGGGAAGAAACTTCAATTACTTTTAATGATATTAAAAATCCAGAATTATGGGATATCAACAAACCAAATTTATATTCTGTTTCTGTTTCATTGTTAGAAAATGGTATTGAAAAGGATAAAATTGAAGACAAAGTTGGTTTTAGATGGTTTGAATTTAAAGATAACGGTCCTTTTCTCCTTAATGGTAAAAGAGTTTTAATTCGTGGAACACACCGTCACGAGGAACATGCGGGAGTTGGAGCAGCGATGTCAAACGAGCAACATCGAAAAGATATGGAATCCATAAAAGAAATGGGCGCGAATTTTGTACGATTAGCACATTATCCCCAAGATCCAGAAATCTATAAAGCGTGTGATGAATTGGGTTTATTGGTTTGGGATGAATTGCCATGGTGTCGTGGTGGCATTGGAAATCAAGTTTGGCAAACCAATTCAAAAAATATGCTTACCGAAATAATACAACAAAATTACAATCATCCATCTATTATTCTTTGGTCGTTAGGAAATGAAATGAATTGGCTGCCAGATTTTGAAGATGGTGATAATACAGCAAAAACGAACATTTTCTTATCAGAGTTAAATGATATTGCACACAAATTAGACCCAAGTCGAAAAACGGCTATTCGTAAATATGAAGAAGGTTCAAAAATTGTAGATGTTTTTTCTCCTTCAATTTGGTCTGGTTGGTATTCTGGAAGTTATAAAAGTTATAAAAAAGCAATTGACAAATACAAATTAGATTACAAACACTTTATCCATGCAGAATATGGTGGTGATAGCCACGTTGGTCGCCATTCAGAAAACCCAATTACTGGCGAAGGACAGATAAAATCGGAAGGTTGGGAAGAAGCAATCGTTCAAACCAAGGTGGCAAATATTGCACAAATCGGCGATTGGAGCGAAAATTATATTGTTGATTTGTTTGATTGGCATTTACATATATCTGAAAACGACCCAACTTTTGTAGGAAATATGCAATGGGCATTCAAAGATTTTGCAACGCCTTTACGTCCTGAAGATGATATTCCATATATGAATCAAAAAGGATTAGTTGATAGAAATGGAAATCCTAAAGATGCCTATTATGTATTCAAAAGTTATTGGAGCGACAAACCATTTACCTACATCGAATCGCATACTTGGACAGAACGTCAAGGGCCAAAAAATACGCCTCGAATTTTGAATGTTTTTAGCAATTGCCCAAAAGTGGAGTTCTTCCAAAATGGAGTTTCTTTAGGAATTAAAGTTCGCGATATTACTGCTTTTCCTGCTTGTGGGCTGACTTGGGAAGTGAATTTTGCTGACGGAAAAAATACTTTTGTTGCTGTTGGAATTTCAAATGACGGAAAAAAAGTATCCGATACAATTGATGTGAATTATCGTTTTACTAAAAACGGACCAGCTGATGGACTGAAATTATCAGCTGAAAAAATGAAAAACGGAAATTATCTGGTAACTGCAATTGCAGTCGATAAAAACAAATTACGTTGTTTGGATTATGAAGACCGTGTCTATTTTCAATGTTTATCGGGTGGACAAACACTTAAAAACCAAGGAACTCCAACTGGAAGTGAATCTATAAAAATGGCAAATGGGAAAGCGTCAATTGAAGTTATTCCAGATTCAACAAGCGATTCTATCGAAATGAATATCCTGAATCAAAATTTTAAAGGAGAATTTTTAAAGTTTAAAAAACAATAATTTAGGTAGTTCTACCTCTTTCAAATGAAAAAAATAAGTCTAAAAGTTGTTGTGTTATTTATTGGAATTACGGCTATTAGTTGTTCCAATATCAAAATGGCTTTTAATTTAAATGAAATTGAAAGAAGTCGCGTGCTTAAAAATGCGGGTGCTTATTTGAATGAACTACCTGAAACGGTAACGACTTCTTTTTGTGATAGAAGCTCGGGAACCCATCACGATTTTTACTCCGAAGGAGATTATTGGTGGCCTGACGAAAAAAATCCAAACGGTCCCTATATTAGAAAAGACGGTTTGACCAATCCAGCAAATTTCACGGCGCACCGAGAAGCATTAATTCGGTTTAGCCAACTATCGGGTGCTTTAGCTTCGGCTTATGTACTAACAAATGATAAAAAATATGCTGATAAATTAGCACTTCATTTGAAAGCCTGGTTTGTAAATCAGAATACTAAAATGAATGCTAATTTGCTATATGCTCAAGCAATAAAAGGAGTGGCAACAGGTCGTGGAATTGGAATTATTGACACAGTACATTTGGTTGAGGTTACCAAAGCTATCAAAGCTATTGAGAATTCTTCGGCACTTTCAAAAGCAGATTTAGACGCTATAAAATTATGGTTTTCAAATTATTTGAATTGGATTACGACTCATGAATATGGAATTGCAGAACGTGATAACGGCAATAATCACAGTGTTTGTTGGACAATGCAAGTCGCTGCTTTTGCCGATTTGACAAAGGATACTAAAACGATGGACTTTTGTAGAAATTTCTATAAAACTTCACTTTTGCCGAATCAAATGGATAAAGATGGTGGTTTTCCATTGGAATTAAAACGAACAAAACCGTATGGTTATTCTTTATTTAATTTGGATGCAATGACAAGTATTTGCCAAATACTATCAACAAAACAAGAAAATCTATTCGCTTTTACAACACCCGACAGAAAAAATTTAGAATTGGGAATAAAATTCATGATTCCTTATATCGAAAACAAATCACTTTGGCCGTTTCAACACGATGTAATGTATTGGGAGGAATGGCCTGTACGCCAATCGAGTTTACTTTTTGGAGGAATTGCATTTAAAAATAAAAAGTATATCGAATTATGGAAATCGCTCAAGGCAAATGTTACAACGCCTGAAATAATTAGAAATACGCCTGTTAAATACCCAATTTTATGGGTTTTGAATAATTAAAAAAGCACAAATCGTTTAAACCTTTTTGAATAGTAATAGTCTTAAAAACATTAATAAAACAACAACAAATAACAAATAAATCATAATGAAAAAGTTAATTGCAGTAGCACTTTTAGGTATTTTATCAATTGCCCCTATAATTGCCCAAAAAAAATCAAAACCAAATGTTCTTTTTATCGCAGTTGATGATTTGAAACCTGTGTTAGGTTGTTATGGAGATAAAATTATTAAAACGCCAAATATTGATCGATTAGCAAAAATGGGTACAGTTTTTTTGAATAATTATTGCCAACAAGCGGTTTGCGGACCAACACGTGCAAGTCTTTTAACAGGAATGCGTCCAGATGTAACTAAAATCCGTGATTTACACACTAAAATGAGGGATATGAATCCTAATATTGTTACGCTTCCCGAATATTTTATTAGTCAAGGTTACACCACTTCTGGAATTGGTAAAATATTTCATCCGAGTTGTGTAGACAAAAAATTTGATCCACAATCTTGGTCTATTCCGTTTTTAGTTGCGAAAGAATCAGATTATTCTAACGGATTATCAGTTCAAAAACATTATCAATCGCCCGAATTAAAAGCATTAAGTGCAAAAGAAGAAGTTCTAACTGCTCAAGATGGAAAAGGGAAAAAGAAAAGTAAAAAAGAAGCAGATGATGAAGAGGGCGCAAGAGGACCTGCTTTTGAATGTCTGGATTTACCAGATGATGCCTATGATGACGGTGTCAGCGCTAAACTTGCAGTAAAACAAATTGAAATGTTAAATGCAGCAAAAAAACCATTTTTCATGGCAGTTGGATTTCGTAAACCACATTTACCTTTTGTATCACCAAAAAAATATTGGGATTTGTACAAGCGTGAAGACATGCCGGTAGCTGAATTTCAAGAACATGCGGCTAATAGTAAAATCTTTTCTTATCAATATCCTGGCGAATTGACTAATTATTCGGGGGTTAAAGAATTTGCCAAATTTGATAAAAACGAAGCTAATGAATTTGGATTAGCCATCGATAAACAAAAAGAATTAATTCATGCTTATTATGCTGCGGTTTCTTATACCGATGCTCAAGTTGGAATTTTATTGAACACATTAGAAAAATTAGGAACACTTAATAATACCATTATTGTCCTTTGGGGAGATCACGGTTGGCATTTAGGAGACCATGATATGTGGGGAAAACACACAAATTATGAGCAAGCTACCAAAGCACCTTTAATTATTGCTGCACCAGGATTGAAAGCAGGTCAAACTAAATCGATGACCGAATTTGTGGATGTTTATCCTACACTTTGTGAATTATCTGGAGGAAAAGTACCAACGTATTTAGACGGAAAAAGTTTGGTTCCTGTAATGAAAAACAATAAAGCTTCAGTAAAAGAATACGCAATGAGTCAGTATCCTCGAAAAATGGATAAAGCTGATATTAATAAAGTTGAAGATGGAAAAGGAAAATTAATGGGGTATTCTATGCGAACCGAACAATACCGTTATACCATTTGGTTGAAAAATTTCACAAGTGACCAAGCCTATAGTGCTGATAAAGTATATAATATAGAATTATACGATTATGTGAAAGATCCATTAGAAAAAGTAAATGTTTTTGACGATAAGAAATATGCAGAAATTGCTGCCGATTTAGATAAAAAATTGGTTGCTTATTTCAAATCAAAAGAAGTTAAACTGTAACGTATATCAATTATGAAAAATCAATATTTCAAATTTGCTTCGCTTTTATTCTTGTTTGTAATTTCAAATACTGTCATTGCACAAAAGAAACAAGCAACAAAACCAAATATTTTATTTATTGCAGTGGATGATTTAAAACCGCTTTTGGGATGCTATGGAAATACGTTAGTTAAATCTCCAAACATTGATAGATTGGCAAAAATGGCCACTGTTTTTGATAAAAATTATTGCCAGCAAGCTATTTGTGGTCCAACACGTGCAAGTATTATGACTGGAACTCGACCAGATGCTACAAAAATCTGGAATTTAACAACTCAAATGAGAGAGGCAAATCCGAATACTTTGACACTTCCTCAATATTTAATTTCACAAGGATATACCACTTCAGGAATTGGAAAAATTTACCATCCTTCAAGTGCTATTGGTGGCGTTGATCCAGTATCTTGGAGTATTCCGTATTTAAAATCTAAAGAATCAGATTTTCCAGCGGAATTTGGAATCCCTGCAAACGGGCAATACCAGTTGCCTGAAACGAAAGATAGAATGACACCAGAAATCATTGCTGAAAGAAAAAAACAGAGTAAAGATTTGGCAGCAAATGATGAAAATCCTAAAAGTATCAAAGGACCTTCAACAGAATGTATGGATGTGCCTGACAATGCATATCAAGACGGAGTGAATGCATTATTGGCAAAAGAACAAATCATCAAACTTTCTAAAGATAATAAGCCGTTTTTTATGGCTGTCGGATTTTCTAAACCCCATTTACCATTCGTAGCACCAAAAAAATATTGGGATTTATACAAACGCGAAGAGATGCCAATTGCTCCATTTCAAGAGCATTCTAAAAATGGTCCCCTAATTGCTTATCATCAATCTGGTGAATTACGTAATTATTTGGACATTCCTGAATTTGCAACCTTACCTGCAGATTCCCTTCGAATAGGTTTGCAACTTGAAAAACAAAGAGAACTTATCCATGGCTATCATGCTGCAATTTCCTACATGGATGCGCAAGTTGGAATTTTATTGAATACTTTAGAAGAACTGGGAACCCTTGATAATACAATTATTGTGCTTTGGGGCGATCACGGTTGGCATTTAGGCGACCACGATTTATGGCACAAACACACCAATTTTGAACAAGCCACAAGAGCACCATTAATCATTGCTGGTCCTGGAATTAAAGCTGGTAAAACAAGTTCATTAACAGAATTTGTCGATGTATTTCCAACAATTTGTGATTTGGCAGGTATTTCTATTCCTAAAAACTTGGACGGAAAAAGTTTAAAACCTTTGATGTTAAACAATAAAACTAAAGGGAAAGAATATTCTATTAGCCAATATCCAAGAAAATTAAAGAAACTTGAAATGATTAAAAAAGGATATACCGATGCTAAAATGATGGGCTACAGTTTGCGAACAGATCAATACCGTTATACCATTTGGATGAACAACTTTACGAGTAAAGATATTTTCAATGAATCGCAAGTTTATGCTTCTGAAATGTATGATTATGTAAAAGATCCTTTGGAAAAAATAAATGTTGTAAATGATAAAAATTATACTTCAATTTCAGCTTCATTAAAATCAAAAATGATTGCATTTTTTAAGAGTCAAGAAACGAAACAATAAGTTACAAATAATTTTTATATGAAAAAAAACTATTTCCTTTTATTTCTAATAATTGTATTGTTACAAGGAAATAGTCATGCTCAAACGTCAAGTTTGGTTTCTGTTGGAACTAATGGTCGTTTAGTCTATACCGCTGACGTAAAAGGCAATGTTGTTCCCGATTTTAGCGCGGTGGGTTATAGGAATAGTGAAGCGCCAATTCCAACAGTTGGCGTGGTACTCATTGTAAATCCTATTGTTGGGGATAATTTAGCTAACGTGCAAAATGCTATCAATCAAGTAGCAGCAATGCCATTAGATGCAAATGGTTTTCGAGGAGCAATACTTTTTACAGCAGGCACCTATAATATTAGTGATACGGTTACTATTTCAGCAAGTGGGATTGTTCTTCGTGGTGTTGGTTTTAATGGAAGTGGAACTAATTTTATTGCTACAAAAACTTCACAACACATACTATTTGATTTTATTGGAAGTTTTGGAACGGCCTACAATTCTGCAAATTCAACAAGAAAAGCGATAACAGATTTATATGTGCCAATTGGTGCAAAGCAAATAACAGTTGCTTCGGGGCATAGTTTTGCAATTGGCGACAAAGTTTTCGTACATCGAATTCCTAATGCTGCATGGATAAATTTATTAGGCATGAATTTATTATCTACTATCGATCCAGCTGCTACTAATTGGACTGCGGATGCTTATGACATGGATTCTGAAAGAAAAATAATGAACATAAATGGTAATGTTATCACTTTGGATGCGCCAATAATGGATATTATTGATCCTGTTTATTCCACTGGTGAATTGGTGAAATTTACCGATAATAGAATAAATAATTGTGGTATCGAAAACATGAAAATTTCTTCTATTTATGCTTCTTCTACAGATGAAAATCATGGTTGGGAAGCAGTATCTTTTGATAATATTTACAATAGCTGGGCTCGAAATTTAGATGTGTATTATTTTGGATATTCGGCAGTTCATATTAATTCTGATGCAAGTTTTATAACTGTTGATAGTTGTAAAATGTTGGATGCAAAATCTATAATTGATGGCGGTAGAAGATATTCTTTTGATATTGACGGGCAACGTTGTTTGGTTCAGAATTGTACCACCAGAAATGGACGTCACGATTATGTAAACGGAAGTAGAACTTGTGGCCCGAATGTTTTTTATAATTCTACAGCTACAATTCAACATAGTGATATTGGCCCTCACCATCGTTGGGCAACAGGAATTTTATTTGATAATTTAACTGGTGACGGAAGAATGGATGTGCAAAACCGGTTGGTCATGGGAAGTGGCCACGGATGGTCTGGTGGTCAAATCATGTTTTGGAATTGCAATGCTAATAGAATGGTAATTCAAGATCCACCAGGTGATCATATTAATTGGACAATTGGTTGCATTAGTCCAGATATTACAGGTAATGGAGATGCTACGACAGAGCCAATAGGCGTTATTCAATCTCAAGGAACACGAATTTCAGCTATTCCGAGTTTGTTTATGGCACAATTAAATGACAGACTTGCCACTTTATCTAACAATCAATTCGATTTCATAAGTAAGGAAAACGCATTTTTTATTGCTCCAAATCCAGCAAAATCTCAAATTACAATTCATTCAAATCAACCATTTAATTCAAGTAGTAAAATTTCTGTATTAAATCTAAATGGCCAAATTGTAAAAAAACAAATGAAAATAGTTGCTAATTCAGATGATAAATTAACATTCAATTTTGATGTATCGGATTTAAATGATGGCATCTATTTTGCTAAAATAATAAACGACACGAATTCTAAAACCATTAAATTTATCCTCAAAAAATAGATTTAAGTAATACAATTTACCAATGAAAAATTTAAAATTAGTTACTTTTTTATTATTGCTTAATTTGATGTTTATGCAAACATTGAAAGCAGCTACATACTATGTTAACTCTGTAACTGCTTTACAATCGAAAATAAATTCACTTACAACTGTGTCGGGGGATATTATCATTCTTTACAATGGAACCTATCTTAATAGTACGTTAACTATTGGAAAAAGCGGCATAAAAGTAATGTCTGAAACTCCTGGTGGTGTGTTTTTAAATGGAACTAATGACATTACAATTTCAGGGGACTATGTTACTTTCAGTGGTTTTCAATTTACTTCTGGTGATATAGGGAGTAATTATTTACTCAAAGTTTCAGGAAGTTATAATAAAATAACGCAGTTGAATTTTAGTAATTACTATGCGAAAAAATACATCGAGATTCAATCTGGAACGCAATATAATGAAATATCCTATTGTAATTTAGAAAAAAAACCTGCGGCAGCAATTGCTGGCTGTACGATACAAATATCAACTTCGCCAACTGTTATAGGATATCATAGAATAACTTATTGTTCTTTTCAAAATTATTATGGTATTGGTGGAGATAACGGTAATGAACCAATTCGAATTGGTCTAAGTACGGAATACCTCAATAAATCACGAACAATTGTCGAGTACTGTTATTTTAATAATACTGGACTTGGCGACAGCGAAAGTGTGTCTGTGAAATGCCAAGAAAATGTAATTCGTTATTGTACTTTTACGAACCAACAAAACGCAATGTTAGTTTTCAGAAATGGTGATAATAATGTGGCTTATAGTAATTTTTTTATTAATGCAGGTGGAATTCGAGTTAAGGAGGCCAATAATATTTATTGCTATAATAATTATTTTGAGAATTCGGGAGTTGGCAGTTCGGCTGAAGCAGTAACTTATATTTATGTTGCGCCTTTGAATCCTCCAACAACTGCTTCTCCTCGGACATTAAATCTTTATAATATTAATTTTATTCACAACACATTTTATAATTGTGGCAATATAGACTTAGGTGGAACTGGCGCTACAAGCAATACTTGGGCAAATAATATTTTCAAAAAAAGTTCAGGCGATATTTTTAATAATGCAAATTTAGGAACATCATGGGCAGGAAACATTTATCAAGGAACTTTAGGGATTTCTATTCCTTCTGGAATGGCCAATATAAATCCAAATTTAGCTTTAAATTCGGATGGATATTATGGATTGTCATCAACTAGTCCAATTAATAACTCAATTGCCGGTTATCCAACTATTTTGAATATTACTAATATTGATGATGACTTTAATTTATCAAATGATATTAGTGGACAAATACGTCCTTCAACCGTTACTTTGAAAGATGTGGGTTGCGATGAATATACAACTGGACCAACGACTAACCATCCGTTGACTTTATCGGAAGTTGGCCCTTCTTATTTAATGGTGCTTTCAACAAATGCTTTTGATTTGTCAGATAAAAAAACGAGTATTTTTCCAAATCCAACAAAAAATAATTTAACTATTCAATTTCCAAATACGATTGATTCGGATACAGAAGTAACAATTATTACTATAAATGGACAAGTGATTAAAAAACAAATTATTACTCAAAATGAGCTTGTTGATTATCAAAAACTAATTGACGTAACCGATTTGAAAAACGGAATTTATTTACTACAATTGCATTCAAATAATTATTCGAAAGTATTAAAAATTGTCGTTCAAAAATAACAAATCGCATTAAACCTTTTTCAAATAATAGCATCTTACATACAAACAAATCAAAATGAAAAACTACCCGAATTTCCTTAAAGTAATAACAATCGTTTTTACATTTCTATTTCTTTTACCAGTTTCGGCACAAGAAAAAACAAAACCCAATATTCTATTTATAGCTATTGACGATTTAAAACCTATTTTAGGATGTTATGGCAATACGTTAATTAAAACTCCAAACATGGATCGATTGGCAAAAATGGGAACTGTTTTTATGAGCAATTACTGCCAACAAGCAGTTTGCGGTCCAACAAGAGCCAGTATAATGACAGGAAAACGTCCCGATTATACTCAAGTTTGGGATTTAAAAACCAAAATGCGTGACATCAATCCGGATATTTTGAGTTTGCCCCAACATTTAATTACACAAGGATATTCTACTCAAGGAATTGGAAAAATTTATGACGGACGATGTGTCGATAAAAAAATGGATGCGCCTTCCTGGAGCGTTCCGTTTTATAATTATTTCAAAACCGAAGAACGCTATTATGCTAAAGAAACGGGGATACCTGTTTTAGGTGCCTATCAATTGCCAGCAACCAAAGAATTGGCGTTGAAATATACTAAAGAAGGTCAAGACAAAGGTTTAGCCGATAAAGAATTGGACGATTATGTTTCAAAATTGGTAAAACCATCTGTAGAATGTGCCGATGTTCCTGATAATGCTTATAATGATGGAGCAAATGCTACTCGTGCTTTAGAAATTTTGGAAAAACTAAAATCAGATACAAAACCTTTCTTTTTTGCTGTTGGATTTTCAAAACCTCATTTGCCTTTTGTTTCACCAAAAAAATATTGGGATTTATACAAAAGAGAAGACATGCCATTAGCTGTTTTTCAAGAGAAATCAAAAAATAGTGTTGATGTTGCTTTTCACAATTCAGGTGAAATGAGAGGGTATTCGGATATTCCACCTTTAGTTTCTTTTACCGATCAAAAGGATTTTGGTTTGACTTTACCAATCGACAAACAACAAGAATTAATTCACGGGTATTACGCTGCAATTTCTTACACCGATGCTCAAGTAGGCAAATTATTAGATAAATTAGATGCTTTAGGGTTGACTAAAAACACTATAATTATACTTTGGGGCGATCACGGATGGCATTTAGGCGATCATAATATTTGGTGTAAACACACTAATTTTGAACAAGCAACTCGAACACCAATGATCATTTCTGCTCCAGGAATTGCGCCTTCAATTACGAATGCTTCAACAGAATTTGTTGATATTTTTCCAACATTATGTGATTTAGCTGGTGTGAAAATACCTGAAGTTTTAGACGGAAAAAGCCTAAAGCCAATAATGAACAAATCGTCAAAATCAGTTAAAGAGTATTCTATTAGTCAATATCCACGTAGCGGAACCAAGAGCGAAACCGAACGTCAAGGTTATGCCTCTTCCAAAGTGATGGGCTATTCTTTGAGGGATAAAAGATACAGATATACGATTTGGATGACCAATGATTTTAGAAGTACCCAATCTTTCAATGCCGATTTGATTATAGGAACCGAATTGTATGATTACGATAAAGATCCAAACGAAACCATAAATGTGGTGGATGAAAAAGAGTATAAATCGGTTGCAAAAGATTTAAAAAGTAAAATGATTGCTTTTTTAGCAACTCAAGTAAAATAGCTATTTAAGTGAAAGTATCTAAATTATTATTAATTTAGTGTCGCAATAAAACGATTTAATATCATAGAATGAAAAACAATATTTCGGTCATTTTTTTAATGCTTAGTTTATTTATAACTGCTCCTTTTAAAATAGTTGCTCAACAAACAACTATTAAAAAAGAGAAAACTGTAAAAAAGACGAAGAACACAAAATCATGTTGTACCACGACTATTCCAAATCGGTTTGGTGTGAAAACAAAATCTAATTTCACAGAAGGAAAATCGGTTACAAATTCCAATATAAAAAACCCAGAAGGAATGGTTTGGATTCCAGGCGGAACATTTAGTATGGGTGGTGATAATGATCAAGCGCGCCAAGATGAATTTCCAAAACATGAAGTGAAATTGAATGGTTTTTTCATGGATGTTACGGAAGTTACAAATGCTCAATTTGCAAAATTTGTTGCTGCAACAGGATATGTCACTACAGCCGAAAAAGATATTAATTGGGAAGATTTAAAAAAACAATTGCCATCGGATACTCCAAAACCAGAACCTGAAACTTTGAAAGCTGCCTCTTTGGTATTTGTGCCAACGGAAGGCGAAGTAAGTTTGCAAGATTACAGTCAGTGGTGGAGCTGGTCACACGGTGCCAATTGGAATCATCCACAAGGAAAAGACAGTAATATTGTTGGAAAAGATAATTTACCAGTGGTTCATATCAGTTGGGATGATGCTAATGCGTATTGCAAATGGTCAGGAAAACGATTGCCAACAGAAGCGGAATGGGAATATGCTTCTAGAGGTGGGTTAGTAAAAAATGTATATACTTGGGGCAACGAAAGAGTAGATGAAGGAAAAATACTTTGCAATTCATTTCAAGGAAATTTCCCATATAATAATCAAGGTACCGATGGTTTTATGGGGTCTGCTCCAGTAAAATCATTTGCAGCAAATGATTATGGATTGTATGATATGGGAGGAAATGTTTGGGAATGGTGTGCTGATAAATACAATAACTTGTATTATGATTCCTTCAAAAAAATCAAGGTTGCCATTAACCCTAAAGGGCCATTAAAAAGCTTTGATCCTGATGAGCCTTTAGTTGAAAAAAGAGTGATGCGTGGCGGTTCATTTTTATGTAATGAATCCTATTGCAGCGGCTATCGTGTTTCGGCAAGAATGAAAAGTTCGGCTGATTCTTCAATGGAACATTTAGGATTTAGATGTGTTTCTAATTAATTAATTAAGATTAATATGAAGTTATTTTGTATTTTTTTGTTTGCGTTAACGGCTCCAATATCGGTTGCAAATAGTAATTCGATTTCAACTACATATTTGAAAAATTTCGCTATTGCAAATAAAGATTCTGTTGCAATAGATAATGCTTATATGAAAGTGCTTCGAGATGGAGCGGCTTGTACTTTAGCAAATACAACAAATTTTGGAACACGGATTATTGTTGCTTTAGATAAAATCAAATTTAAAAGTAATCGTGGTACAATAAAGATTAAAAGGGGTGAAATTGCTGTTTTTCTTGAAAATGAATCTTATGATTTGCCGAAAGGTTCTTATTTTGAAATCGCTTTAAAAAAGAACCATCCGCCTTTGACAAAACCAAGTGAATGGGTTGAACCAACAAAAAACGTAGTAATTTATGAAGACGCTGAATTCCGAGTTTTTGAAGAAAGACTAAATCCAGGAGATACACGAGATTTGCACAGTCATGCACAAAGAGTGGTGGTTCGGTTGAATCAAGTACAATTGACAGATCCTCGAAACGCTCCAAATGGAAAACCCGGAACCGGAATTCAAGTTGCCAATACAGTTAAATTTGCTGAACCTATGGTTCATGTAACCAAAAATCTCAGTAAAATTCCATTGTTTAATATTGTCATTGAATATAAAATTGAGCATTAAATTAGATAATGAGAAATCCAGTACATAAAGCGTTTTTTGCAATTTTACTTTTGATAACTTTCAAAAGTTTTGCTCAAGAGTTCACCAAAGGCAAATTGCTTTACAGTAATTCTTTGGCGACTTCAGAAAAGGTAAACGATTGGATTTTAGAAGGTCCAGCAAAAATTGAATTCAAGAATAATTGGATGCATATGTATTCTCCAAATGAAGAAGGACATCACGTTTTTTGGTGTCCAAAAGATTTCCCTGGGAATTTCATAGCCGAATGGGAAGCGCAAAACCAGGAAATTGACGCAGGTTTATGCATTGTTTTTTTCTGTGCTAAAGGGTTGAAAGGGGAAAGCATATTTGACTCTTCGATGCCAAAAAGAACAACAGGAATATTTACTGATTATACAAAAGGAGCGATGAACGATTATCATATTTCCTATTATGCAAATGGTCGGGACAACCCAAATCGGGAAACCGCTAATTTGAGAAAAAACAAGGGTTTCAATTTAGTGCAAACAGGTGAAATAGGTATTCCTGTTCAATCGACAGCGATTCATAAATTGAAATTAGTCAAAAATGAAAATAAAATTATACTTTATATTGACGAAAGAAAAGTTATTGATTGGACTGACGATGGCGTAAAATATGGTAAAATCTTAGAAGAGGGGAAAATTGGATTCCGACAAATGCAATGGACGCATTTTGCCTATAGAAATTTTAAGGTTTGGGAAAATTCAACGAATAAAGCAACAAATAAATAACAAAGATTAAATAATTCAACATGAAAAATAAATCGCTATTGCTAATTGGCTTCGCAAGTTTAGTAATAATTACAGCTTCCTCTTTTCAGCTTTCGAATTCTAATTTCGAAAAAAGTAAGTTAGTAAAAAATTCAAAAACGATAAATACGAATACCTCAAAAACTGATTTAGCAACTGCTTTAACTGAAAAATTAGGTGCTAAAAAACCAGTTGTAGCTTCTTTGACAAAACATGGAATTGTATTAAAAAATACTAAGAGTAAAGTAACTGCATCAAAACCTGATATTTTGTTATTTATTGCCGATGATATGACTTCAATTGATTGTGAACCGTATGGAAATAAAGACGTTTACACTCCCAATTTAGCTAAATTGGCAAAAGAAGGTTTGACATTTGACAATATGAATAACGCTACTGCGATGTGTGGACCAACGCGTCAGAGTTTATATACAGGTTTGTTTCCAGTAAAAAATGGAAGTTATCCAAATCATGCGCAGGTATATGACAACATTGTTTCTGTTGTTCAGCATTTCAAAAAAATTGGATATCGTGTGGCTTTGATTGGAAAACAACATTATGCACCAATGGCCAATTTCCCTTTTGAATATTTAGGAGGAAGAAATAGCGACAATGGAAAAGGACCAGACGTTGAATTAGCAGATGCTGAAAAATGGATAAATAAAGACACTTCAAAACCGTATTTATTGATTGTTGCTTCAAATCAGCCGCATGGTCCTTGGAACAGAGGCGATGTAAAACAATATGATGCAAGCAAAATTTCAGTTGCTCCTTATATGGTTGACACTCAAGATACCAGAGAGAACTTGGTTAAATACTATGCTGAAATTACTTATATGGATAGCCTTGTGGGAACGTGTACTAAAATTGTTGAAAAACAGAAAAACAAAGACAATACCTTGTTTCTTTTTGCAAGCGAACATGGAAGTTCAATGCCTTTTGCAAAATGGACCTGCTACAATATGGGTTTGAAAGCAGCATTTATAGCGCGTTGGCCGAAAGTCATCAAACCCGACACAAGAACAGATATTTTAGCACAATATATTGATGTTGTTCCAACACTTTTTGAGTCTGCAGGACGAAATCCAGAAACATTAAGAGGAAATAAAGAAGAAACTATGAAACTGGACGGAAAGAGTTTTTATGCTACTTTGAATGGAAAACCAAAAGAAGTTCGTGACTATGTTTATGGCGTTCATACCACAAGAGGTATAAAAAATGGTTCCGATAATTATCCTGTTCGTTCTATTCAAGATCATAATTACAAGTTGATTTGGAATTTGCAATTCAACGAACCTTTTTTAAGTTCTGGTTCACAACCAAAAAATAAATTGTACAACAGTTGGTTGAAAGCAAAAAATACAACTCCAAAACAAGCTGAACATGCCAAACTGTATAGAAACAGACCAGAATATGAATTGTACAATATCAAAAAAGATGTTTATGAATTGGATAACTTAGCAGATGACAAAGCACTTGCGTCAGTGAAAATTAAATTGGTTTCTGAATTAAAAAAATGGATGTTGGATCAAGGAGATAAAGGGATTAAAACAGAAGCCGAAGCATTACGAAGATTAAAAGGAGATACTTTAGATTGGAAAACTTCTGGAGATTAGTAACTTACAATTAATTACATTTAACACTTATAATTTCAAAATGATTAAACCAATAAAATACCTATCGTTACTTTTTGTACTTTCAATTATAAATTGTGTTTCGGCACAAATTAAAACAGAAGTAGCAAGTAGTTTTCCAAAGACACTCGCTATCGATGGAAAAGACTTGCAAAAAAATTACGATTTAATTGTTGCCAATGACGCTGATAAAGTTAGAGCGCTACAATCACTTTTGAAAAAAGCAGATAAAATTCTCGAAGAAGCAAATGTATATTCAGTAATGGATAAAAAGCAAATGCCTCCGAGTGGTGACAAACACGATTATATGAGTACAGGACCTTATTGGTGGCCAGATCCAACGAAACCAGACGGATTGCCGTATATCAAAAAAGACGGACTTCGTAATCCAACATATTACGACATTTCCGATTCTCAAGAATTAGATAAAGTTGAAGATGCCTCATTAACATTAGCTTTAGCGTACTATTTTTCACATGAAAATAAATACGCAAATTTTGCATCGAAATTAATTAAAACTTGGTTTTTGGATGAGAAAACACGTCAAAATCCAAATCTAAATTTTGGACAAGGAATTCCTGGAATAAATACAGGTCGTGGCACAGGAATTATTGAAACACGCGATGCATATCGTGTTATTGACGCAGCTGTTTTAATTCAAGAAACGCCAGATTGGACTAAAGTAGAACATGAAGCTTTAAAAAAATGGTTTTCAGATTATTTAACCTGGATGTTGGAAAGCCCAATAGGGAAAGACGAAGCAGATTCGAACAACAATCATGGTACTTTTTATAGCGAACAAATTATCGCCTTTTCACTTTTTTCTGAACGACCAGAAATTGCATTAAATGAAATTGAAATCTTCAAAAACAGAATGGAAAGCCAAATGAAATCGGATGGAACTCAACCATTCGAATTGGCTCGAACTAAATCTTGGAGTTATGTAAATATGAATTTATTCGGTTATTTTTTAATTGCAAAATTAGCTGAAAATACTAATATCCAACTTTGGAACCATCAAATTAGCGAAGGTAAAAACATGAGAAATGCGTTGGATTGGATTATTCCTTATTTGAAAAATGAAAAACAATGGGAATATGAGCAAATCCAAAAAATTAGTTATGGAGAAACTATTAAAATATTGAAATTTGCTGCCAAAAAATATTCAAATCCTGAATATGAAGCATTGGCAAAAAAAACAGACCTAAAAACCTACCAATCGGATAGTATTGAATTAACCTATTAATATAAAATTAGAATCATGAATAAATTACGTTTTACACTTGTATTTTTCGCGTTTTCAGCTATTATCAATGTTTCTGCTCAAAGTAAAAAAGTTAAAAATAGCACTTCAAAACCGAATATAATTTACATTCTTGCCGATGATTTAGGCATTGGAGATTTAAGCTGCTATGGTTCGGACAACAATAAAACGCCGATTATAGATAAATTAGCAAAAGAGGGAATTCGGTTTACTCATGGATATACTGCGCCACTTTGCGGTCCTTCAAGAGCGATGATTTTGACTGGTCGTTATGCTTTTAGAACAGGCGCCGTTAATCAAGATATGGTTGGACAAATAAAACCAGAAAATGAAGTTTTGATTCCATCTGTATTAAAACCAGAAGGATATTCAACTTCAATGGTAGGGAAATGGAGCCAATTTGGGTTGACGCCTAAAGATTTTGGTTTTGATGATTATATTACCTTTCAAGGAAGTGGCGATTATTGGGCAACCGAAAAAAAGAAATCAGAAAATTATATTGAAAATGGGGTTAATAAAAAGATGGATACTCTAACCTATATGCCCGATTTAATGCACAAGCATTTGGTTGATTTTATAACTACAAATAAAGACAAACCTTTCTTTTTGTATTATTCTATGGTTCATGTACACTCATTAATTCAGCGCACGCCCGATAGTAAACCAGGCAGTGATTTGTATTCGGACAATATAGCCTATATGGATAAATTGGTAGGGAAATTATTAAGCACATTGGATGATTTAAAATTAAGAAAAAATACCCTAATCGTTTTTATGGGCGATAATGGAACAGCAAGTATTTACTCAGAAAGAGGTTCAATAGGAGGGAAAGCACTTTCTGGTAAAAAAGGAAGCATGCTAGAATGTGGGAGTTTAGTTCCTACAATTGCCAATTGGCCAGGAGTTATTGAGGCGGGAAAAGTAGATGATTTGTTAATTGATTCTAGCGATATTTTACCTACGTTTGCAGATTTGACTGGGGCAAAATTACCAACTAATAAAGTAATTGATGGACATAGTTTCTTGCCTCAATTAATGGGAAAGAAAGGAAATCCGAGAGAATGGATTTTCATTGAATTAGGAAACAAATGGTATGTTCGTGAAGCCAAGTGGAAACTAAATAGAGAAGGAGAACTTTTTGACATGAGCAATGCGCCTTTTGAAGAGAAGTTAGTTTCTAATTACATTGATAACAAAGAAGCCAGTGCGGCCTATTCTCGTTTGCAAACAGCTTTAAAAACATTAAGTCCTGAAAAAGGCATTTTAGACAATGCAGATGGTAGTGGAAGACATGGAAGTAATGTAAATAAGAAAAAGGATAAAGTTAAAGAGTAATCCGAGTAAGATATTTAAATCTAACTGAAATAGTAATAAAAAAGGCATTCGAAAGTATGCCTTTTTTTATTGGTAAAATTAATTGGAAGTACTTATATTTTTTAATCACTTCACTATAAATGATTATTTGACAAATACATATAACTTTACAAACTTTCCTTTTTTTTATGAAAACTTAAAAAAAGTAAATTAATAAATACAATATGGACAATTTTTATACCATTAACGGATTTTCATCAAACCTATAACCTTTATTTTTACATTATCATAATTTTTGCTTCATAACATTACTTTATGATAATTAACAAACAGAAACCAAATTAATTAACCCAAATTATGAAAAAACCACTATTATTTTTTTTACTAATTTTTACTTCAATTATTTACAGCCAAGGTGATACTAAGAAAGTATCAGGTACAGTTGTTGATAATCAAGGTGTTCCTATTCCCGGTGTTACAGTTACATTTGAAGATAAAGACATCGCAACAGATTTAGATGGAAAATATACCATTGAGGTCAAAAATGCAAAATCAATTTTGCGATTTTCATACTTAGGATTTGCACCGCAAGTTGTAGTTGTTGGAAAAAACAAAGAGATAAACATAACTTTACTTGAGTCCAAAAGTGAATTGGACGAAGTTGTCGTTATCGGTTATGGAACTCAAAAAAGATCTAATGTAACGGGATCAATTTCCAAATATAAAAATGAGAAATTGGATGAAATCGCGGTTTCAAGACTTGACCAAGCATTGCAAGGAAAAATTGCAGGTGTTCAAGTTCAGAATATTTCTTCTGAAGCGGGTGCCGACGCTAAAATTACAGTTCGTGGAATTAGTTCTATAAATGCTGGAGCAAGTCCTTTAGTTGTTGTTGATGGGCAACCAATTCCAGACGGTTTAGGGACGATTAATATGGCTGATGTTGCTTCTGTTGAGGTTTTGAAAGATGCCGCATCTGCTGCAATTTACGGTTCTCGTGGAGCAAGTGGAGTTATCTTAATTACCACTAAAAGCGGGAAAGCAGATAAGGCAAGATATTCATTCAAATACAGTACTGGATTTAAAAGTGCGTATGAAAAATATGATCTTTTATCAACATCTGAATATACTGAGTTGCTTTACAGAGAACAGGCGATTAGAAATACCGATCCAGCAATTCAAGCTGAAGGTTTAATCAATCCAAATGCTTTAAATATTTATTATCAAGGTAGCGCTACAAAAGTGAATAACCTGCTTGCAGCTTACATAGTAGAACAAACAATGCTTGGAGGAAAAGGATATAACTATCAAGATGAAGTATTACGTACTGCTGAATTCAAAAACATTCAATTTAGTGCTACTGGTGGAACAAAAAGTTTAAAGTATTATGTTTCTGGAGGATATCAAGGGGATCAAGGTATTATGTTGAAGAGTAATTTCCAAAAATTAAATTTCAGAACCAAATTTGATATTGATTTAAGTAAAAAGGTAAAATTATCTGTGAATATTAACCCATCTTATGCTGCAAAAGAATCACCATCTGAAAACCTAACTAATTTTTGGCGTTATCCAACATGGCTTCCCTACCAACACAATGCATTAACAGCAGCTTTTGTTAATCAAAATCCGCAGTGGGCAAGTATTCAATCAGGCGATTATGCACATCCTAGACATTTTATTGGATTAACGTATAATGGAACTTATCCTGACGGGACACAATTGATTTTGCCAGACGGAACAACTTTTACGCCTGCAACTGGCTCTCCTTCAAATTCTGCTCAAAATAATCCAATGGCTTCTTTATTAAGTCATGATATTAATGCAAAATCATATGGATTGCAAAGTGGCGCTTCGTTAAATATCAATTTACTTCCTGGATTAGATTTCAAAACAATGAATACGGTGTATATGAAATATGATACTAAGTTGGATTGGTCTAACAGGAATGCTGACGGTGACGGTATTGTAAACAAAGGGATTTACTTTGATAATACGTATATTGATTTGTTAACTGAAAACACGTTGAATTATAAAAAAGAATTAGATGAAAATAATTCCCTAGAACTTTTAGTTGGATACACGGCGCAACAAACCAAAAGTACCAATACCCAAACAACTGGATTAGATTATCCAAGTGATACTGTAACAACTTTAAATAATGCTCTTTTTATTGATAAGTCAGGAACTTTTGGTTCTAAAAATCAAGTAGGGTTGTTATCCTATTTAGGAAGGGTAAATTATGTTATTGAAAATAAATACCTCCTTTCTGCAAGTTTTCGTGCCGATGGCAGCTCTTATTTTGGACCAGGAAAAAAATGGGGAAGTTTTCCAGCGGCTTCTGTAGGATGGATTGCTAATAAAGAACCATTTTTAAGCAAAGTTGATTGGCTTAATAAATTAGCTTTTAGAGCAAGTTACGGTATTTCTGGAAACAATAGAATTTTGAATTATGGGTATCAAAATTTGTTGTCATCTGCAAATTATTCTTTTGGTGCAGGCACAGGAACTCCCACTTCAGGTCAAGCGGGAAATTCTAACATAAATGCGAATGAAGATATTACTTGGGAAAGTACTACTCAAACTAATTTTGGTCTTGATTTAGCATTATTGAACAATAGAATTAGTTTGTCAGTAGATTATTATACTTCAGTTACCGATAAGTTGCTTTTACAACAAGCTACAATGGCTTTTTCTGGAGTACCTCTATCTTGGAATAATATAGGGAGTCTTAAAAACAAAGGTTTTGAATTAGAATTAGCAACTACAAATGTTAAAACTAGAAATTTTAAATGGTCAACTTCTTCCAATTTAGCTCATACCGAAAATAAAATTAAAGAATTAGGTAATGAAGCGTATTTGCTTAATTATGGTGAAAGAAATGAAATTTATAAAAGCGTTGTTGGAGGTCCTTTAGTACAATTTTTTGGATACAAAACAGATGGAATTTGGACTTCTCAAGCTCAAATAGATGCTTCTGGATTGACATCCAATTTACCATCGGCTTTTAAACCAGGTGGATTACGATTGGTTGATGTTGATGGAAATGGAATTCTTAATACAAATGATAGAACAATAATTGGAGATCCATACCCAGATTTTACTTGGGGAATAACAAACAACTTTACCTATAAATCTTTTGATTTTAGCTTTACATGGCAAGGTGTTCAAGGGGGAGATTTAATAAATGGAGACCCTAATTATGGCGAAACTAAATCAAGAAATGTAAATTACAATTCCAACCGTTGGCTTAGCCCCGAAAACCCTGGTGACGGAAGAACTCCTTATGAAGAAATTGGTTTTAACTGGATGCTAACCGATTACGTAGTTGAAGACGCCTCTTATTTCGCGCTTAGAGAAGTTAATTTAGGCTATACATTACCAACTTCTTTAGCAAAAAAAATAGGATTAAGTTCTTTGCGTTTGTATTCTTCAGCTCAAAATGTATATTTCCGTTCTGCTAGCGGCTATAGAGGAATTAACTCTGAAGGTCGCTCTACTTCAGGACCTTACGGTTCTGCTTTAGTTGCAGGATATCAAAGAGGAGCATTTCCAATTGCCAAAACAATTGTTTTTGGAATCGATATTAATTTTTAATTTAAAAAGTAGTTACAATGAAAAACTCAATCAAATATTTAAGTATTGTATTATTAGTTGCAATGTCTGGTTGCTCTGATTATATCGAATTAAATTCTGAATCGAATATTATTGCAGATAATTATTATACTAATTATACTGAATTACAAGCAGGTTTAACAGCTTGCTATAAAGGGCTTCAAAATCCTTTAGTTGATGAATGGTCATTAACAGAACTTAGAAGTGATAATACCGTAATGGATGGTGGTACCAGTACGTCAACTCCAAATCATGATTTAGCGTTTTTAGATCAGTTTTACCCTCCTACTTCACACCAAGGGCTTTATAAATATTGGTTAAACACCTATAATAATATAAGAAATACCAATACAGTATTGAATGTTGCTGGTGCAAATTATAACGCAACAACCGGAGTTATAGAATATCAACCTGTAACAATTGATGTTACGGCTGCTCAATGCAAAAGTATTGCTGCCGAAGCTTCTTTTATTAGAGCGCACCACTATTTTAATTTAGTTCGTTTGTACGGTGGTGTATTTTTAATTGACGAACCAATTACTGCTGAACAAGCCAAAACAATTAACCGTTCTACTGTTGCAGACATTTATAAATTAATTGAAGCCGATTTGTTAAATGCTATTGCCAATGGAAAAACAGCTGCTTTTGTAGCTAATTCAGCTGATTTAGGTCATGCCAATGCTTGGGCAGCTAAAGCATTATTAGCAAAAGTATATCTAACATTAAATAGAAAAGCGGAAGCTGCAACATTGCTTAATAGTATTATCACTTCAGGAGGATATAGTTTGCAACCTACTTATGAAAGCGTTTTCTCTGTGAACAATGAAATGAATTCCGAAATACTATTTGCTATTCGATTTAAAGGTGGTGGTTTAGGAATGGGAAATCAATTGTCTAACTTATTTGCTCCTACTAATAGTGGAAATGCTATAATAAATGGAGACGGAAAAGGGTATAATACTCCTGTATTAGAAATTACTAAATCAAATTCAGCTTATACCAATTACATCGACCCATCGGCATTAAGAAGGGGAGTTAATATTGGTTTGTATGGAAGTAATAATTACTATGTAAAAAAATATATTTCGCCAACTGTTTTAGCAAATGACTCCGAAAATGATTGGCCAGTTATTCGATATGCAGATGTATTATTAATGAAAGCAGAAGCGGACGGTAATAGTCCTGCAAGTATGACAATTATAAATCAAATACGCACCAGAGCGGGAATTACAACTCCTTTGGCAACAACTGCAACTCTAACTGTATTTGAAAAAGCATTGGCAAGTGAAAGAAGATGGGAATTTGCTTTTGAAAATCAACGTTGGTTTGACATCCTTAGATTTTCAACAACAATGTCGTCTTTATCAGCAACAACAGATCCTTTCCCTGGATTAAAATTACAAGGTGCAGAGTATGTTATGAAAAAACATTTTGCAAATATGTATTCTAAAATATATAGTAGCTTTAATGTTTTACCAGTCACGCTAACCGAACTTCAATCAAATGCTAACGTGGATCGTTTCTTATTGCCAATTCCTCAATATGAAATTGACACGAATTCATTTATAACAATTCCACAGAATCCTAGTTATTAATTAACAAAAAAACAGTGTATATTTATACACTGTTTTTTTTTAATTTAGTCGCTAAATATTTCAAACAATAAATACTAAATAATAACAATGTCCGCATCCTACGAAACAAGATACGCTTCAAGTCCGCAAGCCGTAAAAGAATACAATACAGCACAATTAAGAGCTGAATTTTTAATTGATAATTTAATGGAAGTAGGAAAAGTAAATCTTACTTATTCTCATTACGACAGGTATATTGCGGGTTCAGCTGTCCCGTTAGAATCCTTAACTCTAGAACCCATTGACCCTTTAAAATCTAGTTATTTTCTTGAAAGAAGAGAATTAGGAATTATCAATGTTGGTGGAAGTGGTTCAGTTATTGCCGATGGCGTTGTTTATGAATTGGGTTTCAAAGATGCATTATATATTGGAAGTGGCACAAAAGAAGTAGTTTTCAAAAGTGATGACATTTCAAATCCAGCTAAATTTTATTTGAATTCTGCTCCTGCTCATACCAATTATCCAAATAAAAAAGTGGGTCTTGCTGAAGCAAATAAACTACAATTGGGTTCCATGGAAACCGCCAATCATAGAACCGTAAACCAAATGATTATTGGCGGAATTGTAACTACGTGTCAATTGCAAATGGGAATGACCGAATTAAAAACGGGAAGTGTTTGGAACACCATGCCAGCTCATGTGCACGACAGAAGAATGGAAGTGTATTTTTATTTAGATATTCCAGAAAACCAAGCGGTATGTCATTTTATGGGGCAACCGCAAGAAACACGACACATTTGGATGAACAACCACCAAGCGGTAATTTCTCCACCATGGTCCATTCATTCTGGTGCAGGAACTTCAAATTATACTTTTATTTGGGGAATGGCAGGAGAAAACCTTGATTACGGAGATATGGATGTTTGCAAAATCACAGATTTAAGATAAAATGGGAAATTCATTATTTGATATCAAAGGAAAAATTGCGCTTGTAACGGGCAGTACACACGGACTTGGAATGGCAATGGCCAAAGGTTTAGGACATGCAGGTGCAACAATTATAATAAACGGAAATTCATCGCAACCAAAAATTGACGAAGCTGTTTTGGAATTTAAAAAAGAAGGCATAACTGCTTTTGGTTATAAATTCAATGTTGCCAGTGAAAGTGAAGTCATTGAAGCAATCGGTAAAATTGAAATTGAAGTAGGTCCAATCGATATTTTAATTAATAATGCGGGAATTATCAAACGTATTCCTTTAATTGAAATGGAAGTTTCCGATTTTAAAGAAGTGGTAGATATTGATTTAGTGAGTCCTTTTATTGTTTCAAAACACGTTGCAAAAGGAATGATTTCAAGGCATCAAGGGAAAATAATCAACATTTGTTCTATGATGAGTGAATTGGGTAGAAATGGAGTAGGGGCTTATGCTGCTGCAAAAGGAGGACTGAAAATGCTTACCAAAAACATGGCGACTGAATGGGCAAAACACAATGTTCAAGTCAACGGAATTGGACCAGGATATTTTGCTACAACCCAAACAGAGCCTATTCGAGTAGATGGACATCCGTTTAACGAATTTATTATTAATAGAACTCCTGCTGCAAAATGGGGAAATCCTGATGATTTATCGGGAGCAGCAATATTTCTTTCTTCTAAAGCGAGTGATTTCGTAAACGGACATATTCTGTATGTCGATGGCGGAATATTAGCAACAATTGGAAAACCTTCAAATGAAAATTAATATAAAAATTACTAGTGGAATAATAGTTTTATTGCTTTCGAGTACTTTATTTTCGTTTGCTCAAAAGTCAAAAATTATCACCATATCCAATCCATTAACGATAGATAGAGAATTTGAAACTGTAGAATTATCTAAAAGTGCTCTGGGTTTAAAATCTTCAAATGTATTAGAAAAGTTTGGTATTAGAGAAGTTGGAACTACTACTTTTTTAATTTCTCAATGTGTGGATGAAAATGGTGATGGAATTTCAGATGTGCTTTTATTCCAACCTAAAATCAAAGCTTCAGCATCAAAAAAATACGAGCTTGTATTAAATAATGATACCAAAACCAAAGAGCCAATTGCCTATTGTTATTCAAGATTTGTTCCTGAAAGAACAGACGATTATGCTTGGGAAAACAATAAAGTTGCCTTTAGAACTTATGGTCCTGTAGCTCAAAAAATGACAGAAGACAAAGTGAAAGGCGGCACATTAACCAGCGGTATTGACGCTTGGTTAAAAAGAGTGGAATATCCCGTTTTGAATAAATGGTACGAAAAATATACAAACGGAACAGGAACCTATCACAAAGATACGGGTGAAGGTTTGGATAACTTTCACGTAGGAGATAGTCGCGGAATTGGCGGAATTGCGGTTAAAATAGATACTACGTATTACTATTCTAAAAACTTCATTTCTTGGAAAACAATTACCACTGGACCTCTTAGAACTAGTTTTGTTTTAACCTACGCCGATTGGGATGCCGCTGGAAATAAAATCACGGAAGTGAAACACATCAGTTTGGATTATGGTAGTTTTCTATCTAAATTTGAAATTGAAGTTTCAGGAACAAATACTATTTCAACAGGAATTACATTGCATAATAACGATGGAAAAACCGAAGGAAACCTCAATGAAGGTTGGATTGATTATTGGCAACCCATTGACGATTCTGAGTTGGGTACAGGAATTGTATTTCCTAAAAATACGGCAATCAGTTATGAAAAATACGTAGTTTCAAAAAAAGATTTATGTAATTTATATGTAAACCTTAAAGTAAAAGAGAACAAAGTTATTTATTACACCGGTTTCGGTTGGAAAAAACAAGGAGAATTTACCACTAAAGAAGCTTGGGAAAAGTATTTAGGTCAATATGCTACTAAAATCAATAATCCTTTTGTTGTTTTAATTAAATAACGTCTATTTCAAGAGAATTAGTTCAAAATAGATTCCACAAATTTTCACTCTTAATCATGTGAAAATTTGTGGGATTTTTAGTTATCTATTCCCAATCATCTGTTCTAAAAGAAGAAGCTGGAAGCATATTATTATCAAATAATGTACCTTCAAACCAATTGTTCCAACCATAACGAACGGCAACGGGCACTTTAACATACAAGCTAGAAACTTTTACTTGTTTGTGACTGATAATTTCAGCTTTTGCAGGAAAAAAGACTTTGTCTTCTCCCGCAATTTCAAAATTGCTAACTTCAGTTTCAGAAGAAAATATTCCAGTTTCGGCATTGTCAAAGTTTAAAAACAAAGCACCTTCTTTTTCTGTCATTGATTTGTAAACAGGTCCCATAAAATCAATATCTTTCATTCCGTAGGTTTTGTTTAAAGCAATAAATAATAAGCGTTCAGCGACTTCCTTTTTTCTTGGCGGATGAATTGTTTGGGTTGATCCAACATCTGAAAGTACCGCCATTCCAGAGTTTGAAATTACTTCAGAAGCTTTTAACTGCGCTTCTCTTTGGTATTGAGAATTGCTTTTATCGATGTATTTATTAGGTGCAATCTGAACATAATAGAACGGAAAATCTCCAATATTCCATTGCTTACGCCAATCTTTTACCATTTCAGGAAGCAATTTTTGGTATAATTTTGGTTCGTCACGATTCGTTTCTCCTTGATACCAAATTGCTCCTTTAATTGTGTAAGAAGTAATTGGATGTATCATCGCATTAAAAATCGCCGAAGGAATTCTTTTGTACTTTTCGGTGGTGTCTTTTTTTACTTTATTGACATCTAAAAAAGGCGTAACGGCTTCTTTACTCATCCAAGGCTGAATGCGTGTTCCTCCCCAAGAAGTCATTATTAAACCAACAGGAACGTCTAAAATTTCTTGTAATTGTTTTCCATAAAAATAGGCAACAGCACTGAAATCCTTAACTGTTTCTGGCGATGCTGTATTCCATTTTTTAAATTTACTTACAGAATCTAATGGCGTTGGAGAACCATTTTCAGAAATTGAAAACAATCGTAAATTATCGTTTTTTGAAGTCGCAACGGCCAAATTCCCACCAAATGTTGGTTGTCCGGTATATCCTTTTAAAGGCATTCTCATATTGGATTGACCAGAACAAATCCAAACTTCCCCAAATACTATATTCTCTAAGTTGATATTTGATTCATTACTTTTAAGTTGAATGGATTGAGATTCTTTACTCAAAGTGGTTTTCACTGCAATTTCCCAACGACCATTTTCGGGAGTTGTAATTTTCAATGTTTCTAAAAACCAACTGGTTCTAACTGTGATTTTTTCGCCTGGAGTTGCCCATCCCCAAATTTTCACAGAAGTATTTCGTTGCAGTACCATATTTGACGAAATAATACTTGGTAGTTTTATTTTAGCAAAAGTTGCAGTAGTACAAATTAGTAAGAAAAAAGTTAGAAATGCTACTATGAATTTTTTCATAATTTTATTTTTTAATTATTTTAATAGGTTTTGATTTATTTTCATCACTATAAAATTGGATAATATACAATCCTGATTTTAACTTCGACACTTCAATATTAGCTGTCAAACTATTTAATTCTAAAAGTTTTTTACCTGAAATATCAAAAAGTTGGAGTGTGTTGTATTTTTTTAAAATAGCATCTGACAATTCTATATTATTATCAAAAGGATTCGATATTGAAATAGTATTATCCTCTAAATTATTAGTATTTACACCCAAATTCGCTACTTCTTGAATACTAAAACTTGAAAAACGAACGGCTTCATCACGCAAGTTTGCAACATCATTTAAACTACGATATATTCCCCATTTTGGACGAATAAAAGTATTGTCAGGACGAATAGTTGCAATATTAGAATTACTATAAGACAACAAAACAGTTCCGTCGCTGTGTTTTTTTAGCGTTATAGAATAGGTTCCTGAACTTCCTACATTTATCTTTTCTTCTGCATCAATCCAATTTCCTTCAAATGGCAATAAGTTAACAATACTTATTTTGTCTGTTCCAGAAGATGCATTGGCAACATAAATCAATTCTAATTTATTTGGCGTTCCTAATCTAGGAGTTAATGTAAAAATAGGGCTACTATCATCGCCATCCACCGCTTTTATTTGATGGATATGTGTGAAATTTGACGAAGGTTGAAAACCAACAGGTAATTTAAAACTCCATTTGTAAATAATATTTTCTCCAACAGTTCCTTTTAAATTAGCTGGAGAAGCGGCATAGGTTTTAATTTCAACTCGTTGCCGATCGGTTAATGTAGGATCAACGGGTTCGTTATCTAATAAAGCATGTGAATAAAACTCGAATACATATTGATTCAATTCGGTATCAAAAACTTCTGCAATGTGTCTTCCTGATGCCCAAGGATGATATAAATCAGGTGCTTCAACTGCACTCACTCCATTTCCTGGTGCAAAAACACTGGTAATTAGTTCGTAGGTATTTCCAGGTCCGTTTGCATCTAATGTGACTTGTGAAAACGAAGCTTGGATTAGACATATAAAGGCAAATACGACTACTATTATATTATTTCTTAATGAATTATTCACCTTCTTTAATCGAAAAGTCATTAAATCGAACCGCTTCATCTCTTAAATCTTCCGCTTTTTTCAAACTTCTGTAGATTCCCCATTTTGGTCTAATAAAGTCATTATCGGCTCTAATAGTCATGATGTTATCACTTTTAAACGAAAGTAATTCCTTCCCGTTTTTGATTTTTTTGATTAAAATAGAGTAGGTGCCATTTGCACCAATTTTAATTTTTTCTGTGATTTCAACCCAAGTTCCTTCAAATTCCGAAAGGTCAGCAGTAGCAATAGTATTTTCATTATTATGAATTACTAGTAGCTGATTTACCTTTGCTTTTCTAGCTGTAATTGTAAATATCGGTAAATCTTGTGAACCACCAACGGCTTTTATTTGATGCAAATGGGTAAAACTGCTTGAGGGTTGAAACCCTTTTGGTAATCTAAATTTCCATTTATAAGTTACGGTTTCCCCTAAAATTCCTATCAAATTTGCTGGAGAAGGTTCATAAGTTTTTATTTCAACACGTTGTCTGTCCCATTTTTCACATCTATCGTTATCAGGAGTTACATGGGAATAAAATTCGAATACATTTTCTTTTAAATCTTCATCCCAAACTTCTGCTATATGTCTTCCAAAGGCGCTATGATTACATTCAGGATGTTCTACAGCTTCATATCCTGGCGCCAATACGGAATTAATTAACTCATAAGTATTTCCAGGTCCGTCTGACTTTAATACGACTTGAGAAAAGCTAAAAAATGGCAATAATGGAATAAGAAATGCAAATGGAATTTTCATTTTGATAATTTAAAAAACAAAAATGCGATATCTTTAAAATACCGCATTTTCATTTGAATTAAAAATATAATTATTTAATTATTAATTTTTTAGTTGTAGTTAAGCCAGCTTCCGTAATTTTTACAAAGTAAGTTCCTGGTGTTAAAGTAGAAACATTGATTGCTTCAGAAACCGTTTTGTCTTGAAGAACTTTTTGACCTAGGGTAGTATAGATTATAACCTCTTTTTCTAAATTAGATGTAGAAGAAATAAATAACTCCCCATTAGTAACAGGATTTGGATAAATAGATAGTTTTGAAATTGAATTGTTTACTAAACCTAAAGTTGCCGCACCTCCTAAAGCTTGTCCCCAGTTGTTTGCTACTCTAATTTCGTCAATAATCAGTGTTGGGGTTGAAGCTGATGCAGCTTGCAATATTTTAATTCTATCAATATTATTTCTAGATACTGAAGTTGTTGGATTATTTTGTGTTAAAGTAGGAGATGGTAATGGAGTTGTATTTGTAGTTGGATCAATCCATAAATTAGCTACTTGTTGTAATGCATCTGCATTCCCAATATTTTCATAACTAATAACAATTAAATATTGTGTGCCAAAATCGTAATCTACAGGGCTCCACACACACTCTGCACTATTATTTGATTTTGATAATCCGATGTTGAATTTAGAAGTAGTTCCAAAAACTTTTCTAAACATTACATCAGCAGAATATTCAGTTGTTGCAACACCTTCTACAACATTCTCTGTTGAAAAACTATAAATACCTGTTGGTGTTGATTTAGCCGCATCAATACCAGCCGGAAGGGTTACAGGAGTTGGCAAACCTGCTGCTAAGGCTATTTCGTCAGCAGCAACTTGTGCAGTTTTTATTGAAGTAGCGTCTGCTGCAGTAAAAAGAAATGAAGAATACAAACTACCGCTTGTTGTATTTGTAAACTTCAATTCTGGGTCAATTCCAGATCCTACAAATGTTATTGCATTCCCAGTTGCAGTAGGAACAAGTGTATTTGCCCATGTTGGCGAAGCTACAATGGTTACGTCATCTGACACATTGGAGCTTGGTGTAATAGTCCAAGAGCCTAAACCTGTACCTTGGTTTGCAGGTAAAGCGCTTGAAGCACCATTGTTCATTAATATTAATTTATCACCAATAGTATAATTGGCAAAACCCTCATAAAATGGTAGTGTTTTTAAAGTTGTATCTCCAACAAATACTTGTGTTGCAACTCTAGTGCTTTCTGTTCCACTTACAGTTTGAGACACATAATAGGTAGTATAGCTTAATGGAGTTGATGGTGATAAAAGAGTACCTCCAGTTAGTGCATCATAGCATTTAACGTCAGTTCCTGTTACAACTAAATTGGCTACAGTTGGAGTAGGAGTACTGTTAAAAGCTTGTCTTTTTTCAGTAGTTGGAGGGGGAGTGTATGCTGGTGGAGTACTAAGACCTATTTTGAAATTATCAAATTGATAAGAATTTTGAGCACTTAGACTCGCTTGCAAACCGACTGCATATCCAAAATGAGTCATTGCTGTTGAAGTTGGCACATCTGTTGCTGATCCTCCTAAAGTTAAAGTTCCAGAAGTTGGATCTACAAAGCCAATTGGCGTTGGTGTAATTGGATCTTCACGATAAAAAAGCTCCCAAACATCGATTGTAGGGTTATAGGTAACTTTAATACTTAAATTATTTGATGTAGTTACTGAAGTTGGGATTTGAACTAATTCAGGAGATTCAATTAATCTGGTAACTACGGAAGATTCAAGCACTACATCGCCTATACCATTAGAAAATTTAATCAAATTAATACTAGCTTTTCCAGAAATGCTGTTATTGGTACTTTTTTGAACGGTAACCGCATATCCAGTTCCAGGAGTTGTGCTATTGGATAGTAAACTTTGATTAGTAGCACACAAAACAACTGCGCTAAAATATTTATTTTCAGGATAACCAGATGATGATGAAAATGTGTTAGTAGATAACCTTGAAGCTTTCATATTAAAAGTCCAACTTATAAGATTCGTGTTTGAATGAAGCACACCATTTAATTCAGTTAATCCAGTTCCTGTTGGTAATGCACCAGCTACACTAACTCTTTTTACTGTCCCAGTGGAAATAAAATTCAATAAACCAGTATTGTTGGCGTCTGTAGCTACGGAAGTATAACCTGTTGCATTAGTTGTGTAACTAACGGTTGGTATTGAAGTTCCTCCACTATAATTACTTGCGGCAGGAACAGCCGTTGTTCCAAATGTTTCAGTTAAAATTGTTTGACTATATATTGAATTTGCACACAGCAAAAACAATAAGAATGCGTAATTTAAAGTTTTGTAGTTAAGTAATGATTTTTTCATAATTGTTTTTTTAATTGTTATAAATGGTTTAAATAATAGTGTAAATTATATAGTGACTAATTTTTTTCCGAAAAACAAATCAGTTGTTTAAATAATATTTCAAAATTATCATTTTAAATTTTTCATTTAATACTAAAGTAGGGGTAAAATTGTACAATGTTTGTTCATATTTGTAAATTTATTTTGAACAATATAATTTCTATTCGTTTTAAAATTAGTGATTTGATTTTTATTCTAGATTGTATGTTTTCTATTTTCGATAGCAAGTGTCAAATCGAAAAAAAATACTAAATGAGTTTGAAGATTTTTTGTAATAAGTATTCCTATTGAATTTATGATTTAATATTAAAATGTAATGATTCAGATGTTTACTATTTTTAAAAAGATAAAATGGGGGCTATAGATATTTAATATACTAAAAAAAACCACGCAAGTTGCGTGGTTTTGATTTTAATAGTGTAAACTATTTTACTATTGCAGTTCTCTTTCTTAATAAGTGAAAGCCAATTGCGATTCCAATAACCAGCATTGGAATGAGGTAATCGTTTATTGGGAGTGTATCTGTTGTGTCGGGTTCAAATGGTTCTTGAGCGCACAAACTATTCATTGTTAAAATAAATACGAAGGAATAGAATATTTTGGTGAATTTAGTTTTCATAGTTACTTATTTTATAATGATTTTTTGAGTATTTGTTTTTCCGTT
>CAMCDQ010000002.1 GCA_945873505.1 Chitinophaga pinensis
TGTGACATGTAGGTCCTTCGGGTTGTACTTGAATTAAAAAAGTATCATTATCGCAATCAATCTTGATTTCTATAAGCTTCAGAAAATTACCACTTTCCTCGCCTTTTGTCCATAACCTATTCTTAGAACGACTGAAAAACGTGACCTTATTTGTTAATAAAGTTTTTTCATAAGCTTCTAAATTCATATAACCAAGCATCAAAACATTTTTTGTTTCACTATCTTGAATAATTGCGGGAAGCAATCCGTCATTGCTTTTTGTAAAATCTATAATCATAATCGTATTGGTATTGAATTGTTTTTTAATACTGTTTTTAAATCCCTAATTTCTATCTCTTGATAATGAAAAACACTTGCTGCAAGCGCGGCATCAGCTTTTCCAATTTCGAATACATCTATAAAATGTTGAACAGAACCAGCACCTCCAGAAGCTATTATTGGGATATTTACTGTTTTTGATAATCGTTCCAAAGCATCATTAGCAAAACCATTTTTAGCACCATCATTGTTCATAGAAGTGAATAGTATTTCTCCTGCACCACGCAATTCTACTTCTTTTGCCCATTCAAATAAATCCAACTCAGTCGGGACTTTCCCACCAACAAGATGAACTTTCCATACGCCTTCAATTTGTTTTGCATCGATAGCTACAACGATGCATTGACTACCAAAATTCAATGCTAATTCATTAATTAAATTTGGATTTTTAACTGCTGAAGAATTGATTGCAATTTTATCAGCACCATTATTTAGCAGCAGTTCCACATCTTTGACAGATGAAATTCCACCGCCAACTGTAAATGGAATATTGATTGTTGCGGCAACTTTTCTAACTAAATCTACCAATGTTTTTCTTCGTTCTTCAGTTGCAGAAATATCTAAAAAAACCAGTTCATCAGCACCTTCATCAGAGTATTTTTGAGCTAATTCAATTGGATCTCCAGCATCTTTTAAATCTAAAAAATTGATGCCTTTTACTGTTCTACCGTTTTTAATATCCAAACAGGGAATTATTCTTTTTGTAAGCATTTTACCTTCTAATTAGCATTTAAAATATAATTTTCAATTTGTTTTAATGTTATTCGACCTTCATAAATTGCCTTTCCAATAATCGTTCCTTCACAACCCATTTCTGCAAGTTTTGGAAGTTCTTCAAATGTTGAAATTCCTCCAGAAGCTATTAATTTAATATTAGGGATTTCAGATAAAATTCTACTATAAAGTTCAAAACTTGGTCCTTCAAGCATCCCATCTTTAGAAATATCTGTACAAATAACATATTGAATTCCTTTACTTTGATAGTTTTTTATGAAAGGTATTAAATCCAAATTTGAATTTTCTAACCACCCTGAAACTGCAACTTTTTCATTTAAAGCATCAGCGCCAAGTATCACTTTTTCTGAACCATAATATGAAATCCATTTTTCAAATAATTCACTGTTTTTAATTGCAATACTTCCACCCGTAATTTGGCTTGCGCCCGATTCAATAGCAATTTTAACATCTTTATCCGATTTTAAACCCCCTCCAAAATCAATTTTTAAATTTGTTTTAGCAGCAATTTGTTCAATTATTTTATAATTTACAATTTCACTTGATTTTGCACCGTCTAAATCAACCAAATGCAAATATTCAATTCCGTGATTTTCAAATGATTTAGCTACTTCTAAAGGATTTTCATTGTAAATAATTTTTGTTGAATAGTCCCCTTTTGAAAGTCGAACACACTTACCATCAATTATATCTATTGCAGGAATAATTCTCATTTTATCTGTATTTTTAAAAAATTATTTAAAATCTGCTCACCGAATTTTCCGCTTTTCTCTGGATGAAATTGAACCCCATAAAAATTATTTTTTTGTAAAGCAGATGAAAAATCAACTTCGTAATTTGTAGTTGCAATTGAATTTTCAGATTTTGGAACATAATAACTATGAACTAAATACATAAATTCATTTTCTGAAATACCATTAAACAACCCCGATTTTAAATTATAAATGGTATTCCAACCCATCTGAGGCACTTTTACTTTAGGAGAAAATTTTACTACGTTGACATCAAATATTCCTAATCCTTCAGTATTTCCTTCTTCAGAAAAATTACACATTAATTGCATTCCCAGACAAATTCCCAAAACGGGCTGTTTTAATTGCGGAATCAATTTGTCCAAACCGCTTTCTTTTAATTTCTTCATAGCCGAACTTGCTTCACCAACTCCTGGAAAAATAACTTTATCTGCTGATAGAATTTCATCTGGATTATTGCTTAAAATCGCTTTGAATCCCAACCTTTCGATGGCAAACATAATGCTTTGAATATTTCCAGCCCCGGAATTTATAATAACAATTTTCATTTTTTTATTAGTTGTTAGTTGTCGGTTGTTGGTTGCAACCAACAACCATAAACTTTAAAGCATTCCTTTTGTAGACGGCAAAATCATTTTTTCGGTATCCCTTTTTACTGCAGCTTTTATTGCTTTTGCAAATGCTTTAAAGATGGCTTCAATTTTATGATGCTCGTTAATTCCTTCGGCTTTAATATTAATATTTGCCTTTGCGCCATCAGAAAATGACTTGAAAAAATGCAAAAACATTTCTGTTGGCATTTCACCAATTTTTTCTCTTTTGAAATCGGCATCCCAAACCAACCAATTTCTACCTCCAAAATCCAATGCTACTTGCGCCAAACAATCGTCCATTGGCAAACAAAATCCGTATCGTTCGATTCCTAATTTAGAACCTAAAGCCTTTGAAAAAACTTCGCCTAAAGCGATTGCAGTATCTTCAATAGTGTGATGCTCATCTACTTGCAAGTCACCTTTTACGTTTATTTCTAAATCAATTTGTCCGTGTCGTGCGATTTGATCTAACATGTGGTCAAAAAAAGCAATGCCTGTATCAATTGTACTTTTTCCTGTTCCGTCTAAATCAATTTTGATGAATATAGCAGTTTCATTTGTTTTTCTGTAAATTTCAGAAGTTCTGTTTTCTAACTTTAAATACTCATAAATGGCTTTCCAAGAAATCGTTTCTAATGAAATAATTCTTTTCATTTCTTCAAAACTAAATTTAGATTCTTGACTGCCTAAATTTTCATTTTTATTTATAAAAATAGCTTTACAACCTAAATTTTTAGCCAATTCAATATCTGTAATCCGATCACCAATTACAATAGAACTATCCAAATCATATTCAGAATTACCTATGTATTTTGTTAACATTCCTGTTCGGGGTTTTCTATTTGGCGAATTTTCTTCGGGCAAACTTCTATCAATAAAAATTTCATTGAATACTACACCTTCATTTTCGAATGCTTTTAATATGAAATTTTGGGTAGGCCAAAAGTCATTTTCAGGAAAACTATTCGTTCCTAATCCATCTTGATTGGTGACTAAAATCAACTCAAAATCCATTTCCCTGGCGATTTTACCTAAATATTGAAATACATTAGGATAAAATTCCAATTTTTCTAAACTATCCAATTGATAATTATCTGGTTCAAGAACTATTGTGCCGTCTCTGTCGATAAATAATATTTTTTTTGCCATTATAAAGTTCGTAATACGTTAATTAATTTTTCGTTTTCAGATTTTGTTCCAATTGTAATTCTCAAACAATTTTCACATAACAATTGGGTTGTTCGATTTCGAATAACAATTCCAAAATCGATAAGTTGATGGTATCTTTTTGAAGCGTCATCAACTTTGATTAATACGAAATTAGCATCCGATGGAAATATTTTTTCAATATATTTAATTTCAGATAATTGCTCTACTAAAATTTTTTTATTGTCTAAAATAGTTTGAATTTCAATGTTATATTTATCAATATCTATAATCCTTTCCAAAGCTTTTTCCTGGGACAATACATTAATATTATAAGGAGGTTTTATCTTGTTTAGAATTGCAATAATTGCAGCTGAAGCATATAAAATTCCTACTCGAATTCCTGCCATACCATATGCTTTTGAAAAGGTTTGGGTAATTACTAAATTCGGATATTTTTTAATTTTTGAAAGCCAACTTTCACTTTTTGAAAAGTCAATATAAGCTTCGTCAAAAACGATTAATCCATTAAATTTTTCAAGTAATTCCATAATAGCTATTTCAGAAAAAGAGTTTCCTGTAGGATTGTTTGGAGAACATAAAAAAATTATTTTTGTATTTACATCAACACGTTCTAAAATCAATTTTACATTAGGTTGAAATTCCGAATTCAATACAATTTCTGTGTTTTCTATCGCGTTCAAATCAGCTAAAACACCATACATTCCATACGTTGGTGGCAATGTAATAACATTGTCTATATTCGGTTCACAAAAAGCTCTAAATAATAAATCTAAAACTTCGTCACTTCCATTTCCCAATAAAATTTCATTTATATTGACTTTTTTTAATTCGGATAATACCAATTTAACACTGTTTTGTTGCGGGTCAGGATACCTATTTACTCCATTTTCAAATGGATTTTCATTGGCATCAAGAAAAATCATTTTCGTATTAAAATCCTTAAATTCATCTCGTGCTGAAGAATACGATTTCATATTTTTAATATTTTTTCTAACTAATTTATTTATATCAAATAGTTCCATAATTTAACTGTTTAAATTCTTATTTATGAATTCTAATCTAAGTGAAACTGCCATTTTATGCGCTTGTAAACCTTCTGCATCTGCCATCATTTCAATTGCATTTCCTATATTCTGAATCCCTTTTTCTGATATTTTTTGAAACGTCATTGCTTTTTGAAAACTATCTAAATTCACACCTGAATAATTTTTAGCAAATCCATTTGTTGGCAACGTATGGTTAGTCCCTGAGGCATAATCACCCGCACTTTCAGGTGTGAAATTTCCAATAAAAACAGAGCCTGCATTTTCAATATTATCAACAAAAAAACTTTCATTTTTACAACAAATAATTAAATGTTCTGGGCCGTATTCATTTATTAAATCCAAAGCTAAAGCATCATTTTCAACATAAATTAATTTTGAATTTGCTATTGCTTGTTTAGCAATTTCTTTTCGTGGTAATTTTTGAATTTGTATTTTAAGTTCAGCTTCGACTTCATATAAAATGGTTTTTGAAGTAGAAATTAAAATCACTTGACTGTCACTTCCGTGTTCAGCCTGACTCAATAAATCTGAAGCTATAAAAGATATATTGGCACTTTCATCTGCTAATATTAACAATTCCGAAGGTCCTGCTGGCATATCAATGGCAATTCCAAATTGAGTAGCTTTTTGTTTTGCAACAGTTACAAATTGATTTCCAGGTCCAAAAATTTTATACATCTTAGGAATAGTTGCAGTACCAAAGGTCATTGCAGCAATGGATTGAATTCCTCCCACTTTATAAATTTTAGTTATGCCACATAATTTTGCGGTATATAAAATTGCAGGATGAATTTTCCCCTTTTTATTTGGTGGCGAACAAATGATTATTTCTCTACAATTGGCAATTTTTGCAGGAATACCTAACATTAAAACTGTAGAAAATAAAGGGGCAGTTCCTCCTGGAATATACAATCCAATTTTTTGAATTGGTCTCTTTTCTTGCCAACATAAAACACCTTCAAGGGTTTCAACTTCAATTTTTTCAGATTTCTGTGCAAAGTGAAATTTTTCAATGTTCGCTTTAGCCAAATTAATAGCCAATTTTAATTCATCTGAAACTTCATTTGATGCAAATTCAATTTCTTCTTCTGAAACTAATATATTTTCTAAAATAACACCATCAAATAATGACGTATATTTTGACAAAGCATCGTCTCCTTTTGTTTGTACTTCTTTAAATATTTGGGAAACTATTGCATCTAATTCGGCATAATTTGAAGTTGGTCTTTGCAAAATAGATTCCCAAGTTGATTGAATTGGATTTAGTATTATGTTCATTTTTTTTATATTTAAATGTTAATTAAATAGTATTTAAAGCACCATTTTTTCAATTGGACACACTAAAATACCTTCTGCTCCAGCTGCTTTTAATTGATCAATAACATCCCAAAACAAATCTTCATTTATTACAGAATGAACACTACTCCACCCTTTTTCTGCTAATGGAATTACAGTTGGACTTTTCAAAACAGGTAAAATTTTACTGATTAATTCAATTTTGTCATTAGGTACATTCATCAAAATGTATTTTGAATTTCTCGCTTTAAGAACTGATTGAATTCGGAATTGTAACTTGTCTAGAATTACTTTTGAAGTATCAGAAATTTTGGGAGAAACCGCTAAAACAGCTTCACTTTTGAAAATTACTTCTACTTCTTTTAGATTGTTTTTGAACAATGTGCTACCACTCGAAACAATGTCAACAATAGCATCCGAAAGACCTATATTTGGTGCAATTTCCACAGAACCTGATATTTGGTGTAACTCAACTTGAACCTTTTTTGAGAAAAAATAATCCTTAACTGTATTAGGATAGGAAGTCGCGATTCGTAAACCTTCTAAATCCTGAATAGTATTGTATTCAAATGATTTTGGAACTGCGATAGAAACCTTACATTTAGAAAATCCTAATTTTTCAATTACTTGAATGTTTTTACCTTTTTCAATCAATAAATTATCACCGACAATGGCGGCATCTACAACTCCATCGATGAGATATTGAGGAATATCTGAATTTCGTAAATACAAAACTTCAAGTGAAAAATTGGAAGCCTCGGCTTTAAGTTGGTCGTTTCCATTATCAATAGCGATACCACAATCCTTAAGAATTTGTATGCTTTCTTCATTTAATCGACCTGATTTTTGAATTGCAATTTTTAAAGTACTCATTTTTTTAAATTAAATTTGAATGAGTACAACTTGGATAAAACAAAAAACCCGTTTGATGTACTCAAACGGGTTTTAGAAATTTGTGAATTACACGTATAACATTAACACATCGCTTGAGAGCAAATATGGAAATGATGTTGATGTAAATTATTTTGAAACATTTTTTGTTTTATTAATGATGCAAATATAATAGAAAAAAGAATTGCTTTCACAAAATTGTGAATAAATTAATAATTATTTAATCTTCGTTTTTTTTGCCTTGTTCACTAGCTGCATTTTGTTCTGCACCAGTTGTTGGAACAAAATTAGCTCTGATTTCAGTATGACGAATTTCTCCTCCAGTAGTTCCTAAGCTTTTCGTTAATACACCAGCAACTAGAGCTAACGCCAATGTGATATATGAAAAAATGTTGGAAAACCTGTGTTTTTTATAAGATGCAAATAATGATAGTAAACCGAAAAAACCTGTAGCGTACATAACAATGGCAAATTTTTCAGCAATTTCTTCGTGTTCGTGAATGATTTGGTGCCCAATATTTGGCATATCTTCTACTAATTCCTCGGCTCCTTCGCCAGTTCCCATACTAAATGCTGCAAAAATAGCAGCCACAATAAATAAAACATAAGCCGTGTTTTTCACAGAATTATTTTTCATAAACATCCCTGTTACTAAAATTCCTAATCCAAAAATAGTCCCAATAATTGGAAAGTGGTTTACCACCATGTGTAAATGTGCGTCGTTCATAATGTTTATATTTAAGTTATTATTCAATTTCTATTATTATGGTTATCCTGCTAATGAAACTCCAATTAAAGATCCAATTCCATAGGTCACTGCTGCTGCTGCCAAACCAAATGCAACTTGCCTAAATCCTGAAAATAGAATACTTTTTCCAGTTAATAATGTAATGGCTGCACCAATTCCGAACAATCCAATTACACTGCTTCCAACACTCAATAATATAGCATTTTGTCCATCTAAAATCATAAATGGATATAAAGGAATAATTGCGCCAATAGAAAATAATAGGAAAGAAGCTATTGCAGCTTCCCATGCAGAACCGCCTAATTCCTCTTTATCAATTCCTAATTCTTCTTTAATAATGGCGTCAATGGCAGTTTCTGTTGTTTCAAATGCCTTTTCAGCCAATTTTTTTGCTTCTTCAATATTCATTCCTTTGGCTTGATACAACAACACCAACTCTTTTTTTTCTTCTTCCGGCGATGCTTCTAATTCTTCCATTTCTAAGTCAATTTGACGTTGGTTCAATTCTCGTGAACTTTGAACAGAAAGCCATTCGCCCATAGCCATTGAAATTGCACCTGCCATCAAACCCGCAATTCCAGTCAACAATATAGTATTATTTGAAACCGCTGCGCCTGCAACTCCCATAACCAAACTCATATTGGAAACCAATCCGTCATTTGAACCTAAAACCGCTGCTCGAAGTGCATTGCCACCAACAGATTTATGACGACTTTCAAATTTGGATAATAAACCTCCAGAAACATTCAACGCCTTATTGTTATTGACCGCTTCAATAATATTGAGGTGATTATGCTCAAAACCATTTGGCTTTTCCCCACTTTCAATTTTATTCTTAATTGCATTTAATGCAAATTGTTTTTCAATATCAGACAAACTACTAATAATAGAACTGTATCCAAAAAGTTTTCCCAATTTTAATTGCAATTTTGCTCTTGAAGATGGCAAAGGCATTTCGTGTTTTGAATCAAATTCTTTGACTTTAATCAACATGTGATTGGCGTGGCCTTTTTCAATATCTGCCAAACTTTTCAATACCCGATTTAAGGTATCGTCGGATTGAATATTTGCGATGCTATCGTATAAAAAAGCAGTATCTACTTCAATTTGTAATTGCCCTTTTAGTTTGCTTATATCCATATTATTTGTATTATTTATTTTACAAAATTACCATTTTATTAATGAAATTTTCTTAAAATTTAATAAACATCTTTTTTTGAGAATATTAAATTTTTTTGTTTTAATTATAATAATTTTCATTTTTAATAACATAAATTAAACAATAATTTAATATTAAGGAAATCTACTTCAAATTTCCTTATTTTTGTAAAAATTATTTTCATGAAATTTTTAAGAAAAACATCTCCATTTTATACGCTTGCTTTATTCTATATCATTGTTAGTTTCATTTTACGAATCGTTCTGCTTTTCCATCCAATAACTCAAACTTCATTTTTATTCATTGATACCATCAAGATTTTTGTCTTAGGATTACTATCTGATTTTTTTGTATTTGTAGTGGGAAGTGCCTTTTTATGGTTGTATTTAATATTTATTTCCAATTCGAAATATCAAAAACCGTATGGCTACATCATTTTTGGATTATTAGTTTCACTATTGATTTATGTCAAGTTTTTCAATACCATTCTCAACGAATATGGCGGTGTTTTACCCGAAATTGGCTTTACTTTCATTGCAATTAAAACAACATTATTTGGGTTGTTATTATTTCTGCCTAAATACCGAGACACCTTTCGATACTGGCTTTTTAGCTTTGTAATCTTCTTATTTGTGGTGATTTTACTTCAAAATGCAATTAGCGAATTCTTTTTTTGGAATGAGTTTGGTGTAAAATATAATTTTATAGCCGTAGATTATTTGGTTTATACCAATGAAGTAATTGGAAATATTATGCAATCTTATCCCGTAATCCCATTATTTTCAACCTTATTTATTGTTGCTGGATTAGTAACTTATTTCATTGTAAAAAAATCGGAAAATTACATTGAAAACATTCCAACAATAGCAGAAAAAATTAAAATTACAGGCATGCATTTCGCATTAATTGTAATATCACTTTTTTTAATTCCATTTCTTTCAAACAAAGAAAATTCAGATAATATTTTTGCCAATGAATTAGAAGCCAATGGAATTTATAAATTTTATAAAGCTTTTATGAACAGCGAATTAAATTATTTTAAATTCTATAAAACACTTCCTGAAAAAGAAGCTTATGGTTTGTTAAACTCCCAAATACCAAGCAGTATCAGCGGAACAACTTTAAGAGATATTAAAAGTGTTGCCGCAGAAAATCATAAAAATGTAGTCCTAATTACCATAGAAAGTTACAGTGCCGAATTCTTAAAAATGTATGGAAACGAACAAAAAATCACACCATTTTTAGATAGTTTGGCATCAAAAAGCTTGGTATTTTCCAATCTTTATGCTGTTGGAAACAGAACGGTTCGCGGGCTTGAAGCGGTGACTTTATCTTTGCCACCAACTGCTGGTGAAAGTGTCATAAAACGAGTTGATAATAAAGAGAAATTTTCAACTGGAAGTGTCTTCAAACAAAAAGGCTACACCGTAAAATATCTTTATGGTGGCGATGCCTATTTTGATAATATGCAGGATTTCTTTGGTGGAAATGGCTATGAAATTATCGATAAAAAAACATTCAAACCTAATGAAATTACCTTTCAGAATATTTGGGGCGTTTGCGATGAAGATATGTACAACAAAGCAATCACGGAAATGAATTCGGAATTCAAAGAAAATAAGCCGTTTTTCAATCACATAATGACGGTTAGTAACCACCGACCATTTACATATCCTAACGATAAAATTGATATTCCAGGTGATGCAAAATCTCGTGAAGGTGGCGTAAAATATACTGATTTTGCAATGAAAGAATTTTTCAATAAAGCAAAAAAACAACCTTGGTTTGCCAATACTGTTTTCGTAATTCTTGCCGATCATTGTGCTTCAAGTTCTGGAAAAACGGAATTACCAATTGATAAATACCGAATCCCTGCAATGGTCTACAGTCCTGGTTTTATTGCACCAAAACACTACACAAATTTGATGTCACAAATTGATGTGATGCCGACAGTTTTCGGCTTGTTAAACTTTAATTATAAAAGTAAATTCTTTGGTCAGGATGTGTTAAAATCCGATTATAAGCCAAGAGCTTTAATTGCCACTTATCAAAATTTGGGGTTGATAAAAGACACTATTTTAACGATTATTTCCCCTAAACAGAAAGTGAAGCAATTACAATTGACTTTGATTCCAAATCCAAAAGTAGCTAATGAATTCCAATTGTTTTACGAACAAAAACCGATTGCAAAACCACGTTTGGATTTAGAGAAAGAAACGATTTCATATTATCAAACTGCGTCTGATATTTTGAAGAAAAAGAAGTATCAAAAATAGTTTACAACATCCCATTGTATTTTCTAATAAACCATTCCGAAGTCAGTGAAATTGCAATTAAAATAAGTAACCAAATCCAATCTATCAAAGGGGTTTTCTTAACTATTGCTTTTTGAACTGATTTGTATTCTTCATTTTCCAAAAGCGATTGTATCAACGCTTCAACCTTATTAGGGAAAATAACTTGTCCTTTCGTTTGTGTAGCCAATTGGGATAATTTAATCAAATCTGGGTTTACAAATTGTTTTTCAATATCAAAATCTAATATTTCAAAATACCCGTTATAAACCGTATTTGAATTCAATTCTTTGACTACAAAATTATAATGACCTGCCACCAATCCATCTAAATTCACTTTAAATGAAGTCGATGTTTTCAATAAATCAAATGTTTTTGTAGCCTTCGTATTTTTATTTACAATAGTAATATTCAATCTCGCTTTTTCGTCAAATTCATAGTTTTTATTAAAATATTGTGCCGAAATTTCAATTGCATCACCCGAATTATAATTTCCATCGTGATTCACAACTAAAGATTTTTTGGAAGCATTAGAAGCTAAAAACTGAATTGTTTTATCAATGAAAACATCATATTTTTCATACGATTTTGTTTCTACGTGGCTTTGCAAACGCCATTTCCAACTGTTTTCCCCCAATAAAAAAGCTATTCTTTTTCCTTGATTTTCAGAATATGCAAGCAATGGCGCATTGGTTTCAATATTTCTGATTTTTGAGGACAACAACACATATACATTTGCAGAAGAGGTTACCGTTCCAAACGCATTTTGCAAAGGTGGAAATTGTTCAAATCCAATATCTTCCAGCGCAAAAAGGTTGAAATCGCTTTTATAATTAGCAAAATAATCTTCCGTTTGGTTACTCATTTTAAATGCCAAACTACTTTGTTGTTGGTTCAAAAAGTTGAAATCGGTTTTGGTTCCCGTAATTATAAACGTATTTATTTCCGCAATTTTATTTGCTTCAAAAAATGATTTAAAATCAGCTGTTGGCTGGTACAAAATGGCAATGTTATACTTTTGTAAATCCTTAATTTCATTAGGCTTAACAATCGTAACTTTTCGTTGCACATTGGTTTCGATTGCACGTTTTAAAGCACCAATATCAGGATGATTAATCGAAGTCACAATTACGATTTCTGTTTTCTGATCGATGAGTTCAACCGCAAAATTTTTAGTATTATTGTACGTATTTTTCTCTTTTTCTTTTGAAGTAATTGCCGCTTTAAAAACCTGTAAACCAATTTTATCTGCAGGAAGCAAAACAGAAACTAGGACTGATTTTTTTGAAGGCGAAAAAGAAACGATTTGCGTATTTAAAACCGAATTACCTTGCGAAATACTGAAATTTGCCGAAATACTTTTCGTTCCGGAATAGTTTAAAAAGACTTCAACGGGGAATTTATTTTTATGAAACGCATATTTATTTACGTTCAATTGGCTTACTTTCAAATCTAAATAAGTCGTTGTATCACCAACAACAATTGGATAGACTTTATTGTTTACATCAAAACTATAGACGAAATCATTTCCTGAAGTTTGATTCCCATCAGATATTAAAACTGTTGGAAAGGTTACGTTTTTATTGATGCTTTTAACACTTTTCGCAACTTCATCAATATTGGTTTGCTTTCCCTTGAAATCAAAAGTTTCTGAACTTTGAAAATCGCTATCAAAACGATAGGATTGTACATCAAATTTCTCTTGAATTTCGGTATTGGAAGTAATTTTTTTATACGCTTCTAATGCAGTTGCCTCAGCTTTTAAATCCACAATTGAACTGGAATTATCGACTGCAATTGCCAAAGGCGTTTTTACAATTTCAAAAGTTTTACGAGATATAATAGGGTTAATAAGCAATAATAAAACGCCAAATACTGTAAAAAAACGTAAAAAAGCCAAAATCAAATGCACTTTCAACTTGATTTTAGCTTTATAAAAATATTGATAATACGACAAACCACTTGCTATCAAAAATGAAATCAATACAAATAGAATAGTGTTTGTGGTCATTTTTTAAATTGTTTTAAATGATGAATTATAAATTTTAAATTCAACATTTAAAATTTATAATAATTTTTAAGTTAGCATTCCGCCACAAACATTCATAACCTGACCCGTCACATACGCACTCATATCCGATGCAAAAAATAAGCAAGCATTAGCAACATCTTCAGTTGTTCCGCCACGTTTCAAAGGAATTCCGTCTCTCCAACCTTTCACTACATCCTCATTTAATTTCGCCGTCATTTCGGTTTCTATAAATCCTGGCGCAATCACATTGCAACGAATATTACGAGAACCTAACTCTAAAGCTACCGATTTTGAAAACCCAATAACACCCGCTTTCGAAGCCGAATAATTCGTTTGTCCCGCATTTCCTTTCACACCAACAACACTACTCATATTGATAATTGAACCCGAACGTTGCTTCAAAAATGTTTTCTGAATTGCTTTTGTCATATTGAAAACTGACTTCAAATTCACGTCAATTACCTTGTCAAAATCCTCTTCAGACATCCTCATTAACAAATTATCTTTCGTAATTCCAGCATTATTTATAAGAATATCAACCGTTCCAAAATCTTCTAAAACCGCATCCACAAAGGTTTGAGCCTCATTGAAATCCGATGCGTCCGATTGATACCCTTTGGCTTTTACGCCCAAAGCATTCAGTTCTTTTTCCAATGCCAATGCAGATTCCACAGATGAACTATAGGTAAACGCAACATTTGCACCGTTTTTTGCGAAAACTTCCGCGATTCCTTTCCCAATTCCTCGACTTCCGCCCGTGATTATGGCTGTTTTTCCTTGTAATAATTTCATATCCGAATTTTATATTTTATTTTTTTGAAGCTACCTTCCTAACGGCAGTCAGGATTCCTGCTGTCATTCCAATCCACGCTAAAAAGCGTGGGATTTTCCTTTCCATCAGGGCTAATTTACTTTCGTCAAATATAGGATAATTCTCTTTTTAAAAAAAATACATTTTAAAATTATGAAGTTAACATTTTTTAAACCAGAAAATTTCTTAGTATTGCAAAATGGCAACTAACAAAAGTGATTTTACAACCTTATATAATGAGTACTGCGTACTGGTTTATAATGTGGCACTCAATTATTTGCAAAGCGTTGAAGATGCTGAAGAAATTACTCAAGATGTTTTTTTACAATTGCATACTTCATTGCATAAATTCCAAGAAAAATCAACATTAAAAACGTGGATTTATCGTATTACAATTAATAAATGCTTGGATTTCATCAAACATAAAAATAGTCAAAAGCGCTTTTTTATTTTTGGTAAGAAAAGTCAAAACGAAGTAGAGCTCTTGAATATTTCCAATTTTGAACATCCCGGAATTCTATTAGAAAATAAAGAAAAAGCAATAGTGTTATTTGGAATCATCAATGAATTGGGTGAAAATCAAAAAACAGCTTTTCTACTTTCAAAAGTAGATGGTTTGAGTAATCCCGAAATTGCCAAAATAATGAAATTGAGTATTTCATCTGTAGAATCATTAATTTTTAGGGCAAAAACCATCTTAAAAGAAAAATTATCAAATAAATTTGAAGAATACCGCAAGAAAAAATAATAAATAACGTCTAACAAATTATGGAAGCGAACAATTGGATAAACGACGTTCTAAATAGCAGCAAAGGCATCACAAAAGTGGTTCCAGACGCCTTGTTATTTTCAAAAATCCAAAATAGAATCAGCATTCAAAACACCGTTTCAAGCCAATGGATTTGGATTGCAGCAGCATCATTTACAATTTTAGTATCATTAAATGTCAAAATGCTGTTGTCAAATAACACAAAAACTGTAGCTCCAACGGAAACAATTGTTTCGTCTGTTTCAAATAGCAACCAATTATACTAAGTAATAATGGATAAAGTAAAACTATTAACGTATGCTGTAATTGGGCTTTTATTGCTCAATGTTGGAATTATATGCTTTCTGTTTTTTTCAAGACCAAATAGAAATCCAGAAGAAAATCACAGAAGACAAAAGGAATTCATCGCTGAAAAATTGCATTTTGATGCCAATCAAAATGAAAAATACGAATCAATAATTCCTATTTATAAAAATAAAATTGATTCTTTAGACGCAATAAATAGAAAACTTAAATCGGAATTGTATTCTCAATTGAAATTACCAGTTGTAAATACGATTGTAAAAGACAGCATAATAAATTTATTTTTAGCCAATCAAAAACAGATTGAGCTATTGCATTTCAAACATTTTCAAGACATAAAAAGTATTTGTAAATCCTCACAATTAGATGATTTTAATGCTTTAACACAAAAATTAGGTAAAATGTTTTCCAATCAAAATAGCAAACCTCATGGTCCTGTAGGAAAACCACCAAGAAAGGAAGATTTTCCAAGACCGCCAAGAGAAGAAAATCAAGCGCGACAATCCAATGACACGAATTATCCGCCACCGCCTCCAAGAGATAGAAATCATCCGAGACCGCCGCGAGATGAAAATCGCCCACCGCCACCGCGTTGGGACGAAGAACGTCCGAGACATCCTAATGATGAAAACCGTCCTCCGCCGCCACCAAGATTTAATGATGAAAAGTAACTTTTTTATTGGATTATTAAGTTGTCTTTTTTTTCAATTGGGTTTGGCTCAAGAAAAAAAGGACAGTTTAGTTTTGCGTATCAATTTGAAATTTAGAACAGAAACTTTAGAACGTAACAAAGAATATGTTTCTGAATCCAAAGACACCCTTGAAATTGAAACTTTTCGATTTTATATTTCTACTATCAAATTGCAATATTCTGACAAAACTACTTTTTCAGAATCTAATAGTTATCATTTAATTGATATTGAAAACCCCAATTCTTTACAGATTCCAATTGCAAAAACAACAGATAAAACCATATCAAAAGCCACTTTCTCAATTGGTGTTGATAGTTTAGCAAGTGTTTCTGGTGCAATGTCTGGTGATTTAGATCCAACAAAAGGAATGTATTGGGCGTGGCAAAGTGGTTTTATAAATATGAAAATAGAAGGTAAAAGTCTGAGTTGTAAAACAAGAAAAAACACTTTTCAATTTCATATTGGTGGCTACATGAAACCCAATTATGCCATTAGAACCATCGAATTAAAACCCATAAATTCCAATTTAGAAATTAATGTAGATGTTGCAGAATTGTTTAAAAGTATTAAATTAGCTGAAAATAATAGCATTATGATTCCTGGTTCAAAAGCGATGGAACTTGCAGATAAAGCGACGAAAATGTTTGGCATTTACAGCAAAGAAAACTAAAATGAAAGTTCCTTTTAAATATCTTTTTGTTTTAGGAAGTATCGTCTTATTTTCGTTGGCATTTACTTTTTTAAAACCTACCCCACTCTATTTAGAAATTCCAAAAGGTTGGCCAAAACCACATTATGATTTTTCGAAAAATCCATTGACAGAAGAAGGATTTCAATTGGGAAGACAATTATTTTACGATCCTATTTTATCGCGGGATAATACGATTTCGTGTGCGAGTTGCCATTTGCAAGCTACCGGTTTTACGCACGTAGATCACGAGTTGAGCCACGGAATTGATGGGAAAATTGGAACTCGAAATTCAATGACTTTAATGAATTTGGCGTGGTCAAAAAGCTTTATGTGGGACGGCGGTGTCAATCATTTGGATGTGCAAGCTTTAAATCCAATAACAAGCCCCGATGAAATGAATGAAACATTAGCCAATGTGGTTTCAAAACTTCAAAAAAACGAGAAATATCAGGCACTTTTTTTGGCAGCTTTTGGAGACGCTAACATAACTGGACAAAGGGTTTTAAAAGCCTTATCTCAATTTGAATTAATGTTAATTTCCTCCAATTCAAAGTATGATAAAGTGTTGCGAAAGGAAGCTGTTTTCTCAGATCAAGAGCAAAACGGATACAAATTATTCAAAACTAATTGTGCTTCTTGCCACAACGAACCCTTATTTACAAGTGAAAAATTCGAGCGAAATGGATTGCCATTAGACACGACTCTGAACGACATTGGAAGGCAAAAAATTACTGGAAATAGCAAAGAGTATATGTTGTTTAAAGTTCCTACATTGCGAAACATACAATTTACATTTCCGTATATGCACGATGGTCGTTTCAAAAAATTAAGTGAAGTGATTAAGCATTATAATTCACTTGGAAACGATAAAAATTTACCGAAACAATTACAAAAACCGATGCATTTATCAGATAATGAAAGAGTGGATTTAGTCGCATTTTTACATACTTTAACGGATTCAGCATTTCTATTTGACAAACGTTTTTCATTTCCGAGAGAATAAATAGTATTCATTGTGCAAGAATTTTATTTATAATTCGTCTAATTTAAAAATCAAATATATGAAACAGAAAATTACACTTTTAGGAATGTTATTATTAGGATTTTCAATGGTTGCTCAACAAACGAATCCTGTAATTACGAGTTGGTTACAAAATACTACGGGAATTACTGGTCGACATTATGTTGCCGGAAATTCAACACCGGTAACCGACGCTGTTCAAGCGAATGTTCAAACAGTTCAATACAACACCACTAATGTATATGTTTCAGCGACTGGAATTCCAGCGTATATTACTGGACCTTTTCAAGGAAACCCTACACTTGGTGCTCCAACTCCACAAAATAAAACATTTAAATTTTCATTAAATCCTCAAAAAAACAATTCAACACTTTTTCCTACAACTGGTGGAAATATTGGGGTATTCAAAAATGGTGTCGCTCTATTTGATTATCGTGATGGTGTTGCGTGGAGCAGTACTACTAATGCGCTGTGTGGCGGACCAGGAAATCCCCCTTGTGCGGGTGGTCCGGGTTCAACTCAAGCATGGAACAGAGATGCAATTCCTGCTGAACGTGCAGGTTTTGATTGTGCAAAAGCACATCCAGCCAATGGTAATTATCATCATCACCAAAATCCAAGCGCCTTTAATTTAGACATAAATATTCTATCAACAATTTGTACGACGTATCCAGCAGATGGTTTATATGTAATTAATTCATTACAACATTCTCCATTATTGGGGTTTGCCTACGATGGTTTTCCAATTTATGGTGCTTATGCTTATTCAAATACTAATGGAACTGGAGCAATTGCAAGAATGAAATCAAGTTATCAATTACGCACCAATACAACAAGAGTTAATGGCCCCGCTATTAATCAAGTGGTTGGGACACAAACATTATTTAACGGTTATTTCAGAGAAGATTACGAATATGTTGCTCATACCGGTGATGCTACCTATTTAGACGAACACAATGGTAGAATTTGTAATACACCCGAATATCCAGTTTCTCTATATCCAAACGGAATCTATTGTTATTTTACAACCGTTGATGCCAATCATAATTCTGCTTATCCTTATGCAGTAGGACCAACATTTTATGGTACTGTTTGTTTGAATACTACCCCTGGTTCAGACTGTAATACAGTAACAACAATTCCGGGTGTAACAACAACATATTTAGCCAATACTACTTTTAATTTTAATGATAATAAAATTACCGTTGCTCCAAATCCTGCTCAGGATTTCATTGCAATTCAGACGCAAATGGTTGAAAATGATTTGAAAGTGGAATTAATTGATGAGTTGGGGAAAATAGTGAAAACAAGTAAAATTTTACAAGGAAGTACATTAAGTATTATTGAAACCGATACTGTTTATAACGGCTTGTATTTTATTAGAATTTCCAACGAAAAGAAATCCAAAAGTTATAAAGTTATCATTAATAAATAACTACTTTAAAAACAGGAAAGCTCCTTGATTAAGGAGCTTTTCTGTTTTTAAAAGTGTGTAACTTAAAACGCTACATTCCATCTTGGTAATTTTGCATTTTCATCTAAGAAATTTTGCAAAATTTGTCCTTCTATAAATGTTGGAATTACTTTATTTTTATCGTTAAAGGTTTCATACCAATATACTTCTAATCGGTCTATATTTTCTAATTTCATTTGTGCTGGCCAAGAATATTTTCTTGAAGTTTTTGCAAATTGATGTCCGTTTACAATTTTGTCGTGCAAGCCACCATTTTTACTTTTCAAAGTCCCATCGTTTTGGATAGTTCCAGTAGAACCTACCATTATTAACTCTTTTTCTTCAGCATCGATGGCATATACAAGGAAAATGCCACTTCCAGATTCAGATGCATTAGAGGCTTCCTCTAAACTGTCATCTGTAGTAAATGTAAATTGATTTTTAACTTTGAATTTTTTTAATTCTTTATACATGTTCTTTACTTTTTATTGTAATTATTTAAAAAAAATACCCCACGAAAGTCCGTGAGGCATCCAATATTAATTAGTTTTAGAGATTAACCTAAAACTTCTTTTACTTTTTTACCAATTTCAGCAGGAGAATCAACAACGAAAATTCCACATTCTCTCATAATGCGTTTTTTGGCTTCGGCAGTATCATCAGCACCGCCAACAATTGCACCTGCGTGACCCATTGTTCTACCTTTTGGAGCGGTTTCACCAGCAATAAAACCAACTACTGGCTTGCGGTTTCCATCAGCTTTAATCCATTGTGCAGCATCGGCTTCCAATTGACCTCCAATTTCACCTATCATAACGATACATTTGGTTTCAGGGTCATTCATTAATAATTCAACAGCTTCTTTTGTAGTAGTTCCAATAATTGGATCTCCACCAATTCCGATTGCCGTAGTGATTCCTAAACCTTGTTTTACAACTTGGTCAGCAGCTTCATACGTTAATGTTCCTGATTTAGAAACAATTCCAACAGTTCCTTTTTTGAATACGAAACCTGGCATAATACCAACTTTAGCTTCCCCTGGAGTAATTACACCTGGGCAATTTGGGCCTATTAATCTGCAATTTTTACCTTTAATATATTGATTTGCTTTAATCATATCTGCAACAGGAATTCCTTCAGTAATGGTAATAATTACTTTAATACCAGCGTCTGCAGCCTCCATAATTGCATCTGCAGCAAAAGCAGGCGGTACAAAAATGATTGTTGTATCGGCTCCAACTTGATCTACAGCATCTTTTACAGTATTAAAAACAGGACGATCTAAGTGCGTTGAGCCCCCTTTTCCAGGAGTTACACCACCAACAACATTCGTCCCGTATTCAATCATTTGCGAAGCGTGAAAAGTTCCTTCGCTACCCGTAAATCCTTGAACAATTATTTTAGAATCTTTATTAACTAAAACACTCATGATATATATATTAAATTGATTTTTTTTATTGTGATGCAAAAGTAAGGTTTTGATACTTTAAAGTAAAGAATTTTAAACTTAAATTTTATAAAATTCTATATTACTTGACTCATTTGAAAACCACGATACAATTTATCGTCTTTCAACTCCCAAACAACCATGAAATTTGCCAATAAAATATCCTCTCTAGGGTTTTCAAGGGTTTTAACAGAATGAGAATATCGAACAGAAATAAGATTTCCTTCTCTAACTATATGAGAAATAGCAACTTTTGAACGGACATAAGAACTACTTAATTCAGATGCTAAGGCAAGTAAACCTTCACGATTCATTTGAATAAAACCGGTGCTGCTATTCCAATCTAAAATAACATCATGATGCAAAAAAGTTTTTAATACTTCAGGGTTTATCAACGCATCCGATTTATAAAAATCAAGTATTATCTTTTTTGGGTTCATAATTATTTCAATTTAAGTAGCATTTCTGGAATTTTCTTTATGTTGGCAAGCTGTTTTAATTTTTCACGAGATTCTTCAACTGGAGTTCCAAAATAACTTTTTCCTCCTTCAATTGATTTTGTTACACCTGTTTGTCCTAAAACTACTGCTTTTGTTCCAATTGTAATGCCACTCGTAGTTCCAACTTGTCCCCAAAGCGTAACCTCATCTTCAATAATTACACAACCTGCGATTCCAGTTTGTGAAGCAATTAAACATTTTTTTCCAATAACAGTATCATGTCCAACGTGAACTTGATTGTCAATTTTTGTTCCTTCGCCAATAATTGTATCGCCTGTAACGCCTTTGTCAATGGTACATAAAGCACCAATTCCAACATTATTTTCGATAACTACACGTCCGCCAGAAATTAATTGGTCGAAACCATCTTCTCTTTTTTTATAATAAAAAGCATCCGCGCCAAGAATGGTTCCGGCATGAATGATTACATTATCACCAATAATAGTATGATCATAAATTGAAACATTGGAATGAATTAAACAATTTTTCCCAATTACAACATGATTTCCAATAAATGTATTTGGCTGTATTACAGTACCTTCTCCTATTTTAGCTGAAGTAGCAATTGATATATTAGAAAACTGAAAAGGCTTAAAATAATTCGTCAATTTATTAAAGTCACGAAACGGATCATCAGAAATTAAAAGTGCTTTTCCTTCTGGACAAGAAACATTTTTATTAATTAAAACTATTGACGCAGCAGATTGCAACGCTTTATCGTAATATTTTGGATGATCCACAAAAACAATATCTCCTTGCTCAACAACATGAATTTCATTCATTCCATAAACCGGAAAAGTCGCTTCGCCAACAAAATCACAATTAATAATTGCGGCAATTTCTTGCAATAAGTAGGTTTTTGGGAATTTCATTATTTACTTAATGTTATTATAAATGCAATATTTATTAATCTTTATCTCTTTGACTTTAAGATATTAGACTATATGACTTTCGACTAATTTCTTATTCCTTTACACGTTCCATGTAAGATCCCGAAGCAGTATCAATTTTAATTTTATCACCTTCATTAATAAACAAAGGAACATTTACAGTTGCACCTGTTTCAACCGTAGCTGATTTTGTTGCATTTGTAGCAGTATTTCCTTTAATTCCTGGCTCTGCATACGTCACCTCGAGAACAACCGACGCTGGCATATCAACAGAAATTGGTAAGTCAGTTTCTGTATTAATACTAACCATAACATTTTCGCCTTCTTTTAATAAATCTGGCGAATCAAGAATGCTTTTATTTAATGAAATTTGCTCAAATGATTCAACATTCATAAAATGAAATAAATCACCTTCTGGATATAAAAATTGAAATTTGTGATTTTCAACACGCACTTCTTCAATTTTATGTCCTGCAGAAAAAGTATTGTCCAACACTTTTCCGTTAGATAAACTTCTTAGTTTTGTTCTAACAAAAGCAGGTCCTTTTCCAGGTTTAACGTGTAAAAACTCAATAATTTTGTATATATCGTTATTGTATTTGATACATAAACCGTTTTTTATATCTGATGTAGATGCCATTTTATTTTGTTTTTTTATTCTTCTCCCCGACCCTCTCCAAAGGAGAGGGAGACGAAAAGTGAAGTTGTTAATAGTTGAATTTTATTTAATTATTTGTTTTTTACTTTTAATATTTATAATCGCACTCACTTCCCTTTGGGGAGGGCTGGGGTGGGGATTAATAATTTCCGGAGTATCCTTTCATAACTCCTCTTGATGAATTTCTAATGAAATCTAAAATTTCATCACGTTCTGGCGTTGCTTCCATTTCTGCCTCTATAATTCCAATGGCTTGTGTTGTATTGTAATTTTTTTGGTATAAAATTCTATATATTTCTTGAATTTCTCTTATTTTTTCAGTGGTAAAACCTCTGCGTCTTAAACCAACAGAATTAATTCCGACATACGATAAAGGTTCTTTTGCTGCCTTTGTGAATGGCGGAACATCTTTTCGTACCAAAGAACCTCCAGAAATCATTGCGTGGTCTCCAATGTGAATGAACTGGTGAATTGCTGCCAAACCTCCAATAATTGCGTATTTACCAACAATTACGTGTCCTGCGAGTGCAACTCCATTTACAATTATTGCATTGTCGCCAATATGACAATCGTGCGCAATGTGAGCCGTTGCCATAACCAAACAATTGTTTCCAAGTGTCGTTTGTCCCGACGCTATTGTGCCTCTATTAATAGTTACACATTCTCGAATGGTACAATTATCTCCAATTATTGCTAAGGAATCTTCCCCGCCAAATTTCAAATCTTGGGGAACTGCCGAAATTACTGCTCCAGGAAATATATTGCAATTTTTACCAATTCTTGCGCCTTCCATAATAGTAACATTGGATCCTATCCAAGTTCCATCACCAATTACTACATTATTATGAATGGTTGTAAAAGGTTCAATTACTACATTTTTGGCAATTTTTGCTCCCGGATGTACGTATGCTAGTGGTTGATTCATATTTTTTATTTAATCTATTGACTGCTAAAATTGATTAATCGAAGTAACGATTAACCAAATCAACAACAATATTATTGTTTTTTTGCAATTTGAGCCATCAATTCTGCTTCCGCAACCAATTTTCCATTGGCGTAAGCATGCGCTTGCATGTGGCAAATTCCTCTTCTAATTGGTGTAATTAATTCACATTTAAATGTCAATGTGTCTCCAGGTAAAACTTTATTTTTGAATTTTACATTGTCTATTTTCATGAAATATGTCAAATAATTCTCAGGATCTGGAACCGTACTTAATACTAAAATACCACCTGTTTGTGCCATAGCTTCCACAATAATAACCCCTGGCATTACTGGAGCTCCTGGAAAATGACCTATAAAAAAACTTTCGTTCATTGTCACATTTTTCATTCCTACAATATGACTTTCCGACATTTCGATTATTCTATCGATAAATAAAAATGGAGGTCTATGAGGTAAAATACTCATGATTTTATGAATATCCATCAACGGCTCTAAGTTTAAATCATAAACCGGAACGTGATTTCTTTGTTCAATTTTAATAAGCTTTGCCATCTTTTTTGCAAATTGTGTATTTACAAAATGTCCCGGTTTATTCGCAATTACTTTCCCTTTAATTCTTGTTCCAATTAAAGCCAAATCACCAATTACATCTAATAATTTATGTCGTGCCGCTTCATTTGGATAATGTAATGTTAGGTTATCTAAAATCCCATTAGGTTTAACCGAAATTTGATCTTTTCCAAAAGCGCGTTTCAAATTCTCCATTGTAGTTGTAGAAATTTCTTTATCCACATATACAATAGCGTTATTTAAATCACCCCCTTTTATCAATCCGTTATCCAAAAGCGATTCTAATTCATGCAGAAAACTAAAGGTTCTTGAGTCTGCTATTTCTTTTTTGAAATCAGAAATATTCTTCATTGTAGCGTTTTGGGTACCTAAAACTTTCGTTCCAAAATCTACCATTGTAGTTACTTGATAGTCATCACAAGGCATTACAATAATTTCACTTCCTGTAGTTTCATCTGCAAATGAGATTACTTCTTTTACAACATAATATTTTCGAATTGCATCTTGTTCAACCAATCCTGCTTTTTCTAATGCCTCTACAAAGTATTTTGAAGAACCATCCAAAATTGGAAGTTCCGAAGAATCTAATTCTATAATAACATTGTCTAAATCACAACCAATTAATGCAGCTAAAACGTGTTCTGGAGTTTGAATTTTCACTCCTAATTTTTCTAAATTAGTTCCACGTTGTGTATTTACAACATAATTTGCATCAGCTTCAATTATAGGCGCTCCTTCTAAATCAATTCTAACGAATGAAAAACCACTGTTTATTGGCGCAGACTTAAAAGTCATTTTTACATCTTTTCCTGTATGTAATCCTACTCCTGTAAGAGAAATTTCGGTGCCTATGGTATTTTGTTTAACTATCATTATATAGCTTATTTACTGTTCTTTTTTAATATTTCGATCTCTTTTACAATTGTAGGTAGATTTTTGAAATGCACATACGATTTATAAAACGCTTTGTAATCTAAAGAGGGTGTTCCTTGCAAAACTTCACCATCATTTATATTTTTAGCCACACCCGATTGCCCTTGAATGCGAACATTATTACCAATTGTAATGTGTCCTGCGATTCCAACTTGCCCGCCAATCATACAATTGTGACCAATTTTTGTTGAGCCTGCAATTCCCGTTAATGCTGCAATAACCGTGTTTTCTCCAATTTCAACATTGTGACCAATTTGAATTTGGTTGTCTAATTTAACTCCTTTTCTAATTATTGTTGAACCCATTGTGGCTCGGTCAATTGTAGTACAGGCGCCAATATTTACATTGTCTTCAATAATTAAATTTCCAATTTGAGGAATTTTACTGAAAGTTCCATCAAGGTTCGGTGCAAAACCAAAACCGTCAGCCCCTAAAACGGCACCAGAATGAATCGCACAATTGTTTCCAATTTCCGTTTCCGAAAAAACTTTTGCACCCGCAAAAATAGTAACATTATTGCCAATGACAACATTATCTCCAATAAAACAATTCGGATGAATTTTCACATCATTACCAATCGTTACATTTGCGCCTATATATGCAAAACTTCCTAAATAGAAATTATCACCATACTTCACGTTTTCTGAAAGTACCGAAGGCTGTTCAATTCCAACTTTAGTTCCTTTTGCTTCAGCATAAAATGCTAATAATTTTGAAAAAGCAAGATACGCATCAGCAACTTTTATAAGAGTTGTTTCAATTTCTCCTTCAGGAAAAAACGTTGTATTTACGATGGTAATTGTTGCTTTTGTAGTGTAAATTTGATTGTTGTATTTTGGGTTTGACAAAAAAGTCAACGAACCTTCTACACCCTCTTCAATTTTAGCCAATTTAGAAACTTCAGCGTTTGAATTACCCACTACTTCACCTTCTAATATCCCCGCTATTTGTTCTGCTGTAAATTTCATATTGACAAAAATATAAAAAATAGATTTTAAATTTTAATTTTCAACGAGTTGTTTTGGAAAACAGATGTAATATTTCGTAACTTGTTTGGATAATGACTTCAAATTCAATTGATCCGATACTTCTACAACATCTTCAACCGTCATGTCTTTCTTCAAAATCCGAATTGGTTCCGCTTCAATACTGTACGCTTGATTTTTGATTTTTCCTTTAAATACAAAGTAATTTGCGTCTTGAATTGAAATATTATTTTCTTTTGAAAAAGCTACAATTGAATCTTCTAAGACTTCTTTTGAAAATTTCTCGCTATTGAGTTTTATTTTTAATAAATCCCTGTTAATTATCATTTTACTCAAGGAACTCAAAATAAAATCCTCATTATTTAACCACGATTTTAAGGCGCTAATAACATCAAAATCATCTAATTGAGCAAATTTATCTAAAGTTCCATTATCAAATGTTGAAAGTTCGACCTTGTTTTGCATGAAAAATAACAACGGCTCGCTGCTAGGCAAAACAATTCCTTTTTGAGTTAATTCTTTGGCTCGTTTTAAGACTTTCGTCAATATTAATTCGGCCACTAAACTCGTTTTATGAAAATAGACTTGCCAATACATTAATCGGCGCGCCATTAGAAACTTTTCTACAGAATAAATTCCTTTTTCTTCAATTACCAATCGGTCGTCAATAACTGTCATCATTTGGATTAATCTATCAGAACTAATATTTCCTTCTGCCACTCCTGAATAAAAACTATCTCGTTTCAGATAATCCATTCTGTCCATATCCAATTGACTCGAAATTAATTGCAGCATAAATTTTCGGTGGTAATCACCTTTAAATATTTGAATTGCCAAACTTAATTTGCCTTCAAATTCTTCATTTAATTTATTCATAAACAACAACGAAATGGCTTCGTGATTCACGTCTTCAACAATGCTGTGTTCCATTGCGTGAGAAAAAGGCCCGTGACCAATATCGTGTAATAATATCGCAATTAGTAACGCATTTTCCTCTTCATCAGAAATCAAAATTCCTTTGAATCGCAATACTTCAATAGTTTTTTGCATAATGTGCATACAGCCCAAAGCGTGATGAAATCGGGTGTGATGCGCACCTGGATAAACCAAATATGACAATCCCATTTGAGAAATTCGACGCAAACGTTGAAAATACGGATGCTGCACTAAATCATAAATAAAAGGATTTGGAATCGTTATAAATCCATAAATTGGATCATTCAGAATTTTTAATTTATTGATTTGGCTCACGTTCTAATTGAATTTAGTGTTGCAAATATACACAATATTCGTTTTATGGAATCGGAAATTACAAACAAAAAAAGACCGCTCAAAAGGAACGGTCTTTGATTTAATTAGACGTAAATCTACCAAATAACTACGCGAAGCAAGTCTGGTTGAAACATTTTATCTCCTGCTTTTACATTAAAAGCTTTGTAAAATTCTGGCATATTACTCAAAGGTCCATTAATTCTGAACTGCGCTGGAGCGTGAACATCCGTCATAATTTGAGCTGCTAAAGCTTCGTCTTTAATATTTACCATCCAAGCATATCCATAAGCAAGAAAATACCTTTGATCGGGAGTCAAATTGCTAATTTTCTCGTTGTTTTTATATTGAGGTGTTTTCTTAAACGCTTCATAACCCATAACAACACCGCCTAAATCGGCAATATTTTCTCCTTGAGTTGCATCGCCATTGATATGTTTATCTCCCAAAATGGTGAACTTATTGAATTGAGAAACTATCAATTTTGTTTTAGCTTGGAATTTTTTCAAATCTTCCGCTGTCCACCAATTGTTCAAATTTCCATTTTCGTCATATTGACTTCCTTGATCGTCAAATCCGTGGGTAATTTCGTGACCAAAAGTAGAACCACCAATAATTCCATATAAAATGGCGTCGTCAGGCATTCTTCCTTCATATCCTGGAACCATAATATTACACGCTGGAACCACAATTTCGTTATTACTTGGGTTGTAATAGGCGTTATACGTTTGCGGTTGCATACTCCATTCGGTTCTGTCAACTGGTTTTCCGAATTTATTTTTCATATCATTATAGCTCCAAATATTGGCTTGCATCACATTGGCACAATACGATTTTCTGTCGATATTCATCGTGCTCATGTCTTTCCATTTGTCGGGATAACCTACTTTCATTACAATTTTACTTAATTTATGCAATGCTTTTACTTTTGTAGCTTCACTCATCCAATCTAATTTTTTGATGTGATCGGCATATACTTCTCGGATATTGTTTCCAATTTCCAATAACTTTTCTTTTGAGCCTTTCGGCAAATATTCAACAACGTAAACTTGGCCAATTAATTCTCCCAATGAACCGTCCGTTTGTCCTACCACTCTTTTCCAACGTGGTTTTTGCTTTGAAACTCCATTTAAAACGGTAGAATAAAATTTGAAGTTTTGATTTTCGATAGCACTATTTAAGTAAGAGGCATACGAATTGACCAAATCCCATTTCAAATACGTTTTCCAATCTTCGATAGAATAGGTTTTTACCAATGAATTTAATGCTTTGTAGAATTCCGGTTGCCCAACAATTAAAGTATCTACTTTTGCGACACCAAAAATCGGTAAAATAGCTTTCCAAGCAATATTTGGTGTTGACTTGCTTAAATCGGCAACGGTCATTTTATTATAATTTTTTATTGGATCACGAAGTGCTTCTAATTTGCGGGAAGCTTTCGCCAAATCGGTTTCCAATTTCATAATTGTTCCAGCATTTTTTGTAGCAGAAACATCATCTTGACCAATTAATTTCATCATTGCTTGCAGATGTTTTACATATTCATTTCTAATAGAAACGGTGCGTTCGTCAGTATTGAAATAGTAATCTCTGTTGCCCAATCCCAAACCACCTTGTCCTAAAAATAAAGCATATTTAGTACTAATTTTATCATCTTGACCAATATAAAATGAAAATGCTGGGCTTGCGCCAATGGTATGCAAATGAGCAATTGTAGCCATTAACGACGGAACGTCTTTTATACTTTCGATGTTGGTAAATTCCAATTTTAAAGGGGAAATACCCGCTTTTTCAATGGCAAGAGAATCCATTCCTGATGCGTAAAAATCTCCGATTTTTTGTTTGTTACTTCCTTTTTCTGCGCTTTCATCTTTAGCCGATTTTTCGCAAATTTGCTTGATTTGGTTGTTGATGGTGTCACCAATGGTTCTAAAAATACCATTACTTTTCTCGGTTGATGGAATTGGGTGGTTTTTGAACCAACCTCCATTTGCATATAGAAAAAAGTTTTCCGCTGGATTTACCAATGTATCTCTGTTGGATACTAATGGATCGTTGAAATCGGCTTCTTTTTTGTTGCAACTCATTAATTGTAAACTTGCAATGGCAAGAATAATCAGTTTTTTAGAATGTGTCATAGTTAGTTTTATTTAGGTTCTAAATAATTAAGTTCCAAATTTAAAGAATAGTATTGGTTTGAACTAAAATAAATTATAGATATTCAATTTGAAATGATTTAATATTTTCGAATTTAGTGCTATTGAAATCGTAACGCTTTTAGCCCTGATTGAGGTGGAAAGCCCGGAATGAAAAAAGGTAGTTTTTCTTACCGAAAAAGAGCGACCAAAGGAAGCTCCTTTTTTGGCTTAGAAAAACAACTTTTTGAATGAGGACTTGAAGCGGAAAGCAGGAAATAGCTTCAAATGAAAAAAATTACAATAAAATTAAGAAGTTGGCGTTGAAATAGTGTTAAATTGCTTCAAAATAATAACGGGATTTTAGAACTAAAAATTGGGATATGGACAACATAAAAATACTTTGGGTTGATGATGAAATTGAGCATTTAAAGCCGCATATTTTGTTTTTGGAAATGAAGAATTATGACGTAACGACCTGTAATAATGGTCGTGATGCTATTGATATTTTTGAAGAAGGGAATTTTGATATTGTGTTTTTGGATGAAAATATGCCAGGAATGAGCGGCTTGGAAACGCTGTCGGAAATGAAGGAAAAGAAGTCTTCGACACCAATGATTATGATTACTAAGAGCGAGGAGGAATATATTATGGAGGAGGCAATTGGGTCTAAAATTGCGGATTATTTGATAAAACCGGTGAATCCAAATCAGATTTTATTGAGTTTGAAGAAGAATTTGGATCATTCGAGATTGATTTCACAGAAAACAACTTTGGATTATCAAAAGGAATTTCGGAAGATTTCGATGGAAATGGCGATGGTAAATTCCTATGAAGATTGGGTAGAATTGTATAAAAAATTGATTTTTTGGGAATTGGAATTGGAAAATATCAACGACCACGGAATGATTCAGATTTTGGAATCACAAAAGGCGGAGGCCAACTCACAATTTGGAAAATTTATAGAGCGAAATTATGAGGATTGGTTCACGCCTAAAGCGGATAAACCGATTCAATCGCACACGCTATTTCGAGAATTAGTAGTTCCTGAAATCACTAAAAAAGACAAGCCAATATTGTTTGTCGTGATTGATAATTTGCGTTACGACCAATGGAAAATTTTTGAAAGTGTGGTGAACAATCATTATAAATTAGAAAAGGAAGTTCCTTATTACGCATTGCTTCCAACGGCGACACAATATGCACGAAATGCGATTTTTTCAGGATTGACGCCTTTAGAAATGGAAAAACAGTTTCCTCAATATTGGAAAAATGATCCTGATGAAGGAGGAAAAAACTTGTATGAAGCGGAATTTTTGTCTGCACATTTAAAACGTTTGGGTTTGAATATTAAGCAAGACTATTTTAAAATTACCAATTTGGCTGCGGGGAAAAAACTCGTTGACAATTTCAAAACATTAAAAAATAATGATTTGGTGACGGTAGTTTATAATTTTGTAGATATGCTTTCGCACGCTAAAACAGAAATGGATGTGGTGAAAGAATTGGCTTCTGACGATAAGGCGTATCGCTCACTGACATTGAGTTGGTTTAAAAATTCACCGCTTTTAGAAATCATTCAGCAGGCACAAAAATTAGGGTTTAAATTGATATTGACTACCGATCACGGAACAATAAATGTGAAAAATCCATCGAAAGTTATTGGGGATAAAAACACGAGTTTGAACCTGAGATACAAAACAGGAAGAAGTTTGACGTATGAAGATAAAGATGTTTATTTGGCGAAAGACCCTAAAAAAATTGGATTACCGACTATAAATATGAGTAGTTCGTATATTTTTGCAAAGAATGATTTTTTCTTGGCGTATGTCAATAATTTCAATCATTATGTGAGTTATTATCGAAATACCTATCAGCATGGGGGAATTTCATTAGAAGAAATGATTATTCCGTTTTTAGTGATGAATCCGAAGTAAGTATTGAAGATTTTAGATTTCAGAATTTAGAATTCAGATTAAATAAGAAAATAGAAAAGTTTCATACAAAATAACATAAATGGAAGTTGTTTTTTCAATAGACGAATTAGAAAATGTTGCCCATAAAATTATCGCACAAAATTCCAATAAAGTAATTTTATTTAATGGAGAAATGGGCGTTGGCAAAACCACTTTAATCAAAAAATTGTGCTCTATTCTTGGAGTTGAAGGCACAACAAGTAGTCCAACTTTTTCTTTAGTTAACGAATACCAAACCATTACAAATCATATAGTTTACCATTTTGATTGTTATCGATTAAAAAGTGAAACCGAAGCTTTGGATATGGGAATTGACGAATATTTATATTCTGGAAATTGGTGTTTTATTGAATGGTCCGAAAAAATAGAGTCCCTAATTCCTGAAGTGCATTCAGTTGTAAATATTAAATTACAAGCTGACGGAAAACGATTATTAGAGTTTAAATAAAAATCCTTAATTTTGAAAATTATTTTTGAAATTTGTGGTCATGTAAACAAATATAATCGAAAAAATCAGTTGTCGATTTTCCTTTATTAGTTTATTTTTCATAAATTTATAGATTAATTTCAAAATCAATGGCAATTACACCTTTTTCCAAAATACAATTAATCCCACAAGAGGAAAAACTTGAAATTACTAAACATCGGAGTGAACTTTTTATTGGAATCCCTAAAGAAACCAGTTATCAAGAGTGCAGAATTTGTCTAACTCCAGATGCAGTAAATTCTTTAGTATCTCATGGACATCGAGTAATGATTGAGTCAGGTGCTGGATTGAGTGCAAGTTATTCCGACAAAGAATATAGCGATGCAGGGGCGGAAATGACTGCTGATACAAAAAAAGTATTGAGTTGCCCGATGATATTAAAAGTCGAACCCCTAACTCTTGCCGAAATTGAACTGATTAATCCTGAAACCATTATTATTTCTGCTATTCAATTAAAAACACGCCGTAAAGAATATTTTGAATTACTTGCCAAAAAGAAAATTACCGCTTTGGCCTTTGAGTACATAAAAGACGAAGACGGCTCCTACCCAGCTGTAAAATCACTGAGTGAAATTGCAGGAACAGCTTCCATATTGATAGCATCAGAATTAATGATTAACAATCAATTTGGAAAAGGATTGCTTTTTGGTAATATCACAGGTGTTCCTCCAACAGAAGTTGTTATTCTTGGCGCAGGAACCGTGGGTGAATTTGCCGCAAAAAGTGCTTTAGGACTTGGAGCAAATGTAAAAGTTTTCGACAATTCAATTACCAAATTAAGACGGTTACAAAACAATTTGAACCAGCGTATTTTCACTTCTACAATTCAACCAAAAGCGTTATTAAAAGCGTTACGCCGTTGCGATGTTGCTATTGGCGCAATGCGAGGAAAAGAACGCTGCCCCGTTGTAGTTACCGAAACAATGGTTGAATTAATGAAAAAAGGTTCTGTAGTTGTTGATGTAAGCATTGATACTGGAGGTTGTTTTGAAACTTCCGAAGTTACCACTCATGAAAAACCAACCTTCATTCATCACGATGTTATTCACTATTGCGTGCCAAATATACCTTCGCGATATTCCAAAACGGCATCACTTTCAATAAGTAATATCATTACTCCTTTCCTACTTCAAATTGCCGATGATGGCGGAATTGAAAGCGCCATCCGCTGTGATAAAGGATTGAAAAACGGTGTTTATCAATACCACGGAATACTTACCAATAAGGCAATTGGTGATTGGTTTAATTTGCTTTATAGCGATATTAATTTAATTGTTTTTTAACTGCACTTTGACATACCTTTGCAAAAATATTTAAAATGAAATTTTACCAACGATTCGCATATTATCTTGTAGGACTCATTATGGGATGCTTTTTTGTAGCCATGGTTTTAAGTGGAAAAGATACCCGATGTAACTATTTTCCAAATGCAAGGGTTTTGAATGATTTAAGTTCTAAACCTTTTAATGTTTCCGATGTTGCAGCAGCAAAATTGAAAGAAAATTGGGTTGATATAAACGATATTAAGAACACTTTGAAATATGGCGATGTTGATTTTGACAAAAGTAATGTGAAATATGAAAATGGTAAAATATATATTGTAGAAGGCAAAACTATTAAGAATCAATCAATTATTCTTGAATTTATAAACTATGCAGACAAAGTAGTTTTGAAAGACATCATAAAAAAGTAATTTTTATTGAAATATAGTTGCAAATACAAATACTAAATGTATATTTGCAAACCTATTTAAGGGCGATTAGCTCAGCTGGTTCAGAGCACCTCGTTTACACCGAGGGGGTCGGGGGTTCGAACCCCTCATCGCCCACAAGTCCTTAGAAATAAGGACTTTTTTTATATGTCAAAATTAAATTATGCTTTTTATAGTTTACATTATATACAGTCATATCAAAGACAAATATTACATCGGATTTAGTTCTAATTTAGCTGAAAGAATAATTAGACACAATCAAAAAAGCAAGGGTTTTACCGGAAATGTAAACGATTGGAAAATTGTGTTTACTCAAGAATTTGCAACTAAAACAGAAGCACTAGCTCGTGAAAAACAAATTAAAAGCTGGAAAAGTAAAGAAAAAATAATACAACTCTTAGATCAATAATTTAGAGCATCCCGATGCAATCGGGAGGGTCGGGGGTTCGAACCCCTCATCGCCCACAAAAAAACTTCAACAGAAATGTTGGAGTTTTTTTTGTCATTTCCTCAGTAAAAAATTCTAGAAAACTCAACATTTGAATTGACGATAAATCAAATGTGACATAAATTAAAAAAGTTTCCTTTTTAAATCTCAGTTATTCCTACAAAAATACCCAACCTTATTCAAAAAATTGAATCAAGAAATAGCAACAATTGGTAATTATTTAACAAATATTACTTTTCAATTCCATTAGTTAAAGTTTACATTTGTAAGATAAATAAATACAATGGCAAGGTTCAAAGAAAATGATTTACCAAAATCAAAAATCACCAAAAGCTCTCTTAGTAAAGCAATATTGATTTTTCAATATGCTGGAAATCACAAATGGAAATTTTACGTAGGATTAATTTTCCTATTATTGACTGGTGGAACGGCATTGGCTTTTCCAAAACTTATGGGAATGTTAATCGATTGTGTCAAAAATAAAGACAACGCCCAAGCCAATTTTATCGCTAGTGGACTTGTAGTAATTTTGTTTTTACAATCTATTTTTTCCTTTTTCAGATTGTCATTATTCGTGAATTTTACTGAAAATACCTTGGCAAATTTACGATTGGCATTGTACAGTAATTTGGTAAAACTCCCAATGACTTTCTTTTCGCAAAAGCGTGTCGGTGAATTAAACAGCCGCATAAGTTCCGATATCACTCAAATTCAAGACACATTAACTTCTACAATTGCAGAGTTTTTGAGGCAATTCATTTTGATTATTGGTGGAGTTGCATTGCTAGCCAACGAAAGTTTTAAACTTACCTTATTAATGTTGTCCGTTGTTCCGTTAGTGGCTGTTGCCGCAGTAATTTTTGGTCGTTTTATTAGAAAATATTCCAAAAAAGTACAAGATCAAGTTGCGGAAAGTCAAGTAATTGTTGAAGAAACGATGCAAGGAATTAGCATTGTAAAGGCTTTCGCCAATGAATGGTATGAAATTGCACGATACAATGGCAAGATTAAAGAAATTGTAAAAATCGCTATTAAAGGTGGAAAATACCGTGGCTATTTTGCTTCCTTCATTATATTTTGTCTCTTTGGAGCTATTGTTGCCGTAGTTTGGTTTGGTGTTCGATTGAGTATTAGCGGCGAAATGAGTGTCGGGCAATTGATTTCATTTGTATTGTATTCCACTTTTGTAGGTGCTTCTTTTGGTGGAATTGCTGAATTATATGCTCAAATCCAAAAGGCGGTTGGAGCAACAGAACGTGTTTTTGAATTATTAGAAGAAATTCCTGAAAAAATAAACTCCTCTGAATCTGGTGCAGAAGAGATATTAAAAGGGAATGTAAGTTTCAAAAATGTAGCTTTCTATTATCCTTCTAGAAAAGAAATCCAAGTTTTAAAAGAAGTAAGTTTCAATGCAAATTTTGGTCAGAAAATAGCAATTGTCGGACCAAGTGGCGCAGGGAAATCAACAATAGCATCGTTGTTATTAAGATTCTACGATATTAATGGTGGCGAAATCAGCATCGACGGGAAAAATATTTACGATTATGATTTAGAAACACTACGAGGAAATATGAGTATTGTGCCGCAAGATGTTATTTTATTTGGAGGTACCATTCGTGAAAACATAGCGTACGGAAAACCAAATGCTACTGAAGATGAAATAATTAAAGCGGCAAAACAAGCCAACGCCTATCAATTTATTAAGGGATTTCCTGAGAAATTTGAGACAATTGTTGGAGAGCGAGGCATCAAACTTTCTGGTGGTCAACGCCAACGAATTGCCATTGCAAGAGCATTATTAAAAAACCCAAGCATTTTGATTTTAGACGAAGCCACTTCTTCATTGGATAGTGAAAGTGAAAAATTAGTTCAAGAAGCTTTAGAAATTTTAATGGAAGGAAGAACAAGTATTATTATAGCCCACCGATTATCAACCATTCGTTCTGCCGATCAAATTATAGTTTTGGATGATGGAACAATCAAAGAACAAGGAACACACCAAGAGTTAATTGCGTTGGAAAATGGAATTTATAAAAACTTAAGCAATTTACAGTTTAATAATTTTTAAATGCTGAAGCAATAAACTAAAAAAAACACGAATTACTCAAATTCTCACTAATTTTATTTCAATTAAGTACAAATAATTTGTGGTAATTTTTCGGCTTCTAACTGATAACTAAAAACTGAACACTGAAAACTTTTACTTCCCTTTTCTTCTGTCTCGTTCCGCTTTAATCAACTTTAATTCTCTGCTTGTTTGTCCCGCAACAGAAGTATTTTCTTCAGCACGACGAATTAAATACGGCATCACATCACGAACGGGTCCAAAAGGCAAATATTTAGCATTATTATAACTATTTGCAGCCAAATTATAACTGATATTATCGCTCATTCCGTACAATTGTCCAAACCAAATTCTTTGATCTTTTTTGTCAATGTTGCGATTTTGCATAAATTCCATCAATTTATATGATGATAATTCGTTGTGAGTTCCAGCAAAAATTGACATTCTATCAATATTTTCAATCATATAATGTATGGCAGCGTCGTAATTTTCATCCGTAACTTCTTTCGATTCGCAAATGGGTGTTGGATAACCTTTTTCTTCGGCACGCAAATTTTCTTTTTCCATATACGCTCCACGAACTATTTTCATTCCAATATAAAAACCTTCAGAATTAGCTTGCTGGTGCAGATTTTTTAAATAATCCAAACGATCCCAACGGTACATTTGTAAGGTATTGAAAACTATCGCTTTATCTTTATTGTACTTTTGCATCATTCGAGTAACCAAAGCATCAGCGGCATCTTGCATCCAACTTTCTTCAGCATCAATTAATAACGGTACATTTTTGGTATGTGCTTCACTACAAACCAAATCAAAACGGGCTTCTACCCTATTCCATTCCGCAATTTCATCTGAAGTTAATTCTGATTTATTTCCAACTTTTTCATACAAATCCAATCTTCCAAAACCAGTTGGTTTAAAAACTGCAAAAGGAATTGCCTGGCGCTCTTTGGCAAATTCAATCGTTTTTAAAGTCATTTTCAATGCTGCATCAAACTGCTCTTCCTCTTCTTTTCCTTCCACAGAATAATCTAAAACAGAAGAAACCCCTTTTGTATACATTTTGTCAACCACCGAAAGGCAATCCATTTCATTCACACCACCACAAAAATGATCAAAAACAGTCGCTCGAATCAAGCCCTCAACTGGTAAGTGAGCTTTTATAGCAAAATTGGTAACAGCAGTTCCAATGCGAACTAACGGCTGATTATCAATCATTTTAAAAAGAAAATAAGCTCTATCGAGTTCCGTATCACTTTTTAAAGAAAACGCAATTTCTGTATTGTTGAATATTTTTTCCATTTGAATCATAAATAATTATGCAAATATAAGCACACAATGCAGATTTTTAATCAAAAATTACCTTATTTTGCAGTATTAAATGTAATACAATTCATATCCTTAAATATGCAACCAATTCAAGCAAATGGCTATTCCGTAATTTTCAATGAAGATGGCTACAAAGTACTCAATAATCACATTTCTGGAAAAAATTATTCCAATATATTTATAATTGTAGATAGCAATTCCAATGAAGTTTGTTTGCCAAAATTACTACCTTATATAGCCACAGAACTTACCATTGAAATCATCGAATTTGAAGCCGGCGAAAGCAATAAAAACATAGAAACGTGTATTCAAATTTGGAACGTTTTAACAGATTTAAACGCTGACAGAAAAAGTTTAATTATCAATTTAGGCGGTGGCGTAGTTACTGATTTAGGCGGTTTTGTGGCATCAACATTCAAACGTGGAATCGATTTTATAAACATCCCAACCACATTGTTATCAATGGTTGATGCCTCTGTTGGTGGAAAAACTGGCGTTGATTTAGGTAATTTAAAAAACCAAATCGGTGTAATAAATATTCCAAATATGGTTCTAATTGACACCACTTATTTGGATACGCTTTCGCAAAGGGAAATGCGTTCCGGATTGGCTGAAGTGCTGAAACACGGATTGATATTTGATAAAAAATATTGGAAACAGTTTTTAGATTTATCAAAATTAGATTTCGCCGATTTCGATACTATAATATACGATTCCATAAAAATTAAAAATGAAATTGTGATGCAAGATCCAACAGAACAAGGAATTCGAAAAGCATTGAATTTTGGACATACTTTGGGTCACGCCATTGAAAGTTATTTTTTGGAAAATGAAAATAAAAAAACCTTGTTACACGGCGAAGCAATTGCCGTTGGAATGCTATTGGAAAGTTATATTTCAATGCAAAAAAGCTTAATTTCTGCCGAGGAATATTCAGAAATTAAAACCACCATTACTTCCATTTATGAAGCCGTTACTTTTGAAGAAAATGACTTGAATCCAATTATAGAATTGCTTATTCACGACAAGAAAAATGAATACGGAACTATCAAATTTGTATTATTAGATGGGATTGGCAAATTCATTATGAATCAAGAAGTTGAAAATGAATTAATTACGGCTGCTTTTTTAGATTACAAATCTTAAAAAATAAATCCTTTTGATTGTAAATCAGATATAATATTTTTTTACATTTGTGTCGATGAATAAAAACCAAAATACAAACAACTTTTCTTTTACAAAAAATGAGACAAATAAGGCTTTTAAAGCACTATTGAATCGTTATTTTGCGATAAATGGGTTGCTGAATTTTGATAAATTGCGACATTCCATTATATATGATGATAAACTGCAAATCATCTATGCAAATATTCGAGTTTGAAGATTAGATAAACTAAATAAATATATTTTTTTTTAATCTAATTTACTACTATCGAAATGAATACAAAATATTCAGATTTAATAAATCAAAATTTTTATTTCCCGCAAGAAGAATTTACACTCAATAAAGACAACCTCCAATTTCACGAAATCGACTTGATGAGATTAGTTGAAAAATATGGAACGCCTTTAAAATTCACGTATTTACCTCAAATTTCAAACAACATCAAAAGAGCCAAAAATTGGTTCAAAATTGCGATGGATAAGAATGACTTTAAGGGTAAATATTATTTTTGTTATTGCACGAAAAGTTCTCATTTTGAATACGTAATGAATGAGGCCTTTAAAAATAACATTCATATAGAAACGTCATCGGCATTTGACATCAATATTGTTGAAAATTTGATGCAATCTGGGAAAATTAATAAAAGTACGTATGTGATTTGTAATGGTTTCAAAAGAGACCAATACATTGAAAACATTGCACGTATCATTAATAACGGACATAAAAATACGATTCCAATAATTGATAATTACGAAGAATTGGATTTGCTTCAAGCGCAAATAAAAGGGAAATTCAAAATTGGAATTAGAATTGCAGCTGAAGAAGAACCGAAATTTGAATTTTATACGTCAAGATTAGGAATTGGATACAAAAATATTGTGCCCTTTTATAAAAAACAAATTCATGAAAATAAGAAATTGGAACTTAAAATGTTGCACTTTTTTATCAATACAGGAATCAATGACAACGCCTATTATTGGAACGAATTAATTAAATGTATTAAGGTTTATGTTGCTTTAAAAAAAGAATGTCCGAGTTTAGATAGCTTGAATGTGGGCGGTGGATTCCCAATTAAAAACTCCTTAGCTTTTGAATATGATTATCAATACATGATTGACGAAATTATCAATCAAATTAAGATTGCATGTGACGAAGCAGAAGTTGCTGTTCCTAATATTTTTACTGAATTTGGTTCTTTTACCGTTGGAGAAAGTGGCGGTGCTATTTATCAAATTTTGTATCAAAAACAGCAAAATGACAGAGAAAAATGGAACATGATTGATTCGTCTTTTATTACTACTTTACCTGATACTTGGGCAATTAACAAGCGTTTCGTGATGCTAGCAATTAACCGTTGGAATGACACTTATGAAAGGGTTTTATTGGGAGGGATGACTTGCGATAGCGATGATTATTATAACTCCGAACAAAATATGAATGCCATTTATTTGCCAAAATACAACAAAGAAAAACCTTTGTATATTGGATTTTTCAATACTGGCGCTTATCAAGAAACCATCGGTGGTTTTGGCGGATTGCATCACTGTTTGATTCCAGAACCAAAACATCTATTGATAGATCGTGATGAAAATGGAGAAATAACTACGAGTGTTTTTTCTGAACAACAAACATCTGATGACGTTTTAAAAATATTAGGTTACGATAAGTAATAATGTATTTCGACTGTAGTATTTCATAAAATCACATCGAGTATTGATTAATATATATAATCGTATTTTAAGTTTCATCATGAAATTCTTAAATAGTATTATAATATTGTAAGGCAATCATCATCATTTTAGTGAACTAAAAAATTATAAAAAAACTGTAAAAAAAATTGAATTTCAAATTGTATATGAAATATAAAATTTGTTAATTTGAATCGATTAAAACTTAAAAATTAAAAATGAGCAAAGGACCTATTAGTCAGTTTATTGAGAAGTATTACCTGCATTTCAATTCTGCAACTGTTGTTGACGCAGCAAAAGCCTACGAGCAACAATTAGAAAAAGGTGCCAAAATGATGGTGACTTTGGCAGGCGCAATGAGTACTGCTGAAATAGGAAAGATTTTTGCAGAGATGATTCGAAAAGATAAAGTTCAAATTATTTCTTGCACAGGAGCCAATCTTGAAGAAGATATTATGAATTTGGTTGCTCACTCTCATTATGAAAGAGTTCCGAATTACAGAGATTTGACACCTCAAGAAGAATGGGATTTGATGGAACGTGGACTAAACCGTGTAACAGATACTTGTATTCCTGAGCACGAGGCATTTAGACGTTTGCAAAAGCACATTTACAAAATTTGGAAAGATGCAGACGATAAAGGTGAACGTTATTTTCCTCACGAATTTATGTACAAAATGTTGCTTTCTGGTGTTCTTGAAGAATACTATGAAATAGATTTGAAAGACAGTTGGATGTATGCTGCGGCTGAAAAAAACCTTCCAATTATTGTTCCAGGTTGGGAAGATAGTACCATGGGGAATATTTTTGCTTCTTATGTTATCAAAGGAGATTTGAAAGCATCTACTGTGAAATCAGGAATTGAATATATGATTTATCTTGCTGATTGGTATCCAAAAAATAGTGCCAATGGAATTGGTTTCTTCCAAATTGGTGGAGGAATTGCTGGCGATTTCCCTATTTGTGTTGTACCAATGTTATACCAAGATATGGAAATGCACGAAGTTCCGTTTTGGAGTTACTTCTGTCAGATTTCAGACTCAACAACCAGTTATGGTTCTTATTCTGGAGCCGTTCCAAACGAAAAAATTACTTGGGGAAAATTAGACATTCACACTCCTAAGTTTATAATAGAATCGGATGCTACCATTGTAGTGCCATTAATTTTTGCTTATTTATTAGATTTATAATAGAATTTTTATGAAAAGAGTTATTGTTGATTATTCCAAGCTAACCAATGAAATCTTGAACTTATTAGTTGAAAAATTTCCTGACGGATATGATGATTCGAATATTATCCGTTTTAAAAACTACAAAGACGAAGCAATAGAGGCCGTAGAAGTCAGGACTGACGATACTGTTTACTTGGTTAAAATTAGTACAAAATTGTCTGACAGACTTATTAACTTTGAAGATGATGACGATGTTGTAGTTCCTTTAGATGTTATTAAAGTAATTGAGCTTGAAGATGAAAATGCCATAGATGATGAAGAAGAAGACGTAGATTTGACAAAAGATTCAGAAGATTCTAGTGATAGCAGTGATGACGACGATGTAGATCCAGAAGATATAGCAGACGAAGAATCGGATGACGATGATGATGAAGATTAAATACCTATAAAAAGGAACTCAATTGAGTTCCTTTTTATATTAAAACAATTACAAATACCTTTCGGCAAATATTTTTTGATGGTGTTTTTGATGACCAATAATTATAAAACCAATTGCCCGAACCGAAACTTCATTATTGGAAGCTATTCCAATTTTAATAAGCTGTTCCTGAGAAAAACTATTAAAAAGTGACAACGTTGCTTGACGAACAACCGCCAATTCAGTTAATAATCCTTGCAAATTTCTGTCATTTCCATTTGAATTATCTACATACTCATTTTCATTAAAACCCGGTAAAGGCGTTTTGTCATTTCTTGAAATTCGTAACGCACGATAACTAAAAACACGTTCAGAATCAATCAAATGTTGGATAATTTCCTTAATTGTCCACTTCCCTACTTCATACCGATAATCAAATTTGTCCATTGGAATATTTTGAACAAATTTGATAAATTCATGTAAGCAAATTTCTAATTCTTCAATTAATTCGACATCTTCAAGGGATTGAATGTAGGATTTATAAAAATCAGCATATTCATTTATTGGCAATTGATTTGATTTCATATTTGTTTTTTAAGCTGAATTTCTGCTTGCATTTGTATTTCCAAAAAGCGAACGCATTACAATTTTTTCATATACTTTGATAAGCGATTCGTTTGGATTTTTGCTCTTATTTTGCTCGTGAATTTTTGAAAGTGCATATTGTTGAATCGTTAATAGCGGTTTTACAATAGCTTCACGCGTTTCAATAGACGCTTTCCCATCGGGATAATTTTCCATCAATTCTGTATGTCCAGCAATTTTCAATAATAAGCGTTTGGTTTCAACGAATTCATCATAAATAATTTGCCAAAAGTCACCAAATTCAGGATCTTCTCTCATATACGCTGTCAATGGAAAAAAGGATTTCGCTAATGCCATCATACTATTTTCAAGAAGCGTTCTGAAAAATAAGGAAGTGTGGTACAAATTCTGAATTTCATCCCACTGATTAGTATCTTCAAAATGCTTTAAAGCCGAACCTACCCCAAAGAAACCAGGTACATTTTGTTTCAATTGACTCCAAGAACCTACAAATGGAATTGCACGTAAATCAGCAAAATCAAGTTTTTCAGACTTTCCTCTTTTTGAAGGACGACTTCCAATATTCGTTTTTGCATAATAATTCAACGTACTCATTTGCTCCAAATAAGGAATAAATTTAGGGTGGTTTTTGAAATCGGTGTATTTATTAAAACCGACTTCCGCTAATTCATCTAACATACTTTTTTCTGAAGATTTCAATAAATTTGAACCATCATCGAAAATTTTGTTGGTAACACCTGCGCTTAAAAGGTTCTCTAAATTATATCGACAAGAATCTAATGTTCCAAAATTGGAACTAATTGTTTGTCCTTGAACTGTAATTTGAATTTGTTCGTTTTCAATATTTGAACCCAAAGAAGCATAAAATTTATGTGTTTTTCCTCCTCCACGTGCTGGAGGCCCACCTCTACCATCAAAGAAAACTACTTTAATTCCGTATTTTCTTGACATTGTAGTAATATTTTCTTTAGCCTTATAAATACTCCAATTTGCCATTAAATAGCCACCATCTTTCGTTCCGTCAGAAAAACCCAACATAACGGTCTGCTTATTCCCTCTGTTTTTAATGTGATTTAAATAGGTTTCATTGGTATACAACTGCTCCATAATAAGATGTGCTTTTTGTAAATCGTCTATTACTTCAAAAAGTGGAATAATATCTACCGATGGATTTTCCCAATTGCACAAACGGAAAAGTGCAAAAGTTTCCATGATCTGAATAGCACTTTCACAATTACTAATAATGTAACGATTGCTTCCAAACTCTCCATTTTGCTCTTGAATGGATTTCATCGCATAAATAGAAGCCAACGTAGATTTAGTCATTTCATCAGAATAATCATCTGGATTTAAATTGCTTTTCAAATGAGAAACAATTGCCATTTTCTCATTTTCTGATGCTCCTAAATAATTAAACAACTCTGGTAATTTGTCATTTTTAGTTGTATTTTCTATAATATTATTAATGACACTGTTGTGAATTTTACTATTTTGACGAATATCTAACGAGGCAAAGTGAAAACCGAAATGCGTAACTTTATTCAACAACGAATTCAAATCGTCTAAATACAACGATTGGTGTTGCTCGATTACAATGGTCTTAATTTGATGTAATTTGGCTTTAAACTCTTCTAAAGTAATGTAAATTTCACCTTGTGAATAAAATACAGAACGGTAAATTTTTACTTCAAGTTCAGCTATTAAAGTATCTACATTAGAAAATGTTAGCTTTCTTTTTAATTTTCTAATATCGTTATAATAACACTTCAAAATTGATGTCCGAAGCCTTTCCGCTACTTTCAATGAAATTGGTGTGGTTACAAATGGATTTCCATCTCTATCTCCTCCAGGCCAAAAACCTAAATTAAAAATAGGATTGTTCATTTCATTTCCTTGGAAGATATTTTTTTGTAAATACAATATCATTTCCCCAATAGTTTCGTAAAAAACATTTTCTAGGTACCAAATCAAACTTACGGCTTCGTCAAAAGGAGTTGGTTTTTCAGTTTTAATGAATGGTGTTTTCCCTAATTGAGACAGCAATTCTTTAATTTTAAGCAAATCATCTTCTCGAATGGCATCTGTTAAATCGGTGATAATTCCTAAAACCGTTCCCGGATAAAACTGTGTTGGATGCGCTGTTAATACGGGTCTAACATTAAAGTTTGTAAGAAATTCTTTTAAGTCATTTGTTTTATCTTTTTCTTCTGCCATTTCTTTAATATCCCGCAAAGAACCTCTTCCTTCCAAATTATTTACTACTGGAAAAGCGGCATCTTCAATGGCGTCGAAGAGTACGATTTGTCTTTCAATGTATTGGATAAACCGAAACATCAAATCTATTCGCTCTGATTCAGAAGCATTATCCATATATTTACCAGCAAAAAAATCTACAATTTGAATTGGAGTTTCTTGTTTTTTAAAGCCTTTTTCACATACTTCTGTAAATAATGGCAGCATAACGCCTGTATTATCAATAGCATCAAAAGGTAATGTTAAAAAAACACTATTATAAACGTGGAATTTTGAAAGTACATTCTGATTGAAACGTTCAATTTTTGGAAGTGTGTACATTAGTGGTAAGTTGTTGTTGTTGTTAAAAAATAATCATAAAAAAACCCCAAGAATTCACTTGAGGCTTAATAAAATATAAACTTTATAACCTACAAGTTTTTGAAAATCGTATGCATTAAACGTTTTTTATCATTCAAGCTTTCGTCAAGCGAAATCATAGTTTCAGTTCTATAAACTCCTTCTATATCATCAACCATAAAAATTACGTCCTTAGCGTGCTTAGTATCTTTAGCTCTAATTTTACAGAAAATATTGAATTTACCTGTAGTTATATGCGCAACAGTTACAAAAGGAATTTCATTAATACGCTCTAAAACAAATTTTGTTTGCGATGTATTGTTAAGAAAAACACCAACGTACGCGATAAAAGAATATCCTAATTTTTCATAATCTAAAGTCAATGAAGAACCCATAATAATCCCAGCTTCCTCCATTTTTTTGACCCTAACATGAACAGTTCCTGCAGAAATCAATAATTTCTTAGCAATATCTGTAAACGGAACTCTTGTATTGTCAATCAACATATCTAAAATTTGGTGATCTACTTCATCTAAACGAAACTTGCTCATAATTGGAAAGTTTTAAAATTGAACTATTAAAATTAATTATTATTAAAAAAAATCAAAAAAGACTAAAAAACAATTGAACCATTAACAATTTTAACACTTTTTCCTAAATAAAAATCAGCTTTTTGTCCAATTTTAGGAATATTCTCATTTTCATCTTCATACAAAGCTTCTTCAGCATCGTATTCAAAATGTCCACTAAAACCCTTTAAATCACCAATATAAGCGATGTAAGCGTTAAAATAAAGATGATTATCAATTAATTCTTCTTTATATTGAATTGCAAAATTCGTAATTAATTTATTATTATCATAATTAATTTTGATGTTTTTATAAATAAAATCATAAAAACAGATTTTATTATGAGAAATATTTAGATATTCTTCGATTTTATTGCTAACTATATCGTTTTCGTAGATGTATTTGAAACCAACAATTAAGGCGATAAAAACGTATTTCCTTGAGAATTCTCTAATATAATCATTATGAAAATGACCCGCTTCGATTAAAATCGTAGGAACATTTAACGACTGGAATGTATCTCCTACACAATTGATATTAAAAGAATCGTCAAATCTACCCAATTGATTAGGAATGTACGTTTGCAAAACCCGATTCATCTCAACGATAACCTCTATCGCTTTTTGACGAGCAACATTAATATCACGTTCTTCATTATATGATGGGGCTAAAAAAGATACTGTTGCGGGCTTATCTACTCCATTTCCAACCCCAAAAATAGTGCGTTGATCGTGGAGATTGTAACAAAAATGAGGTTTAAAATTTTCAAATGTTTCCCTAAGCAATTTGCTTTCTGGTTGAGATAGCGTCTGGGAATCTCTATTTAAGTCTATTTTATTAGCATTTTCTCTAGTATAAAAAGAAGCACCATCAGGATTTACAATTGGCAAGCAACAAAAGGTAAATCTATTTAGTAGCTTTTTTGCAAATTCGGAATTACCATTCAATAAATTTATAAAGTCAAAAAGCGCCTTTGTCGTCGTGCTTTCATTTCCATGCATTTGAGACCAAAGCAAAATCCTAGTTTTACCAGATCCAAATTCGTATTTATAAATTGGTTTGCCTAGAACAGAATGTCCAATTATTTTCAAGTTATCGCCACTACTAAATTTCATTAATAATGGTTCAATATCCTCCAAGGTAATGTAACGTCCAAATAAATTCACCTCTTTAAACTCACTGAATAATTTCTCGAAATCCATAGCTTTAAATTTGATTTACAAAAGTAAACATCTTTGTATTTACATTTGTAAACAATAAAAAAGAATAAATTGTTTAATAATGTAAACGCTTTATCTTATAGAATTGAGTTTTTAATGGTACTGAAAGTAACAAATGTTATTTATTAATTATATTTAAAATAGATTACATTAAATCAGTATTTTAAGATAATTTATTTCAAGTTTTAAAATAGGTTTAAATGTTAAATATTTACTATTTACATTTGTAAAGTTGTTTGTTTATATCTTTTTATTTACATTTGTAATGTACAAACACTAAAAGATAATTTACAATGGTAAACACTGATGATTTCATTAAAAGACTTGAGTTACTATTGGATTATTACAGCTTGAACGCTTCCAGTTTTGCCGATAAAATTGGCGTGCAGCGTTCCAGTTTGTCCCATTTACTTTCAGGCAGAAACAAACCAAGTTTGGATTTTATACTGAAAATTTTAGAGGTTTTTCCAGACGTAGATTTATATTGGATTATAAATGGCAAAGGAAATTTCCCGAAAAATTCAGACGAAAACAGATCTGGAATTATCGCTGAAAAAACAATTTCTGCACCTACTCCAATTCCACAAAATCATGTTGCGAATAATTTATTTAGTCCAACTGAAATTCCTATCATTAAAAATACTGTAGAAAATATAAATCCTGTTCTAAATGAAAATATCACAATCTCGACAAATTCAAATGAAATTGTCAAAATTGTGATATTCTATAAAAACGGAACTTTTAAAGATTACAAACCTTCAGAGTAATTATTCTACTTCAAAACTGTATTCGGGTATTTTTCCTTTTGTATCTATAAAATGACGTGTTAGAATTTCCAAATCTTCTTTGATAGCCCCAGTTGGATTAAAGGGTTTTCCAAAACGGACTTCTTTTTTACCAAAATCAAAAGCTACAGGGATTATTGGAACATTTGCATTCATTGCAATATAATAAAAACCTGTTTTTAACTCGGTTACTTTCTTGCGAGTTCCTTCAGGAGCAATCGCTAATCGGAATATTTCTTTGTTTTTAAAAACTTCTGCAATAGCATCCACTTTATTCAAACCGCCTTTTCTATCTAACGGCGCGCCTCCCATATATCTAAAATACCAGCCGAATGGAAAACCAAATAACTCTTTTTTACCAACCCAATTCATTTCTAATTCTGTGATTCCACGAGTGAAAATCCCTAAGTAAAAGTCATGCCAACTCGTGTGCGGCACAACCATCAAAATGCATTTGGCAATTTTTTCGTCAATTTCGCCAACAATTTTCCAACCCATTAAGCGAAAAAAAATCCATTTATAAATTTGTTTCTTCATTCTAAGTAATTTTGTGTAAAAGTAACATTAAACTCTTGTTTTTAATAAAAATGTGGAAAGAAGATAAAAGATAATAGACAAAGAGATAAAAGATTATAAAAATTCGAGATAATCCGTGTAACCTGCCTGCCGGCAGGCAGGTTCGTGGCAAAAAAACCTTTGCGTTCCTTGCGTAAATCTTTGCGTACTTTGCGGTTAAAAAAGAAGATAAAAGATAATAGACGAAGAGATAATAGATTATAAAAATTCGAGATAATTCGTGTAACCTGCCTCCCGGCGGGCAGGTTCGTGGCAAAAAAAAACTTTGCGCCCCTTGCGTAAATCTTTGCGTACTTTGCGGTTAAAAAAAATGTCTAAAGTCAAAAGTCCTAAATTCGAATGAAGAAACGGCACTTCCACACATTCATAATTCATAACTTATAATTCATAATTAATTTGTCTTTGCGTTCTTTGCGGTTAAAAAAAATGCAGTAACCCAAACTTTACAAAAAAAAATCCCCGCAAATTGCAGGGATTTTCTATATAATAACAAGAAATTATTTTTTCTTCTCGCTCTTTTCCATTTTAGCTTTCAAACCAGCAAGAATATCGTTGTTATCCCCTAACGTTGCAGCTGATGCATTGTTATTAGTGGCAACAGCTTCAGCAACAGCTTTCACATTTTTATCTTCTTCTTCACGGAAGATAGCAGTGTGAGATGCAACTACTCTTTTAAATTCTTTGTTGAATTCGATTACTTTGAAATCAGCTGATTCTCCTTTTTTCAATTTCTTTCCGTCTTCTTTTTCAAGGTGACGAGTAGGAATGAAAGCAACGATGTCCTCTCCGAATTCTACAGTAGCTCCTTTGTCAACAATTTCAGAAATTTCACCTGTGTGGATTGTTCCAACTGCGAAAGAATCTTCATATTGATCCCAAGGATTAGCAGTAGTTTGTTTGTGTCCTAAAGATAATTTACGACCTTCAACATCTAATTCTAATACTACTACGTCTAGTTTTTCACCAACATTTACAAATTCAGATGGATGTTTGATTTTCTTAGTCCAAGAAAGATCAGAAATATAAATCAATCCGTCAATTCCTTCTTCTAACTCTAAGAAAATTCCGAAGTTTGTAAAGTTTCTAACAATACCTGTATGTTTAGAACCTATTGGGTATTTAGCAGTGATATCAGTCCAAGGATCTTGTGTTAATTGTTTGATACCTAATGACATTTTACGGTCATCTCTGTCCAATGTTAAGATAACAGCTTCAACAACATCACCCACTTTTACGAAATCTTGAGCCGAACGCAAATGCGTTGACCATGACATTTCAGAAACGTGAATTAAACCTTCAACACCTTCAGCAACTTCAATGAAAGCACCGTAATCAGCGATTACTACTACTTTACCATTTACTTTGTCTCCCACTTTAATGTCAGCATTTAATGCGTCCCATGGATGAGCATTTAATTGTTTTAATCCTAATTGAATTCTTGTTTTTTCGTCATCGAAATCAAGAATAACAACATTTAATTTTTGGTCTAATTCCAATACTTCACTTGGGTGATTAATTCTACTCCAAGAAAGGTCAGTAATGTGAATCAATCCATCAACACCACCTAAATCAATAAACACACCATAAGAAGTAATGTTTTTAACAACACCTTCTAATACTTGTCCTTTTTGCAATTGACCGATGATTTCTTTTTTCTGGATTTCAATATCCGCTTCAATAAGCGCTTTGTGAGATACAACTACGTTTTTGAATTCGTGGTTAATTTTCACCACTTTGAATTCCATCATTTTATTTACATAAACATCATAATCTCTAATTGGTTTAACATCAATTTGAGATCCAGGTAAAAACGCTTCAATTCCGAAAACATCAACGATCATACCACCTTTAGTTCTACATTTTACGAAACCAGTAACAATTTCTCCAGTTTCATTAGCACTAATAACTCTATCCCAAGATTTAATAGTACGTGCTTTTCTGTGAGACAATACCAATTGACCTGTTTTATCCTCACGGATGTCAATTAATACCTCTACTTTGTCACCCACTTTTAAGTTTGGATTGTAACGGAATTCGTTCAATGAAATAACACCTTCCGATTTTGCATTGATATCAACGATAACGTCTCTATCTGTAATACGAACAACAACACCTTCTACAACTTCTTCTTGATCGGTGTCAATGAAAGTTTCAGAAACTAATTGTTCAAATTCTTGTAAGTTTTTTTGGTCAACGGCATCAATACCTTCTTCAAAGTTGTGCCAGTTAAATTCTGATAAAAACTGCTCTTGTAATTTTAATTGTTCAGACATGCTGATAAAAATTTGTATTCCGTATTTTCTCGAGTTTCTTAATGCGAAAGAAAACAACAGAAGTTGTTTGATTTAATTGACAATCCCAAATAGAAACTCTTATTCACTATTAGGGTTGGCAAAAGTAATACTTTTTTCTGTATTCGCAAAGTTTTTTCCGCAAAACCAACGAGCTAATTATCAATACTATAAATCATTAGAATTTGGAGCGGATTGTCCCCGCATTTTTGGAATTGCAATTCCCACTTTCGGCTATATCTCTTCGCTTCGCTGCGAGGATAACGGTTCGCAAAGTTTTTAACGAATTAAACTGATTTTTACAGATTTTCCAAAAAGCCAAATTAACGAATTACCAAATCAACATTTAATTATGAAAATATAAACGTGAAATTTTAGCCCCGATAGTAGCGGCATCCCACGCTTTTCGGCGTGGATATAGCGAATAGCGGGTAGAAACGTGTGTTAGAAAAGGATGTTTCTGCTCCAAAAAAAAAACACGTCAATTTTTTGATAATATGGTACGTATCAATAGAATTCTTCGGGCTACCGACATGTAATGAATTCCTAAATAATCAGTATATTTGGGACTTATTAAAAAGATATTTTATGCAACATATTATAGACCGTTTCATTAGTTATGTAATTATTGATACTGAATCAGATCCAAATTCTACAACTACTCCAAGCACAGAAAAGCAGTGGGTTTTAGCAAATAAATTGGTTGAAGAATTAAAAGCTATTGGTTTGGAAGACGTTACCATTGATGAAAACGCCTATATTATGGCTACTTTGCCGAGTAATGTGGCGCATGAAGTTCCTACAATTGGGTTTGTATCTCATTTTGATACTACTCCAGATTTCACTGGTGCCAATGTAAATCCTCAAATAATTCCTAATTATGATGGTGGTGATATTGTTCTAAATAAAGAACAAAATATCGTTTTGTCGCCAAATTATTTCAAAGATTTATTACTATATAAAGGACAAACATTAATCACAACAGATGGTTTGTCGTTGCTTGGCGCAGATGATAAAGCGGGAATTACAGAAATTGTTACGGCAATGGAATTCTTGGTGAAAAATCCTGATATCAAACACGGAAAAATTAGAGTTGGGTTTACACCAGATGAAGAAATTGGCCGTGGCGCTCATAAATTTGACGTGGCAAAATTTGGTGCAGAATGGGCATATACAATGGACGGAAGTCAGATTGGGGAATTAGAATATGAAAATTTTAATGCTGCTGGTGCGAAAATTACTTTCAAAGGAAAAAGCGTTCATCCCGGTTATGCCAAAGGAAAAATGATTAATTCAATGTTGATTGCTAATGATTTCATCAACCAATTACCAAATGGGGAAACTCCTCAAAAAACAAAAGGTTACGAAGGTTTTTACCACGTTCACCACTTGAATGGAAGCATTGAAGAAACCGTTTTAGAACTTATTATTAGAGATCATAGTGCAAGTAAATTCAAAAAACGTAAAGAAATTGTTCACGCTATTGCTAAAAAAATCAATAAGAAATTCGCCAAACAATTTGGTTCAGAAATTTGCATTGCAGAAGTAAAAGACCAATATTTCAATATGAAGGAAAAGGTTACGCCTGTAAAATATATTGTTGATATTGCCGAAAAAGCGATGCGAGAATTAGGAATAAAGCCTTTGATAAAACCAATTCGTGGTGGAACTGACGGTTCTCAATTATCGTATATGGGATTACCGTGTCCGAATATATTTGCTGGTGGACACAATTTTCACGGAAAATATGAATATGTTCCTGTTGAAAGTATGCAAAAAGCGGTTGATGTAATTATTAAAATCGTACAATTAACCGCAACTACTGATTTCAGCAAAGAAAAAGCAAAAAAATAATTTTTTATATTTTTACAAAACACAAAAAGCCCCAAATTGGGGCTTTTTAATATAAAACATTTATTTATTTCTTATTCATAGAAGCACTCATTTCCATTGAAATAGCTGAACGTTCCATTTTCAATTTTCCTGCCATTGTTTCAATAATAACAGTAGTATCTGCTAATTCAGAAATTTTACCGTGAATTCCACTTTTAGTAATGATTTTGTCACCAGTTTTTAAAGCGCTTTCGAATTCTTTCTCTTGTTTTGCTCTTTTTTGTTGTGGTCTAATCATAAAGAAATAGATAACGACAAACATTAAAATAAACGGTAAGAATTGTTGGATTTGTTCCATAATTATTGTTTTTAGATTTATAAAATATATTAATTACTTTTTAATTGAAGCTTTGATTAATAAAGTTGTCATAACTTCTTTTGTATTGGTTCTTAGTGTAACTGATTTTTGTTGGTTACCATGTTTTCCTGCTGAATTAAAAATAACTTTAATTTTTGCAGATTCACCTGGTTTAATAGGTTTTTTTGGATATTCTGGAACAGTACAACCACACGATCCGGCAGCGGCAATTATAGTTAAATCTGCTTCACCAGTATTTGTAAATTGGAATGAATAATTCACTTTTGAACCGGCAGCAATTGTCCCAAAATCGTGTTCTGTTTTATCAAATGTCATTACAGGATATTTTCCATCTGCAGGAACTACTGTTTTTTCTGCTTCTGGTATTCCAATTGAAGTTGGATTTGAAACATTAGAATTTTGAATCTCTGAATTTACTTCTTCTTTCTTTTTGCACGCTCCTAAAAATAAAAAGGAACCAATAACTGCTGCTAAAACAACTTTTTTATTCATAATTATATAAAATATTACATTAAACCTCTTCCGATTTTATTCAATTTATTGGCTATTTCAAATTCTTTGACCAAATTATCTAAAATTCCGTTGATAAAAATACTACTTTTTGGTGTAGAATACTCCTTTGCAATTTCTAAATATTCGTTAATTGTTACTTTAACAGGAATTGAAGGGAATTTTACAAACTCACAAATAGCCATTTTCAGTACAATAGTATCAATTTCAGCGATACGTTCCGAATCCCAATTGGGAGTTTTATCAACGTATTCTTTTGCTAATTCCTTTTCATTAAGAACTGTTTTTCTAAATAAATTAGTAACAAATTCTTGATCTTCCTCATCTTTAAATATTTTTGGAACTCTAAAAGCTTCGTCTTTTGCAGACTTTATTTGCTTTAATTGTTTGATGATTTGTGTATTCACAACCGGAATATCATCAATCCAAGTCAATTTATTGTCTTCTAAAAACTCATATAACTTTTCATTAGGAACAATCAATTCCGTAAAAATATCCAGAATAAATTGCTTGTCTTCTTCAAAATTATTTACAGTATTTGCCATATATTTACCATAGAAATCACTGTTTTTTATGCTATCTAAAAGAATTTGGATGTAATCTTCATTTAATTCCCAATGATTAATTTTTCTATTTTCTAAAGCAATACTCAAAGAATTATTTTCAGTAAGAATCTGAAGAATGGTATTGTTTATGAATTTTTTATTGGGATTTCGCTCTTGTGAAGTTGTAATGTGTTTTTGACTAGATTTATCAATAAAAACAGCTTCTTTTTTACCAATTTCAATTAACGAAGACAGCATTGTTAGGTATAAATCTAAAATATTGTCAATACTATAAAGCAAGAATTTTTCTTCTTTCTCAATACTATCTGAACCATTTTGGTGCATCGCATATATCGATTGCATCACTTTCACACGGATATGTCTTCTATTTAACACTTGGTAAGAACTTATTTAATTATTTAGCTAAAGAAAATCTTTGACGGTGCAAAAATAGTACTATTTTTGAAAAAAGCACCAAAGTAAGTCGAAAGTTTTAATGTCGTAAAGTAAAAAGTCTGAAACAAGTAAAAAACTATATAAAATCACTCTATTACAATAAATTACATATTTTAGAATACGACACTTAATTATACTTACTACTTACCTACAAACCTTTTCTTCAATTTAAATTAAAATGAATTTATGAAAATATTAATTCATAAAATGAATTTCTATGGTATTTTAAGTATTTCTTAAAGAAAAAACTCCTTTTTAAAACGTATATTTGTCAACTGAATTTTATCTGAAATCAATTCTGATTTTAAGTTATAAAAATATAAAATTTCCATACAAAAATGAAAGAATTACAATATCTAAATAAATACTTTGTCAAATACAAATATCGATTTCTACTCGGTATTTTCATAACCATTATTGCTCAGATTTTTTCATTATTTACGCCAAAACTAATCAGTAAATCATTTGAAGCAATTGAAAGATTTTCTAAAACAAATACATCTGATATATCAATAATCCGTAACGAACTGTTTCATAATGTTTTATTGGTAATAGCGACAACATTTATTGCTGGATTTTTAACATTTTTGATGCGTCAAACTTTAATTGTAATGTCACGCCACATCGAATTTGACCTTAAAAATGAAGTGTTTATACAATATGAAAATTTATCTCAAAGTTTCTACAAACAAAATAGAACGGGCGATTTAATGAATAGAATTAGCGAAGATGTTGGAAAAGTCCGAATGTATGTTGGCCCCGCAGTGATGTACACAATAAATACTTTCATCCGTTTTACAATTGTCATTATATATATGTACAATGTTTCCCCAATATTAACATTATATACATTGCTTCCTTTGCCGATTTTATCCTATGCAATTTTCAGATTAAGCAAACAAATCAATAAAAGGAGTACGATTTTTCAACAATATTTATCAAAAATATCAAGTTTCACACAAGAAATATTTTCCGGAATTAGGGTGATAAAAGCCTATTCATTAGAAAATATACATCAGGAAAATCTTAATAATTTGTCATTGGAAAGCAAAGAAAAAAGCTTGAGTTTGGCAAAAGTGCAATCGCTTTTTGGTCCTTTAATGTTGGCTTTAATTGGCGTAAGCAATTTAGTTGTGATTTATTTTGGTGGAATGTTATACATCAATGGAAGTATAAAAAGCATTGGTATAATTGCCGAATTTATTCTTTATGTAAATATGCTAACTTGGCCAGTCGCTTCGTTAGGTTGGATTTCTTCGATGGTTCAAGAGGCCGAAGCTTCGCAAAAACGTATCAATGAATTTTTGAAAATTGTCCCAGAAATCAGAAATAATTCAGAAAACCATTCTATTATAAAAGGAGAAATTACATTTCAAAATGTGACTTTTATTTACGATGATACCAATATAAAAGCACTTAATAACGTATCATTTACTGTAAAAAAGGGAGAAACTTTGGCGATTCTTGGAAAAACAGGTTCTGGAAAATCGAGTGTTCTAACCTTAATTAGTCGTTTGTATGATACTACCGATGGAACTATTTTAATTGATGGAATACCAATTCAAGAAGTTCATTTATTTGATTTAAGAAATAATATTGGAATTGTACCACAAGATGCATTTTTGTTTTCTGACACGATAAAAAACAATATAAAATTTGGAAAAGAAGACGCAACAGATGAAGAAGTTGTTGCTGCTGCAATAAAAGCTTCGGTTCACGACAATATTATCAACTTCACAAAAAAGTATGAAACTGTTTTAGGAGAACGTGGAATCACACTTTCTGGAGGTCAAAAACAACGGGTTTCTATTGCGAGAGCTTTAATAAAAAATCCGGAAATTCTATTGCTCGACGATTGTTTGTCAGCGGTAGATACCGAAACTGAAGAAACAATTTTGACAAATTTATTAGAATATTGCAAAAATAAAACTACCATAATTGTTAGTAATCGGGTTTCGTCCGCTAAAAATGCAGATACTATCATCATTATTGAAGATGGCGAAATTATCCAACAAGGTTCTCATAATCAATTAGTAAACCTTGATGGTTATTACAAGGAATTGTATTTGAAACAACTTTCTGAAAAAGATTTGTCATAATTGTTGTTTTATAATCCTTTTTTTATGATTTTTGGATTGTAATTAAACTTAAAATCGATTATGAGAGAAAATGATATGTTAGAAAAAGAGGAGATCTTTTCTAAAGTTTTGAGAGCAGGAAGAAGAACGTATTTCTTTGATGTGAGAGCTACAAAAGCCGATGATTATTACATTACAATTACAGAAAGTAAAAAATTTACAGAAGAAGACGGTTCATTTCACTTCAAAAAACATAAAATTTATTTGTATAAAGAAGATTTTACGGCATTTGCAGAAATATTAGAAGATATGACTTCGTATGTATTAAATCACAAAGGCGAAGAAGTTATTTCTGAAAGACATCAGAAAGACTTTAAAAAAGAGTTTACAACAGAAAAAACAGAAGACGAAACACCAAGCACTTCCAGTTTTACGGATGTAGATTTTGATGATATTTAAATCTTAAACGTATAGAAAACAAAAAACGCCCTCAAAAAGGGCGTTTTTTTTATATAAATAAAGACTTATTTAACGTCCATTAATTCAACATCGAAAATTAAGGTTGCATTTGGTGGAATTGCGCCTCCTGCTCCTCGACTTCCATATCCTAAATGAGCTGGAATAACAAAACGTGCTTTATCACCAACGTGCAATAAAGCAATTCCTTCGTCCCAACCTTCAATTACATTTCCTTGTCCTAAAGGAAATTCAATTGGTTTTTTTCGAGGATACGAACTATCAAATACTTTTCCGTCTTCTAATTGACCAGTATAATGCACCGAAACTGTTTTTCCGTTTGCTGCTTTTTTTCCGTTTCCTCTTTGGATGAATTGGTAACGTAAACCACTTTCTGTTTTTTCAAAACCAGCGGCTAATGTTTCCATTTTTGCTTCTGCTTCTGCTCTAATTGCAGCATCACGTTGGTTACGCGCTCCTTTAAAAGTGATAAAAGCTTCAATTGCATTCCATTTTTGAGCATCCTCACCTACTCTAATGATTTCTAAAGTATCTAAAAAATCACCTTGAGCAACTGCATCAACAATATCTTGTCCTTCAACAACATGTCCAAAAACAGTATGTTTGTTGTCTAGCCAATCTGTTGGAATATGAGTAATAAAAAATTGAGAACCATTACTTGCAGGTCCAGAATTCGCCATAGATAATATTCCTGGGCGATCATGTTTTAGTGTTGGATGAAATTCATCTTCAAAACTATACCCAGGACCACCTGTTCCAGTTCCTTGAGGACATCCACCTTGAATCATGAAATCTGGAATTACTCTGTGGAATTTTAATCCGTCATAGTATTTATTTCCTTGTGGTTTTACTTTATTTTCTAAGTTACCCTCTGCCAATCCTACGAAGTTTCCAACTGTTCCTGGCGTTAAATCGTTTGTTAATTTTACTAATATAACACCTTTTGTGGTATTGAAATTAGCGTATATCCCATTTTCCATTTTGTTGTTTTTTAATTTGATGCAAATTTACGAAATAAAATAGATTATTCTTCTATTTGAAAATTTGCAGGTTAGTTATTTATTTTATGCTATTTATGATTTGTAACAAATTAGTACGATTAGTATGATATTCAAACTTATTTTACATATCAAACAGTGAATTATGCAGCAAATTTGCCTGTGATAAAACTATTCTTAAGATAATCAATGATGTTAGATTCAAAATTTAATAAAAAAAATACTACTAAAATTGAAAAAGAATTAATTTGGTCTATGGATTGAATGTAATATTATAAAATTAAATAAATTGCTGCTTAAAAATAATTGAGCACAATTATAAAACCTATAAAAACATTGTACATTTGCATTATTGTACCTAATTATATATGAGAATAGACATTATTACACTTTTACCTGAATTACTTCGAAGTCCTTTCGAAGCTTCAATTATGAAACGTGCTGTAGATAAGGGAATTGTAGAAGTTCATTTTCACAATTTACGTGACTTTACGACCAACAAACAGAAATCTGTTGATGATTATCCCTTTGGAGGTGGAGCAGGAATGGTGATGACGGTGCAGCCAATTGACGCATGCATTACCCATTTGAAAAGCGAAAGAAGTTACGACGAAATCATTTATATGTCACCTGATGGAGAAACTTTGAACCAAAAAATGGCCAATACTATGTCTATGTATAAAAATATCATTATTCTTTGCGGACATTATAAAGGAGTTGATCAAAGGGTTCGCGATCATTTTATCACGAAGGAAATTTCAATTGGTGATTATGTTTTGTCGGGCGGAGAATTAGGCGCTTTGGTTTTATCAGATGCGTTAATTCGATTAATTCCAGGTGTTTTGAGCGATGAAACTTCTGCTTTAACAGATAGTTTTCAAGACGGATTATTGTCGGGACCTATATATACTCGTCCCGCAGATTATAAAGGATGGAAAGTTCCAGAAGTTTTAACGAGTGGAAATTTTGCTAAAATTGACAAATGGCGAGAAGATATGGCGTATGAACATACTAAAAACAGAAGGCCGGATTTATTAAATGAATAGGAATTATTTTAAATGTTGAATTTTAATTTTAAATGAAAAGGCAATGACCCAAATAATTCATAATTTATAATTTATAATTCAAAATAATTATTTACTTTTGCACCCACATTTGACCAACCTCTGGCGAAATCCGCGAATGTTGCTTAGATTTAAAACCATAATTAAAAAAATTATCATGGCAGATTTAATGAAATTCGTTAAAGACGAATTTGTAACAAAAAAAGAATTCCCTGAATTCGGAGCTGGAGACACTATCACAGTTTATTACGAAATTAAAGAGGGTGAAAAAACAAGAACTCAGTTTTTTAAAGGAGTTGTTATTCAAAGAAGAGGTTCTGGAAACACAGAAACTTTTACTATACGTAAAATGTCAGGTGCAATTGGAGTTGAGCGTATCTTCCCAGTAAACTTGCCAGCTTTACAAAAAGTTGAAATCAATAAAAAAGGTTCTGTTCGTAGAGCTCGTATCTATTACTTCAGAGAGCTTACTGGTAAAAAAGCAAAAATTAAAGACAAAAGAAGATAGTCAAATATCTTTTTATTATAAAAGTCTCAACACTGTTGGGGCTTTTTTTATAAAAACAATGCTAAATTTACACTTTCAGTAATTTAATTGTCTTTTTTTAAGAAATTAACAAATCAATCGTTATAGTTGTTTATGTAATTACATTTCTTGTTGAATGTATTATATTTGCAGACTCAAATTTTAAAATTAAAATTACATAAAAATGGTAAAAATTAAAGTAGTCAATCCAGTAGTAGAATTGAATGGAGATGAAATGACACGAATTATCTGGACTTTTATTAAAGAAAAACTAATTCTTCCTTATTTAGAATTAGACATTAAATATTACGATTTAGGAATTGAAAGCCGAGAAGCTACTAAAGACCAAATTACAATTGACTCTGCAGAAGCGATAAAAAAATACAATGTTGGTATTAAATGTGCCACTATTACTCCTGACGAAGACCGCGTGAAAGAATTTAATCTTTCAAAAATGTGGAAATCACCAAATGGAACTATCAGAAATATTGTTGGCGGAACCGTTTTCCGTGAACCAATTATCATGAAGAACGTACCAAGATACGTACAAGGTTGGACAAAACCTATCGTTATAGGTCGTCACGCATTTGGAGATCAATATAAAGCTACAGACACCGTTATTAAAGGAAAAGGAAAACTAACAATGACTTTCGTTCCTGAAGAAGGAGATACCCAAACATGGGAAGTTTATGATTTTGAAGGTGATGGCGTTGCAATGGCAATGTACAACACAGACGAAAGCATCTTCGGATTTGCACATTCTTCATTCCAAATGGCATTGACAAAAAAATGGCCGTTGTATCTTTCTACAAAAAACACCATTTTGAAAGCTTATGATGGTCGTTTCAAAGATATTTTTGAAGAAGTGTATCAAGCAAATTACAGAACAGAATTTGAAAAAGTAGGAATTACCTACGAACATCGATTGATTGACGATATGGTGGCTTCTGCAATGAAATGGAGTGGTGGATTTGTTTGGGCTTGCAAAAACTACGATGGCGATGTTCAGTCGGACACCGTTGCACAAGGATTTGGTTCGTTAGGATTAATGACTTCTGTATTGGTAACTCCTGATGGAAAGACTGTTGAAGCTGAAGCCGCACACGGAACCGTAACACGTCATTACAGAGAACACCAAAAAGGAATAGCTACTTCTACAAACCCAATTGCAAGTATTTTTGCTTGGACAAGAGGTTTAGAACACAGAGGCAAATTAGATGAAAATCAAGCGTTAATAGATTTTTGCCACACTTTGGAACAGGTTTGTATAGACACTGTTGAAAGTGGAAAAATGACCAAAGATTTGGCTGTTTTAATCTATGAAGATAAAATTACTTCCGACAATTATTTAACAACTGAAGGTTTCTTAGCGGCTATTCAAGAGAATTTAGAGAAGAAATTAGCATAACCTATAAAAAAATATTTTAAAAAAACTGTTATCCAACCGATTGACAGTTTTTTTTTATCATTAAAATTTAAATTGAAAAAAGTTACCTTTTTACTACTATTAATATTTTCATCTTTCCAAAGTTTTGGTCAGTTAGGCTTTTGCAATGGAAGTAAAGGTATTCCCATTTTCACAGAAGATTTCGGAAGCGGAACAGATTATGGACCCGCATTACCATCAGGCGTAACTTCCTATACTTTTATTGCGGGAACCCCTGATGACGGACTTTATACGTTATTTTACAGAACCAATCAATACGGTTCTTGGCACAATTCACCAGATCACACTCCCGATAATCAACCGAATGGAACAAACGGAAAATCGTTAATTATAAATGCAAGTTTCACGCCAAGTGAGTTTTACAAAAGAGTGGTTTCTGGATTGTGCGTCAATACCACTTTTGAATTTTCATCTTGGTTAATGAATGTATTTAATTCAACTTCAACAGCTTGTTCTGGAAATAGTATTCCTATAAATGTAACTTTTGAAATTTGGGATTCAACAGAAACTATCCTTTTACAATCAGGAAATACAGGCAATATTAATCCTACTTCATCGGCAATTTGGACACAATATGGCTTGGTTTTTACAACTGGAATCGGTCAAACTTCTGTTGTTCTAAAAATGAGAAATAACGGAGTTGGCGGATGCGGAAACGATCTTGCTATTGACGATATTATGTTTCGCTCTTGTGGCGATTTCACAACAATTGGGTCTACAGGAATTACAGGAAATACCTATATTGTTTGCGAAGATGTTACACCCATAAATATAAATTTACAAGTCAATAGCTCCGGAATAACGCCGAATGTGTTTCAATGGCAAGAGAGTTTAGATAATGTAATTTGGAATGATATTATTGGTGAAAATTCCAACAATTATGACACTCCAAATATAATCACATCCCATTATTATCGTGTAAAAGTAGCACAAGACGTTGCTAATTTAAACAATGTATTCTGTTCGACAATTTCAGAAATTTTTAGTGTTATAGTCAAACCAAAACCTCTAGCACCTTTAAGTAACGGCGATAAATCAATTTGTGAAAACGACCCAATCTCTGCATTATCTGTAACCACATTGGGTTCTGAAAGTGTAAATTGGTACTCTGCCGCAACAGGTGGAAGTTTATTACAAAGTAACTCTGTGGCTTTCACTCCTACAAATGCTGGGATTTTCTATGCAGAATCTTATACTTTAAACACGTGTGTAAGTACAAATCGAACCGCCGTTCAACTCACCTTGAATCCAATTCCTGCAATTATTCAAAACGAAACCGCTATTTTATGCGAAACAAAATCAGTTCTTTTAGACGCTGGAATTAATAATGTAACCTATAATTGGTCAACCACCGAAACCTCAAAAAGTATCAGTGTTTCCAATCCAGGAACCTACACCGTTTCCGTTACAAGCACGAATGGATGCACGAATTTAAAAACAATAGTTGTTACTGAAAACCTAATTCCAATAATTACAGACGTTGTAATTAATGAACGACAAGTAACTATAATAACTTCCTTTTCAGGCGATTTTGAATATTCTTTAGACGGAATAAATTATCAGAATTACAATGTTTTTGAAAACACAATTGGAGGCGTTAAAAAAGCGTATGTTCGGGAAAAAAATAATTGTGGTAAAGCGATTTTCAATTTTACTTTAATTGTATTTCCGAAGTTTTTTACACCAAATGGAGATACCTTTAATGACTATTTTAGTATGGAAGGATTTCAATCAATAACAAACACAACCATTTCAATTTTTGACAGATACGGAAAATTAATTACCTATTTAAATCCTAAAAACCCATTTTGGGATGGAACTTTACATGGAAATCCGATACCTGCAAGCGATTATTGGTACAACGCAATCCTTCAAGACGGAACAGAATTGAAAGGGCATTTTGCATTAATTCGATAAATTCCACTAAAATTCATCTCTAAATTTTAAAGGTATTTTGTTAACGATAGATTAACAAATTAATAGTGTCGATTTAATGATAAATTTATCATTTTTGTAAAACAATTCTAATCTATGATTTCAAAGAAAATTATCGCTTTATTATCGCTACTTTTTTCAGTAGTCTTTGCAGGTTTTTCACAAGAAAAAGTCACACTTAGTGGTGTTGTTTCTGCCGCAAATAGTAATGAAACTATTATTGGAGTAAATGTGACTGTTCCTTCAATTCCAGCCTACACAACAACAAATGAATACGGTTTTTATTCTATTACTATTCCAAAAGGAAACTATAGAATTACTATTAGTTCAATCGGTTTTCAAACAAAAGAAGTTACAATCGATTTAATTAAAAACACCAATTTTAATATTTCATTATTCGAAAGTGGTGAAGAACTTCAAGAGGTTATTATTACCGAAAAAAAAACTACAAACACGCAAAAAGCAGAGATGAGTGTGAACAAACTCTCTATTGCAACCATAAAAAAAATGCCTGTTGTTTTGGGCGAAGTTGATGTTTTGAAATCGATTTTATTGCTTCCAGGGGTTACAAATGCTGGAGAAGGTGCATCTGGATTTAATGTTCGAGGCGGTGGCGCTGACCAAAATTTAATACTTTTGGACGAAGCTACGATATTTAATTCCTCACACGTATTTGGATTTTTCTCGGTTTTCAATCCCGATGCCATCAAAGATTTAAAGTTATATAAAGGTGGGATTCCTTCTCGTTTTGGTGGAAGAGCAAGTTCGGTTTTAGATATTTATCAAAAAGATGGAAACTCAAAAAATTATCATATCAACGGTGGAATTGGATTAATTTCAAGCCGGCTTTTAATTGAAGGTCCAATAGTAAAAGACAAAGGTTCGTTCATAATTGCGGGACGAGGTTCCTATGCGCATTTGTTTTTGAAGCTTACAGATAATAAAAACTCTGCCTATTTTTATGATTTAAATACCAAATTGAATTACAAACTGAACAAGAATAATAGTTTGTATGTTTCAGGATATTTTGGTCGTGATGTGTTTAATTTAGAAGGTAGTTTTACCAATATTTATGGAAATGCAACTTCAAACCTAAGATGGAATCACTTGTTTTCCGACAAATTATTTTCCAACCTTTCGATGATTTATAGTGATTATTATTATGGTTTACAATTGGATTTTGTAGGTTTCAAATATGATTCTGGAATAAAAAACTACAATCTAAAATATGATTTCAAAAACTATATCTCCGATAAAATCAAACTTAACTACGGCATTAATTCTATTTATTACGATTTCAATCCTGGTATTATCAGCCCCACGACTGCTGAATCAGGAATCAATTACAAAAAATTAGATAAAAAATATGCATTTGAGCCTTCCATTTATCTTGAAGCGGAACATAAAATTACCGATAAATTAGAATTAATGTACGGTTTGCGATACAGTCAATTTTACAGATTGGGTGCTTCAACAGTGAATTTATATCAAAATAATGAAGCGGTAACGTTCAATAATGATTTGAAAATATATGAAAATGGAATCCCAATTGGAACGAAATATTACAATAATAATAAAGTGATTGCTTCATTCGATAATTTTGAACCACGGTTTTCAGCTTCCTATTCATTGGATAAAAATCAATCTATAAAAGCGAGTTACAACCGAATGACGCAGTATTTACAGTTAATTTCCAATACGTCCTCGCCTACTCCATTGGATGTTTGGACGCCAAGTGATTCCTATATAAAACCACAAATAGCCAACCAAGTTGCGTTGGGTTATTTCAAGAATTTCAATGATGAAGCGTATTCCTTAGAAGTTGAAACGTTCTACAAAAAAGTAAAAAACAGAATCGACTATATTGACGGAGCAAATTTAATTGCAAACGAAGCCTTGGAGCAAATTATTCTAAACGGACAATTGAGAGCTTACGGATTAGAAGTATTATTACGAAAAAATACAGGAAAATTAAATGGCTGGATAGCCTATACGCTTTCACGTTCCGAACAACAAACGCCAGGCAGAACTGCCGATGAAATAGGAATAAATAATGGAAATTGGTACCGTTCAACCTATGATAAATTACATAATATTGCCGTAACAGGAAGTTACAATTGGAATGAAAAATGGTCGTTTGGCGCCAATTTCACTTTGCAAACCGGGCAACCTGTAACCTATCCAAACGGGCAATACCAATACCAAGGAATTACGGTTCCGAGTTACGGTTTGCGCAATGAAAATAAATTGCCAACCTACCACCACTTAGACATTTCAGCAACTTACACTCCAAAACCTCTCAAGAAAAAAGGACGGCAAGGAGAATGGGTTTTCAGTGTTTACAACCTCTACAACAGACAAAATGCTGCTTCCATAAGTTTCCGACAAAACCAAACTTCAGGAAGTAATGAAGCCGTTCGTTTTTCAATTTTTGGCGCCGTTCCCGCGGTGAGTTATAATTTTAAATTTTAGTAGAATGAAAAATATAAAAATCTATTTCCTATTTGCCATTAGCATTCTTGTAGCAAGTTGCGAAAAAGTAATCGATGTTGATTTGAATACTATGGCACCAAAATTAGTAATTGACGCTTCCATAAAATGGCAAAAAGGTACGCTTGGAAATGAACAAACCATCAATTTATCAACAACAACTTCCTACTATAGCAATCAAATTCCGACAGTTTCTGGTGCTACTATTTTTATAACTGACGCAACAAACAACATATTTAACTTTGTAGAAACAGGTTCCAATGGAAGTTATATTTGCACTAATTTTTCACCTGTTTTAAACGGAAATTACGTTTTAACCGTAGTTTTAAATGGGGAAACTTATTCTGCAACCGAAACTTTAAAACCAGTTCCACCAATTGAAACTATTGAACAAAAAGACAACACGGGATTCTCGGGCAAGGATACAGAAATCAAAGCTATTTATACAGATAACGGAACAACAGACGACTATTATTTATTTAAATTCAAGCCAAGTTTTACCGTAATTCCAATTTATTTTTTACAAGAAGACCGCAATTTTCAAGGCAATCAAATATTTGGTTTGTACCGAAGTGACGAATTAGAACCGGGACAAAACTTTGAAGTTACACTTTCGGGAATTTCAAAACAGTATTTCAATTATATGCGAATTTTAGTTAGCATTGCTGGAAACAGTAGCGGAAGTCCATTTCAATCGCCATCTGCAACGGTGCGTGGCAATATAATAAACACCACAATTGAGGCCAATTATCCTCTAGGATATTTTAGTTTGTCGGAGCAAGACAGTAGAAATTATATTATTAATTAAAAGGCAATTCATATTTTATATTTAAATTATCGTCGATAAAATATCATAAATATTACGTCTTTTGCTTTTTCTTTTTTGCCGCAGGAAAAAGCACATTATTCAAAATCAATCGGTATCCGGGAGAATTGGGGTGCAAATCTAAAACAGTGGGTTCGTCGCCAACTTTGTGCTGGTAATCTTCGGGATCGTGACCACCGTAGAACGTGAAAAATCCTTTTCCTTTTTGTCCGTGAATATATCTAGCTTCGCTATTTAATAAATTTTCACCTAAAACCAATACGTTCGTTTTGATTAATTCTCTGTCAAAAGCGGTCGTTTGTCCCATAAATCCTTTTACCAATTGGGTATGATTTTGACACAACATGCTCGGAATAACATCCCATTTTGCAGAAAATTCCATAAGTGTAAAGTAATCTTTTTCCATTGGGAGTTCCCTTTTCTCAGTCATATCAATCGTAGAAAACTCATAATGATCGGGTTTTCTATCCAAAATATAATCCTTAAAGGCAAACGACTTTGTGTAATCAATTTTGGATTGATACTTCCCATCACTTGGATCGCCATCAAACATTGGCTCACAAATATCAACTCCATCGGCAGATAATGCAATATCAAAACTGTCTGTTGCAGAACACATGGCAAACATAAATCCTCCTCCAATTACAAAATCTCTGATTTTTTTGGCTACTGCCAATTTCTCCTCCGAAACTTTAGAATATCCTAATTTAGTTGCTAATTCTTCAGCTGTTTTTTTTTGTTCTATGTACCAAGGTGAATTTCGATAGGCACCGAAAAACTTTCCATATTGTCCAGTGAAATCTTCGTGATGAAGGTGCAACCAATCGTAAAGCAACAAGCCATCAGAAAGTACTTCTTCATCATAAATAGGTGTAAATGGAATTTCGGCATAGGTCAAAACTAAAGTCACGGCATCGTCCCATGGTTGTTTCCCTTTAGGGGTGTAAACCGCTATTTTAGGGGCTTTTTCCAAAATTACATTCTCCATATTTTGTGATGGACTTGAAATATCATCTAATATTGATTTGGTTTCCGAATCTGAAAGCACTTCAAAACTAACCCCACGAATTTGACATTCTTTTCGAATTTCTTCAGTATCGGGTAATAAAAAAGAACCGCCACGGTAATTTAATAACCAACTGGCTTTGTATTTTTTATCCAAACACCAATAGGTAATTCCGTAGGCCTTTAAATGATTTTGTTGCGTGGTTTCATCCATTGGCAACAAAATAAAAGAAGCTTTTGTTGAAAATGATAGCAATAAAATAAATACTACTAATGAATTTTTAAAGGACATTTTTATTTTTTATTTATTCCAAAGATAGAAGATTTTGCATAAAAAAAAGCATCTAAATTTTAAAGTAAATTTAGATGCTTTTGAAGTAGTAGAAGCAAAAATAATTATTTCTTACTCCACTCTAAGATGTTGTCTTCATTCATTTTGATGTAATCATTATTTTTAGCCAATTTTGCAGCATCAAGGGAAAGTTTTGCTGTTTCAATTGCGCCTTTTTTATCACCTAATTTTGCTTGAATTAACGATTTTAATTTGGTGTACCAATAGGGACTTTCTTTTTTTAATTCCAATGCTTTGTTAACATAAGTCAAAGCTTTTATCAAATCTGCGTTGGATTGAAAATAGTATTGTGCTGCCGAAAAATAATCGCCACCTGAAGGACCTGCCAAAACTTTATCAATACTTGCCATTGCGGTTTTTTGCGTTGGAACTTGAAATTTCAAAGCAACCAGTGTTTTTTCCCATGACAAATTTAAATGTGCAAAATTGTTATCTAAATTGTTAATGTCAATTGTAAATGATTCTACATTTCTGTTCAACATTTCTGGGGTAACAGTAGCTCTCAAAGCAACATCAGCTTCATTCCACACTTCGGGATTTCCCCAATTGTCCGTTTTAGAATAAAAAATGATTTCCCATTTTTCAACTTTTGGTAAAGTATACAAAGCATATTTACCTTTCTTTAAAGTTTTTCCGTCAATTACAACATCTTCACTAAAACTAATTGTAGAATTTGAATTGGCACCCGTTCTCCAAACTTTACCAAAAGGAACTAAATCGCCAAAGATATTTCTTCCTTTTGTACTCGGTCTAGAATAGTCAACTTCCACATCGGTCAAACCAACTATCTGATTAATAACGCATTTTGGACTTGGTTGCGGCGTTAAAACTTGTGCTTGAGAACTTAAAGAACTCAAAATTACTGCTAATGCAAGAATTATTTTTTTCATAATTAATAATTTTTTTTCAAATTTACACATTCGAATCAGTATAAATGTTAATTATTCCATAATTTGAATATTTATAGTTTAGCTTTTCGAATTAAAAGATAAACAATTGTACTTTTACAAAAAAATTATATGAAAATCTATACCTATCACGCAAAACAGAACCTACCTATTACACTTGACGAAGCTTGGGAATTTTTATCAAATCCCAAAAACTTAAAAGTCATAACTCCTGATTATATGGGTTTTATTACACTTTCTGGCGATGACAGACCAATGTTTGCAGGACAAATAATTCAATATATCGTGACTCCAGTTCTTGGAATTCCAATGAAATGGGTAACTGAAATAACACATGTTATTGACAAAAAGTATTTTGTTGACGAACAACGTTTTGGACCTTATTCGCTTTGGCATCACAAGCATTTCATCAAAGAAATTCCTGGAGGCGTAGAAATGGAAGATATTATTGATTATAAAATACCAATGGGAATTCTTGGGCAAATGGTTCATCCTATTCTAGTCAAGCCCAAATTAAATGAAATATTCGAATACCGAAGAACAAAATTAATCGAGCTTTTTGGTGAATTTAAAACCGTTTAATTATGAACATATTTTGGTTTAGACGTGATTTGAGAGTCGATGACAATAAGGGATTCTTTGAAGCTTTGAATAGTAATTCTGAGGTTTTACCTATATTCATTTTTGATAAAAATATATTGGACGAGCTTCCGAAAGACGATGCTCGCGTGAGTTACATTCACGAAAGAGTAGATGTAATTGATTCTGAACTTCAAAAATTCGGAAAGAAATTAGCCGTTTTTTATGGTGAACCAATAACTATTATTGAAAAATTAATCTCTGAAAACAAAGTCGAATCACTGTTTACCAATCACGATTATGAGCCTTATGCAAAAAGTAGAGATGCCGAAATTACTACTTTATTGGGTTCCAAAAAAATAGCATTTAAAACATTTAAAGACCAAGTGATTTTTGAAAAAAACGAAGTCGTAAAAGACGACCAAACTCCGTATGTGGTTTTTACCCCATTTTCAAGGAAATGGAAAGACTTATTTCAAAAAACAAAATTAGAACACTTTGAATCGGAGAAATTACTGACCAAAATTGCCTATCACTCCTACCCTTTTTTGAGTTTGAACGACTTCGGTTTTGAGCAATCTAAAATTAAAGTCCCTCCTTTTGATTCCTCCGAAAAATTGATTCAGAATTATGAAGACACACGAAATTTTCCTGCTCTTGCGGGAACTTCAATGATTGGAACCCATTTGCGTTTTGGCTCCGTCAGCATTCGGAAAATTGTTGAAAAAGCAGCCTCGCAAAAACAAGAAACATTTCTAAATGAATTAATCTGGAGAGAATTTTTTATGCAAATACTATGGCATTTTCCCTACACCAATACCAAAAGTTTCCGACCAAAATACGATGCCATAAAATGGAATAACAACGAAGCTGAATACAAAAAATGGTGCGAAGGAAAAACGGGTTATCCATTTGTAGATGCAGGAATGCGAGAATTAAATGCAACTGGACACATGCACAATCGAGTGCGAATGGTGGTTGCCAGTTTTTTATGCAAGCATTTACTAATAGATTGGCGCTGGGGTGAAACCTATTTTGCCACAAAATTATTGGATTACGAACAATCTAGTAATGTTGGAAATTGGCAATGGGCGGCTGGTAGTGGAGTTGACGCTGCACCGTATTTCAGAATTTTTAATCCTACGGAACAAGTCAAAAAGTTTGATAAAGATTTAATTTACATCAAAAAATGGGTTCCTGAATTGCAAGATTTCAATTATCCACAACCCATTGTTGACCATAAATTTGCTCGTGAAAGATGCCTCAGAGTTTTTAAAGAAGCTGTTGGTTAATCCAATTATAATCTTGAAATTGTATTGAAATCCAACTCGTTAAAGTGGTTGATAACCGAATCCGACTTTGATAAATCTTGAAGTTTAGAATGAATACTATTGTAACCAATACAGTATATTCCTGCTGCTTTTGCCGCTAAAACGCCGTTGGTACTGTCTTCAATTACGATGCAATTTTCCTTAGGCGCTATTGATAAGGAGGCAGCAAATTCAAAAATTGCAGGATGTGGTTTGGATTTTGGAAAATCTTCTCCGCTAACAATATGACTGAAATAAGGATACAATCCAAAACGTCGAAAAACACGGTCAATAGTAACTTTTGAAGCCGATGAAGCCAATATCAACTGCATTCCGTTTTGGTGCAAGTCTTTAATTAATTTTTCAACTCCTTCCAATAATTCCAAATCTTCTTTGTGATCAAAAGCATCATTAAAAAGTGAGCGTTTTCTCAAAATCAATTCCTCAACATCATCCTCTAAATTGAAAATTGTTTTCACTCTTTGGAATACATTTCGAGTAGAATTCCCTGTAAATGAAGTAAACATTTCTTCAGTAACTTCAATATTTAACTCCGAAAAATGTTGGAAATAGGCATGTCTATGAACGGGTTCTGTGTCAACAATTACACCGTCCATATCAAAAATTACTGTTTGTATCATTTTAGGTGCTGGGTGTTGGGTTTAAGTAAGTATATATATTGATTAAATAAATCTATTCTTTTTTCAGCAAATACCGAATCACGGTTTCCGCAGCGTACAAACCAAATAATCCTGGCATATAACTGTTGGTTCCATAAAAAGATTTTTTGTAATTACTTCCATCGGTCATTTTCAAACTTGCGTCGTCTTGAATTTCTGAAGAAAAAACAACTTTCAATTTATCAATTTTTACTTCTTTTAGACGTCTTCTAATCGTTTTCGCTAAAAAGCAATTTACGGTATTGGTAATATCAGCCACTTTTACTTTGGAAGCTTCCATTTTTCCACCTGCTCCCATACTGGAAATTATTTTCACCCTTTTTCGCTTAGCGCCAATAATCAAATTTAGTTTTGGAGTCACACTATCAATGCAATCCAACACATAATCAAATTCATCGGTTACAATTTCAAAAGCCCGCTCTGGAGATAGAAATTCCTGAATTCGTGTCAGTTTCAATTCAGGATTAATATCCATTAACCGATCGCCAACAACAGTGATTTTAGCTTGACCAACGGTTGAATGCAACGCAGGCAATTGTCTGTTAATGTTAGTTATATCTACAACATCTCCGTCAACTATTGTCATTGTTCCTACTCCAGCTCTCGCCAGAAATTCAGCCGCAAAGGAACCCACGCCGCCCAATCCAACTACCAAAATAGTTGCGTTTTGCAACTTACTTAATCCTTCTGCTTTGAACAATAATTCTGCTCGTTCTGTCCATTCTGCCATTATATTCTCTTTTATATATTTCTTTGAAGCGTTGTTCATATTTATTTTTAAACACGAATTTTCACTAATCAATTCGTGCAAATTCGTGGAATTAGTGTTTAATTTTAACATCAACTACTTAATATACTTTTTAGCCACTAATTTTTTTTAATCAATTCGTGCAAATTCGTGTAATTAGTGTTTAAAAACAGTATCGAAATTAGCATTGATTATTGCCATCATTTCTTCCATTTCTATGTTTCTGTATTTAGCTGCCAATGCATACACAGCGGCTATTCCTTCTTCAATTGTATCGGTTTCCAAAAACAAACGCTCTTTGGGAATACTCTTAAAAACCAATTCTAATTCAGGATTTCTCAGTAAATATTTACCAAATGAAATATAAAATCCATTGGCAATCAATTGCTCCGAAGTTTCCTTGTTTTTTGAAAATCCATGAATAACCATCGGAACAGAAATAGCCATTTTCTTTTTAATTGCAATTACTTCCTGAAAAGCTGCAACGCAATGAATAACAACTGGTTTTTTATATTTTTCGGCTAAAACCAATTGTTTTTCGAAAACCATTTGCTGCAAAGCCATTGGGGTTTCAATTCTTTTATCCAACCCACATTCGCCAATAGCAAGACACATTTCGTCGTTTAATTTGCTTTCAATAATTTCTAAATCAGCGTCAATTCTATCTTCAACGATATGCCAAGGATGAATTCCAATAGAATAATTGGGAATTGCCGCATCAAATTCCTGAGGATATTGATTCACTAATTCCAAAACATCTAACTGGTTTGAAGATTGATGCGTATGTAAATTGAAAAATTTCATTAGTTATGGAATTTTTTAACACCTGCATTGATGTCAATATCTAAAATATTTTCAAGGGGAACAATTGGGCATGAATACTTATAATTGTATGCGCAATACGGATTGTAAGCCGTGTTAAAATCAATTACAACCCTATCTCCTTTTGGTACTTTCATATCAATATAGCGACCTCCAATATAACTTTCTTTTCCGTTTGTGTTATCTGAAAAAGGCAAAAACAAATAGTCTTTATATTCTTCTTTTTTAGAAAGCTCAATGTTTTTATAAAGATTTAATTTAAATGGTTTTTCGTCTATTGTGAAAGCCAATTCCCCATATTTCACATATATCGGTCTGCGTTCTTTGGTGGTTTTCATCTCAAATGACTTTTCGTTTTCTGTCCGGGTGAACTGTGCTATAACAAAATATTTAGCGCTAATTGGAAAGTATTCCAATGAATTGAAAACCGCACGATCTTCATCCGTTAACGGGCTTTCGTCTTTATCAGCAAATTCAACATTCAGCTTTTTTTGAAAAGTTTCAACAGCTGAAACATCAAAATTCTCTTGACAGAAACTTGAAATTGTAATACAAAATAACGCAACAAATAATCCCTTTTTCATCTTTATAGTTTGTTGCAAAAATAGTTTAAAAGTTACAAAAAGACAACGATACAAAGCCACAAAGTTTTTTACCTTTACACAATTGAAAATTCAGCTATGTTTAAAACCGCTTTTTATCGCTATATCAATAATTTCAAAGGATTTACAAGAGAAATATGGATACTTGCCATCATCACTTTTATCAATCGGGCGGGAACAATGGTATTGCCCTTTTTATCTAAATATCTGAAAGAAAACTTACACTTTTCCTACAGCGAAGTCGGGTGGATTATGGTTTCTTTCGGATTTGGTTCCATGTTGGGATCTTGGCTAGGTGGAAAATTAGCAGACAAAATCGGGTTCTACAGAGTGATGCTTTTCAGTTTGTTCTCCAGTGGAATAGGATTTCTGTTGCTTCAATTTGTAACTTCATTTGTGGGATTGTGCATCGGAATGTTCAGTATTATGGTTTTGGCGGATATGTTTCGCCCCGCTATGTTTGTATCGCTTGGCGCTTATGCAAAACCCGAAAATAGAACTAGAGCGCTTTCGTTAGTTCGCCTTGCCGTAAATCTTGGTTTCGCCGCTGGCCCTGCTGTGGGTGGTTTAATAATTATGGGAATGGGTTATAAAGGATTATTTTGGGTTGATGGTTCTACCTGTATTCTTGCCATTTCAATTTTTGCTTTATTGGTAAAAGAAAAGAAAAAACCAACCCTTGTTGGCGATGCAACTTCAGGCAAATCAGAAGTAGTTTCTGTATTTAAGGACAAAATATTCTGGATTTTCTTATTTGTAAGTTTTGTGACGGCAATGATATTCTTCCAATTGTTCACCACACTTCCACTCTACCACCATGAAATGTTTGGCTTGACCGAATTTCAAACAGGATTATTAATGACTTTAAATGGGTTATTAATTTTTGCTTTAGAAATGCCATTTGTGAGTTATTTTGAAAGAAAGAAGGTTCATAAAGTAAAAATCATCCTTTGGGGAACGCTGTTAATGTCGTTTGGATTCTATTTATTGCTGCTTAATTTTTGGGCAGGAATATTAATTATCAGCATGATTTTCATTTCCATAGGAGAAATATTCGCCTTTCCGTTCTCGAATGTATTTGCTTTAAGCAGAGCACCAAAGGGGCATGAAGGTCGATATATGGCTATGTACACCATGAGTTTCAGCACCGCACACATCGTGAGTTCGAAATTGGGAATGGAAATTATAGGGCATTATGGATACCAATTGGACTGGATTGTCATGGGAACCTTTGGCGTACTTGCTGCTTTTTGTTGTATTTGGATTCAAAAATTATTGACATTAGAAACCAAATCAAGTGCCTAATATCTTCAGAAATTGATTAGTTTTGCAGTATCAAATTAAAATTGAGTTACAATGGCCAAAGGAATACACACAGGAATTATAGAACTTGATGAAAACGGAAATTACTTTTGTGGTGATTTTTTACTTGATTATCAAATGGTTGCAAAGAGCTTTAAAGTAGGTGACGAAATTACAATCAAAACTGTAATTGTAAATCCAAGTGATAAATCGTATGCTACTTATGAAAAAAAATCAAGGAATTTTGCCATAGCAAATGACAAACAAGACAAAGACTAAATGAATATCTATAAAGTTCTCGCCAAAATCAACACGCTACTATTACCTAGCTTCACCAAGCAACGATTGGATTTAGCCAAAGCTAAAAATTGGCAAAAAGCATTAATTGGCTACCGCTATTTTGTAACTACAAGAGCATTAGGATAATGCAATTGCTTCCAAATAATTAGATTTTTTTTAGATTTAGATTTGCAAATTAGACTTTAATACCTATATTTGCACTCACAAAAATGGCCACGTGGCGCAACTGAATAGCGCACTTGATTACGGCTCAAGAGGTTGCTGGTTTGAATCCAGCCGCGGTCACAAAACCCTTATGAACATAGTTTGTAAGGGTTTTTTCATGGCTACAACTTTCAATATCCAATCGTTTTGTTTTTAATTGCAAAGTTCGCAAAGGGGTAAAGTATTTCTGATTTCACCTCGTGTGTTTTTGTGAGGAACGTTGCACGCGCAATGACAGGAACGAAGCAATCCCTTACTCCTTCAAAAATTCATACTCATATACTTTCGGCTTGATTTTATCGGCTAATTCGGTTAGATTTTTTCTAAGATTCCCTATAAGCTCAGAATAGGTGGCATCATCGCTTCTTGGGTTCATTCTGCCTGCGGCGTTTCTGCCTTGAAAATACTCTCGAATGTCGTATAAACTCGCATTTACATTGACCTCTTTTTGCGAATGATAGTAACTCCATAACGCACGACCAGCATCAAAAACAGCGGTGGCTTCGGGTGAGAAAACCAACGTTTTGTCCTCCTGAACTTGTTTATTCTTGTCATGCTGAACTTGTTTCAGCATCTCTGGGGAACCTGAAACAAGTTCAGGTTGACAAGTAGCGCTAAATAAATCATTTGTAGTAGCTCCCCCTTTGGGGGTTGGGGGGCTCTTCATAAAATCAGTCATAAAACTACTGGCAAATTTTTCTTTGGCATTTACTTCTTCTTCCGTAAAGGGAATCCAATGGTTGGTGCCTTCGCTACATAATATATTTGTGTTAAAAAGAGCAAAAGCCAAACAATCATTTTGAAATTCTGTATCGGTTTTCCAACCATCATTTGGATATAAAAATTGGTCTCGATCATTGAGCCAATTCTGTTGTATGCAGTGCCTTATAGAATAATAAATTGATGCATAAATTAAATTTAATGCACTTATCCATATTCCTCTGGGATTAGCCATTTGCTCTTTACGGTTTAATATATAGACAATATTATTTTGTTGAAAGTCATTTCCATTTGTACCCGCTAAAAAACCAATAAAATCATTATTCACTTTGAATGATGAAATCCATTTATTTATGTATTGATTTTTATCAAGAGAATAGATACCTTTTAATCCTATAAAATTTGCATTGTTATCATAAATGTCAGCAATAACACTTTTAAATTCCTCTTTTTTATTTGTATTCCAAATCTTAAAACCAATTGGAAATTGACCTTTTACATTATCAAATGTATCAGCAGGTGCTAAAAATATTTTTTCGAGTTTTGCTTTCAGATAGCTACGTACTTTAATAAATGCTGAACCTTGTAAAATTTTTAATTTAGAAAATTCTGCAATAATCACTCCGTCAAATTCTCCATAAATTCTAACTAAAAATTGCGAGTATATTTCTCTACCTGCTGTGCCTAATATATCTTTATACTTTGTATGTGTTTTTGATTGATTGACTCCAGCTTTACCCTTTACTCCAACGCTTGAAACTTCAGCATACGGTGGATTTATATAAATCACCAACTTCTTTCTTTTTTCTTCATCATTGATGATGTCTTGCAAACTTTGTGGCAGTTTGGTAAAATCGTCATTCAAGAAATCAAACTGAAATACGTGAGATTTTAATAGATTGGCGCCGTGGTCAATGCGTTCGTGCATTACGTTAATGTCGGCTTGGTCTAAAGTACTGGCGTAAATATTGAATCTGTTGGTTAATCCCGCCAAAAGATTGCCTGTTCCTGCCGCGCAATCCCATATATAATAGTCCTCTTGCCAGTTTTCGCCCAAATAGTCTGTGAGGTATTTTTGCGAAAGCTCTACCCATTTTCTGGGTGTAAAAAAAGCCCCTTTTCGTTCCCGTATGTCTTGAGAAACTAATAAATCCCTACGTTCAATGATGTAATCTTGAAACTCTTTTAGCGGTGGTCGCTTGTAGCGTTTCCAAAATTGCTTGTAAGTATCTGTGTTTTTTAGCATGATGGTGGCATCAAACATTTGCTTGAGGTCTTCCTTGGCAATTTTATAGCCTTGGTTTTGGAACACCACAAACAGATTGTCTCTCGTAGTGATGTCATCATAAATTTCAAGGGTGTCGCGGTCGTCCACAAAAAGGTCGGCAAGATAAAAGTCGTTATCAAATATATTTGCCTTTTTTAAGTCGTCCCAATTGACATCAATAATTGGTTTTACAATTTCAAGCCAACGCAAATAAATGGAGATGAAATTATTTTTATCAATCTTTAATTTGTTGGTTGTAGTTGCCTTCGCCACATTGTTTTTTATGAAAACGGCAAGGTCTTTATCGTCCTTTTCATAATCAAACTCATACGTATGTTGCTTCAGTATGGCTTCAATTCGTTCTTTAATGAGTTGAAATTCTTTGGTTTCGTGGTTACTTGGCGTAACATTCCAGTTAAAATCGTTGAGATAAAAAATATCTTGAATGTTGATGTAGGGAACAAAAGTAATTTTTTTGAAATCGAAAGCGCCTAAAAATGCCGGTGGCATGGTCTTGTCAAAGGTGCGTGCTTTGCCAATGGTGAGTATCAATTGCACAAACATTGACGGAATATCAAAATTGCCTGTTTTGGCTTCCGCCCAAAGTAGCGGCGTTCTACCAAATAAGTTGTCTTGTTTTGGGAAAACAGTAAAATCGATATTACCAAGTATTTCGGTGGTGTCAAATTCCTTGAACCAGTCTGCGCCCACTTTATTTTTTAGAGCTTCCTCACGTATGTTGTTGTACTTCATTTTTTGTTTGTATGCTATTTTAGTAAAAGTTTTACAATTTACAATTGATTTACAAAGCTAAGTAAATAAGTGACGATATTACATTTTATCAGCTTTACCACACGAAAGCTTTATGGGCAAGGATTATTTCGTCTGTTCGCTTCGCTCGGGTGCAAATCCGCGCTATCGGGTTACCACGCGAAGGGATTCGCGCGGGAGCGGGGGTTGTATTAACTTTCATTTGTAGATTGAACTGCACTTTCTTCAATACCATCTTTTGCTAGACTATCATAATATAAACTAGTTAATTGAGAAGTGAGAAAATCATCATTTAATAATTTTACAAATAAGTCTTTTGACTTTTTTGTATGTAATTTAATCATTGTGCCATCTTCATTATATCTTATTTTTCCTTTCAAGGCAGGGTGGTTTTTTGTGAATTCAATAATTTGTGTATTAGGAATATTATTTTGAATTACTGGAGAACTTCTCGCAACTTTAATAAGTTTTCTTGCAAAAGTTACATTTTCAATTAAACTTTCTAATTCTTCAATATTTTGAAGTATTGACATCTCTCGTATTGCTTCAATACCTAGTAAAGATTCTCTTTTAATTACTTCTGTGAAACCAAAACTTTTTTCTATAGTTTTAAGATTTAAAATAATAATAACTTCATTTATTGATAATCCCTGAAATCCTGAACTTATTCTCAATAAATTGTCTGAAAACCTTTCAAATCTTTCTGCAGTTTTTATTAAAAAAAAACTTCCCCTTCCAATAACCTCTACGGGTGATAATTTTTTAAATAATGATACTTGATGGTCATGATTTCCAATAACTATCAAAAGAGAATTGATTTCCTCAATTTGCTCGTTATTAAAGTTGAATATTTCTATATTATCATTTGCTATAACATTATTTAAATTAGTTAACTCTTGAGGCAATTCGAGATCATACTCATAAAAACATTTACCTCTTTCGTCTGCTGTTGAAATAGGTAACACAACATGCTCATTTTCATTAATAATTAAATTATTGATGCTATTAATAAAAATTGTTTTTAGTGGTGCTAAATCATCGACTTCAACATCTAATTTTTTTGGATTTTCATCACCTTCAATTAGAGCATACAAAATAATGTTTAATTCAACATTAGGTTGATTAATGAAATTCAAATGTGCATTTAGTTCTTGTTTATTCATTTTAGTGTTTTTTTTGCGAAATAAATTCGATTATCTAGTTTTATATATTTAACTAAATCATCTTTATGTAATTTATCCCTAGTTATTAATATTAAGTTGTTTCTTATTCCATCTTTAACAAACTCTCCTGATATTTTGTAAATCCTAAATTGCAATATTGCCAATGTTGGATTTGCATAAAATAAATCTGTGCGGATATATATAATTCCAATTATGAATAATAAAATAAGTAGAACAATTAAATATCTTATACTACTGAAATTGAAACAAACTAAAGGAACAATGTAAGTAGTTAAAAAAGTTAAATGTTCATAATCAATATTTTCGATAGTCGTTATTTTAAATGGTAGTTCAGGTGTTCCATTTACTTTATGTTTAAAATCTAAAAAGGAAAAAACACCAATTATTATTGAGATTAAACAGAATGATGGAATTATGTTAATTTTCAGAAATGGTAATAATTCCAAAAAAGCCCAATTGTCTTTAAAACAAAAAGGAATTTTTATAGTTATTATGAACGTCAAAATAAATAATAACCAAAGGGATAAAAAATATAATCCAATCTTTCTCTTCATAATTTTAAATTTATAATTCGCCTACTCTCTCCAGTTTTCGGCTGCCCTGTTTTTGTATACTTTATGGGCACGGATTACAAATTCGCGCTATCGGGGCTAATTTTACTCGTGTTACCGGCTGGTCTTTTTTAGTTTCCTTAACATCATTTCCAATCTTTATCAATTTTTCATTTTGTTGTTTTATTTCTGATTTGTCTTTTATTGTGTTGTGAACAATTGTATAAGAAACAGCTGTAAAACTTACAATTAATGCAATAATTCCATTTCTAAAACTATATCGAGAAGTCTTATAGCTTAATAATTTTAAACAACTTTCTCCTTTGAGAATAAAATTACAATCAGCATGTACATCTATATCATGAGCAGTTTTAATTTCTTCATGGGAAGTTATATGGTGAAAACTATCATAAAACCATTGTTTTACAGAAAGCTCTATACACGTGTTGTCAAAATCATAACCCTTATCTATTAAGATTTTTTTTAATTGATTATATGATAAACCGCTGTGTACTTTTTTTTGACCAATTTTTAAAATTGTTAAATAAAGTTTATCATAAGTAGTTTTTCTTTTATACATAAGTTATCAATATTTGATGTGTGATTCCCGATAGCGCGGATTTGCAATCCGTGCCTAATCAAGTTTTTTATTCCCCCCCGCTGCCGCACGAATCCTTTCGTGTGGTTGTATTATTCCGCCTACTCTCTCCAGTTTTCGGCTGCCCTGTTGTTGCGTGGTACGCTGCAATTTGTTGGGGTTCCAAACCCCAAATTTGTGGTTCCAAACCCCACCGTTGGGGTCTTGAACTCCTCTGTTGTGGTTCGCAAATGGTATTTTGCGGTCCTACAATGGTATTTTGCGGTCCTATACTGATAATTTGCGGTTCTTTAGTCCATTTTTGGGGTTTAAGAATGCTATTTTAGGGTTAATAACCCCAACTTTAGCGTCAAGAACCCCAAATTATCATTCCAGAACCCCAACGGAGGACTTCGGAACCGCAACGGAGGACTTAATTACTCCTCTGTAGCAGTCTTTGGGGCGGTTGTTCTACTAAAAAACTGCTTCATGTCATTTACTTTGGTTTCATAGCCGGGTGTTGCAGTACCTGCCATAAAGTTGGCATAGGCATAATCTGCCAATGCAGCTTGGTAATTGTCATAATCATGCAAGATTTTGGCATTATTCAAGCGAACAATCAAACTTTCTAATCGGGCAATCATGCCTTCCAGGTTGTTGCGGCTGGTGAAATCCTTGGCGTACTCTGCCCAGTCCACATGCGGTGTTTGTAGTGCGGGCTGGGTGTTGTGGTAATCCATGGTTTTGTTTACCATTAGTTTGTTTTGCTCATTAATGCTCCCGTATCGCTGGCGCTCTTCTGCCGATAGGTTTACGTTTACTACCGCTAACTGTGTTTCTAGTGCCGTAAGGGCTGCTGTAGCGGCTGTTACCTGTGTCGCTGTTAAATGGGTGTTGTTTAAATTTGTAATTGCCATGGTGATTTGGTTTTTATTGATTTTGCTTACTCTTTGTTTCCCTTTTCAGCTTACGGGGGTGTTGGTTTTGCAATTTCAAAGTGCATCCAGTCGAAGTTTTTTTCTTTGCCTAGCGATACAAAACCGTTTCGATAAAAAATGGCTATCATGGGTTTGTATTCTGGGCGCGCAAAACGGGCTGTGGTTTTGGTTTCGTGCAGTTGGTTGCGTTCTGGGTCTAAATCTATGGCTACGCCCCAGGCGTGTCGGCTCCAGTCGTTGCCGCCACGCATTTTGCGGTAGCTGAAACAACCGCCATACAGGTCGATGCCCAATTGTTGTATTTTGAGGATGCCGTAGTGTTCTAAAATAGCGTCAAATACTTTTTTTAAATCCTCGGCAATAAGTTTGTGGCACCTAATGGAATTTATTTTTACGCTCCTGTCCCAGGCGAGCGTCATAGGATAAGGCAATTTAATAGTGGTAAGGTAAGGCGAGCCACTCTCTGTTGGAGTACCGTATTTTCTGAATAGTTCTGAGGTTGCTATCATGGTTTAGATTTTTGTTTAGGGTTGTAAGTTGTTATAGGTTTTAAATTTTACATTACTCTTCATCAATTGCCCAGGTGTACACAACAGTTGAATAAGCGCCCGTTTTTTGTCTGTCAATGTTTCCATCTTCTTCAAACTCTTTTCCAAATCTTTCAAACATTGAAATAAAGCCCATATCACGGTCTGGTACTTTCGATAAAATTTTGCCTATTAACGGCAATGCTGCTTTGGAAATTATCAGCCAGGGATTAGTTGTGCCAAGAATATCGGAAATAGTTCCCATGGCGTCGTCACCAATTTCTGTTTGAATGTCTTTCAAAACTTCACCAACTGTTCTGAAACTTGATCTAGAATGACGCACATAGAAGTGAACATTCATCTCTTTTGATGCTGGCATTGTTCTTCTTAACAATAACAGACCTTCACTGTTTGGTGTGCCATCATCAAAAGTAACTTCGTTGTTTTGACTAGGTACCATCTTGATTGGTTGAGTTGGAATAGTGGCTAAAACCATTTTTTCTTGATCGGTTGGGTGTTCTGCCACAACAACAAAATAGATATCCCATCTTTTTTTGGGACGATCAATATTCAATTGATTTAATTCTAAACGTACGTTCATAATTTTATAATTTATTTATGCCTACTCTCTTCAGTTTTCAGCCGCCCTGTTTTATTATCCCGTTGCTACCCGAAGGTTTTCATGCGGTGGTGGTGGTGGTTTTTTAAAATGTGTGTGGTTTTGTATTATTTACTTACTAATATTAGGTGCTTTTTCCATTCAGCTGGAATAGTATTGATGTCTAACAATTTTAATTCTTTTGTGTCAACATTTGCCACTGATTTTGTAAGTGTTTCATTCAAAAATTCTGTTTCAAGTTTAAACATTGCTCCAGTTGCTGGATCAATTATTAATAAACCTAATGGTCCTCCAAATATTATATTTCCAAAATACCAACCATTAAGTTTAAATTCCACAGGAACTACTTTTTTATCGTATCCCACCTTGTCAAAAGTCACTTGATATCTTGCTTTTGAGAAAAACCCAGAGCCAGATTTTAGTTTTAATGTAGCTGGTGTATTACCCGTATAAATTTCAATTCCTTTTTTATCTTTAATTGAAATTTTAGCTTCTGATGGAGAGCTATTAATGGTTATTGGCCAACTACTTTTACTAACAATACTTGCGCAACCAGTCAATAATAGAATTGACGAAATCGCTAAAAATTTTAATTTTAAATTCATTATTTCACATTTTATATTTTACCTACTTCTTTTTAAAGTCGTTTTTCGGTTTATTCTGACTATGAAAAATAACCACACACATTTAATGTTTTATTTTTTATGTTGTCGCCCCGCTACCGTGGGAATCTTTCAAGTTTTCCTATTATTCCGCCTACTCTTTGTTTCCCTTTTCGGCTTACGGGTTGTTTATTTGCCATATTTTATAGTATTAAATCGGTTATATTTTTTAGATTGTTGGTTGAATGCAAACGTTGTTTTGAGTTTGCCCCACAGAAAAAGTGGCTCAAAACGGGGCGTCTTCAGAAGGGTACTACAAGAAATGTATATTGGGATTGTTGCGAGTGCGCAGAAATAGATACAGATCATAGGCATTTAATTACTTTATATCGTTTGGGAGGGAAGCGTAAAACTAATAATTATAATTGGAATAAATGATGAATGGTGTGTTAATTTTTTCCTATCCCCGACCCTTTCCAAAGGAAAGGGAGCCAGAAAGAGAAAAACCTCACCCCAGCCCTCTCCGAAGGAGAGGGAGCCGAGATGGGGAATTGGTGCTATTGAGATAGTGGATAATAAAAAGGGTTAATCGGAAGAAGGATTAATAGATAATAGAAAGGGTTAATCGGTTATTTGTTTAATCGATTATTTGGGAAATCTGTGGAAATCAGTTTAATCCGTTAAATCTGTGGCAAAAAATCTTTGTGAACCTTGTGTAAGTCTTTGTGCTCTTTGCGGTTAAAAAAAACCTTTGCGTGAGTCTATGCGCCCTTTGCGGTTAAAAAAAAAATTGCGCTTCACTCGCAATGACAAGGTGGCACTAAGCGGAAACAATTCGCTACTTGTTTTGAGAAATCATTTAGTTGAAAGCTACCTTCATTTTCAGTTTAATTTCTTGTAAACACAAGTTATTAATGCTTCCTTCGTGGGTGTGTTTGGTGGCTTTTGGCGATTGGAAAGTGCCGTTTTCTAGTTGTTCGGCAACGGTTTTATAGGCGTCTCTGAAAGGAATTCCAGCAACAACCAACTCGTTCAATGCATCGACCGTAAAGAGATAATCGTATTTTTTATCGTTTAAAATGTGGTCTTTTACTTTGATGTCTTTAATAGCAAAAACCGCAATGTCCAAACACGCTTTTAAGTTTTCAATTGCCGGAAACAAACCTTCTTTGAGGAGCTGCAAGTCGCGATGATACCCACTTGGAAGATTGTTGGTTATCAAGGTGATTTCATACGGCAAGGCCTGAATTTTATTGCATTTTCCACGAATTAGTTCAAAAACATCTGGGTTTTTTTTGTGAGGCATTATACTAGATCCCGTAGTTAAATGCGATGGTAAACTAATGAAATCAAAATTCTGACTCGTATACAAACACACATCCATTGCTAATTTAGATACCGTGGCGGCTACACTGCTCATGGCAAAAGCAACGGTTTTTTCGGATTTTCCACGACTCATTTGTGCAGCAATAGGGTTGAATTTTAAGGTTTCAAATCCCAATTCTTGGGTGGTGAATGTTCGGTTTATAGGAAACGAACTTCCATAACCTGCAGCCGAACCCAAAGGATTTTGATTGACCACTTTTAAAGCCGCATTTAGGATGGTAATATCGTCTATTAGTGTTTCGGCATAGGCAGAAAACCACATTCCAAAAGACGATGGCATAGCGATTTGAAGGTGCGTATAACCAGGTAATAATACGTTTTGGTGTTTTTCGGCGGAAGCCATTAGCAAATCAAAAAGGTCTTTTAATTGCTGTTTAAATGCTATTACAACGTCTTTTAAATACAAATTCACATCTACTAAAACTTGGTCGTTTCGGGAACGTGCGGTGTGGATTTTTTTTCCTGTATCGCTTAATTTTTCGGTAAGTAAATACTCTATTTTGGAATGTACATCTTCAAAACTATCTTCGATTGTGAAATCGCCTTTGGAAATATCTGATAGCATTTCGTTTAAGGCATTTATTAATGCATCGGCTTCGGAAGCAGTTAAAAGCCCAACACTAGCAAGCATTTTTGCATGAGCAATAGAACCAATTGCATCGTATTTAGCCAAAACTAAATCCAGTTCTCTGTCATTTCCAACCGTGAAATGTTCGATTTTTTTGTCTGTTGGTATTCCTTTTTCCCAAAGTTTCATAGTGTTATACTTTTAATTAATTAAAATAACCTGTTTTGAAAGTTCCAATTACTTCTTTAAAAAAGCATTTAAAATATTTATATAAATTTCAATCCCATCTTTGATTTCAGACAGATATATGAATTCATTTGAAGTATGAGATCGCAATGAATTTCCCGGTCCTAACTTCAACGATTGACACTCCAAAACCGACTGGTCCGACAATGTTGGCGAGCCATACGTAGTTCTTCCCAATGCTATTCCCGCTTGAACCAACCCGTGATGTAAAGGGATAGATGAGGATTTCAAATTCATAGAACGTGGCTTTACCACAGCGTCAATATTTTGATTTATAATGTCCATAATTTCTTGATTGGTGTATATTTCATTGACACGAATATCAACCACCAAATTACATTCTGACGGCACGACATTGTGCTGTTTCCCAGCGTTTATTTGCGTTACAGTGGCTTTCACAGGCCCTAATATATCTGAAATTTTGTTGAATTTAAAATTTTTAAACCAATCTAAAATTGCAATGGTTTTCATAATTGGATTGTCTAAATTCTCGTGGGCGGCGTGACTTGCGGTTCCAAGCACTTGAATATCGAGCACCAACAATCCCTTTTCGGCTATAGCCAATTGCATTTGCGTAGGCTCACCAACGATAGCACAATCTATTTCAGGGAGGAATTTCAATACACTGTTAAGACCATTTTCACCACTACTTTCCTCCTCTGCAGAGGCAACTATTACTATATTGTGCGATAAATTTTCGGCTTTGTACAAATACGTAAAGGCAGCGATTAAGGAAACCAAGCAACCTCCGGCATCATTACTGCCAAGTCCAAAAAGTTTATCGTCTTCAACAATTGCCGAAAACGGGTCAATAGTATATCCTTGATTTGGATTCACGGTATCGTGATGAGAATTTAATAAAAGGGTAGGTTTTGATTTGTCGAAATGCAAATTATAAGCCCAAATATTATTGTTGTTTCGCTCGAAAGGGATTTCATTGTTTAAAAACCAAGCTTCAATTAATAGCGCCGTATTCTCTTCTTCACTCGAAAAAGACGGTGTTTCAATAAGTTTTTTTAATAACTCAATTGCCTCTATTGTAATATGTTCTATTGATTTCATTGAATTTATAGTTTAATAGTAGTAAAAATTGAATTTCTATTTGAAAGCAACGATTGATTTCCAACAATTACCTTATCAACGCCCTTTTTTAAGGCATAAAAACAATTATCAATTTTTGGAATCATTCCAGAATGGATTGCTTTTTTTTCTAATAAATCGGCGTACTCTTGTTCGTTTATTTGCTGAATAACCGAATTTTCATCTTCTGAATCTGCTAAAACTCCTTGTTTTTCAAAGCAATAAATAAGCGAAACTTCAAAAGTAGTACTCAAAGAAATTGCTATTTCACTTGCAATTGTATCGGCATTTGTATTTAGTAATTGTCCTTTATTATCATGCGTAATTGCACTAAAAACGGGAATTATTCCTATTGAAATCAATGAAATTAAAAGCTCAGAATTGACTTTTTTCACATCGCCAACATAACCATAATCAATGGTTGGATGGTTTCTTTTCTCGGATTGAATTAAATTCCCATCGGCACCAGAAAACCCAATCGCATTGCAATTGTACGCTTGTAATTTAGCCACTATATTTTTATTAATTGTGCCAGCATACGTCATTACAGCAACATCAAGCATTGGGGCATCTGTAATTCTTCGTCCGTCAATTAATTGGGGCTTTAAACCGGTACTTTCTGCCATTTTTGTTGCCAATATTCCACCACCGTGCACGAGTATTTTATACCCTTCCATTCTAGAAAAATCCGATAAAAACTGATTCAATTCAGACGGATTGTCAATTGTATTTCCTCCTATTTTTATGACTGTTAATAGTATTTTATCTTTCATCTTTAAGAATTTTTTGTAATACTAATTGTACCGAATAGGTTCTGTTATTGGCCTGATTCATTACGATAGAATAGTCACTATCAATTACTTCATCAGTTACAATTACGTTTCTTCTAACGGGCAAACAATGCATGAATTTAGCGTTATTGGTCCGTTTCATTTTGTCGGCAGTCACCGTCCAGCTGGAATCTGAGTTGGTAATTTGTCCGTATTCATTATAATTGCTCCAATTTTTAGCATAAATAAAATCGGCGTTTTCAAAAGCTTTGTCTTGGTTGTATTCTATTTTAGAATCCTTAGTGATTTCTGGGTTCAACTCATATCCTTTTGGGTGTGTAATTACAAAATCGGCTTCTTGAAGTTGCATCATTTCCACAAAAGAATTCGGCACTGCTTGAGGCAACGCTTTTGGATGTGGCGCCCATGTTAATACTACTTTTGGTTTGTGATTTGGTTTGAATTCTTCCATCGTAATAGCATCAGTAAGAGCTTGTAACGGATGACCTGTCGCGCTTTCCATATTGATTATTGGCACGGTTGCATATTTTAAAAAACCTGAAATCACGACCTCGGAATTGTCTTTTTCCTTATCAATTAATTCTGCAAAAGCACGAATTGCAATTACATCACAATATTGGGAAACGACTTCAGCAGCTTCTTTGATATGTTCCGATGCCCCTTGATTCATTATAGCACCGTCTTCAAATTCTAAGGTCCATCCTTCGCTTGTAAAGTTCATGACCATGACATTCATTCCTAAATTCAAAGCTGCTTTTTGAGTACTCAAACGCGTTCTTAAACTTGGATTAAAAAACAACATTCCTAGAGTTTTATTTTCCCCTAATTTTTTATTTTTTAATGGGTTTTCCTTTATTTTTAGGGCTTCAGAAACCCATTTATTCAAAGAATCAATGTCTTTTAAGGAGGTGAAATTCATAGTTTTATGCTTTTAATTCTTCTAAAGCTTCTTTCAAAACTTTAACAAAATGATTGATAGCTTCTTTTGTAATCGTTAGCGGCGGGAGAATTCGAAGAAGGTTTTTATTACTAGAATTTCCTGTAAATACGTGCTTTTCTATAATTAATTTTTTACGAAGTTCGTTTACATCAAAATCGAATTCTAAACCCAACATTAATCCTTTTCCCTTTATTTTTTTGACATAAGGCATGTCTTTTATAACTTCCAAAAAGTGCTTGTAGATTTGCGTAGCATTTTCTTGTAACTTCTCGTTTTCGATAGTTTCTAAAACCGCTATTCCTGCGACACAAGACAAATGACTTCCTCCAAAAGTAGTCCCTAACAACCCATAACTCGCTTTGATTTTAGGCGATATTAAGATGCCGCCAATTGGAAAACCATTTCCCATTCCTTTTGCAATAGAGATAATATCCGGTTTTATATCGTGGTATTGATGTGCGAAAAACTTCCCGCTTCGTCCATACCCAGATTGAACCTCATCTAGAATCAAAACTACATTATGTTTGTTACAAGCTATTTCTAACGCTTGAAAAAAGTCAGATGTTCCTTCGTCCAATCCGCCAACTCCTTGAATTCCTTCTATTATTACACAACAAACATCTCCTTTTTCGAGTTCACTTTCTACTAATTCTATAGTATTTAATGGCAAAAAAGTAACGCATTGTTGGGCGTTCATAGGAGCTACAATCTTCTTATTGTCTGTCGCTGCAACTGCTGCCGAAGTTCTTCCGTGAAAGGAATTTTCAAAAGCTATAATTCGTGATTTCTCAGTATGAAAGGAGGCTAATTTTAATGCGTTTTCATTTGCTTCAGCACCAGAACTGCATAAAAACAAACTGTAATCTTCATATTCTGAAAGTGCTCCTAATTTTGTTGCCAATTCCACTTGAAGTGGATTTTGTATTGCATTGGAATAAAAACCAATTTTATCCAACTGATTTTTGAGTTTATCTACATATTTTGGATGGCTGTGGCCAATGGAAATTACTCCGTGACCGCTATATAAATCTAAATATTCAACTCCGTTTTCATCTGTAATAATGCAGTCTAAAGCTTTTACAGGAGTAATTGAATACAATGGGTAAACGTCAAATAAATTCATTTTTTGTATGTTTTATAAATTAGAAACCACTCGATTTTAGTACTATTCCTTCTGTTTCATCAAATCCGAAAATCAAATTCATATTCTGTATTGCTTGTCCAGATGCGCCTTTCAAAAGATTATCAATTATAGAAGTGATTAGAACATAATCGCCTTTTTTCTCAATGCTGATGATGCATTTATTGGTTTGAACGACTTGTTTCAAATTAATTTCCGAAGTCGTAATTACTACAAAAGGTTCGCTTTTATAAAATTCTTCAAAGATTTTCACGACTTGAACTAATGTCAACGCCGTTTTGGTATATAGCGTTGCAAAAATGCCTCTAGTAAAATCTCCACGATTTGGAATTAGAAGTACTTCTTGGTCAAAATCCTGTTGAACTTCTGACAAACTTCTGTGAATTTCCCCTAAATGTTGGTGTTCAAAAGCTTTGTAATGCGACATATTATTGTTTCTCCAACTGTTATGCGTTGTGGCAGTTGGTTGAACGCCAGCGCCTGTACTTCCTGTGGTTGCATTAATGTGAATGCTGCTGTGTAATTCATTTGCGGCGGCTAAAGGCAACAAAGCCAACTGAATTGCAGTTGCAAAACACCCTGGATTTGCAATACAATCTGCCGCTATAATTTTTGACTTATTTAATTCAGGCAAACCATAAATGAAGGTTTTACCTTGAAAAATAGCATCTTCCAATACTCTAAAATCGTTTCCTAAATCGATTATCTTGGTATTTTTATCGAATTGATTTTCACTTAAAAACGCCTTTGATTTCCCGTGACCCAAACATAAAAACACAAGATCTACTTTTGGATTTATTGTATTTGTAAATACAAGATTTGTATCGCCTAAAACATCTTGATGCACGCTTGCTATTGATTTTACAGCATTTGTTGTACTGTAAACAAAATCAATTGTAACTTTAGAATGGTGCAACAACAACCGAATTAATTCACCTGCTGTATATCCAGAACCGCCAATTATTCCTATGTTAATCATAATCTAAATGATTTATTTGTGTGTAAATATTTTGTGCATTTCCCATTATTTTTATAAATCCTTTGGCATCGTCTGCAGTCCAAGCATTGTTCATTTCTCCGTATTGCCCGAATTTAGAATTCATTAAATCGTGCTCTGATTCAATTCCGTCCAAAGAAAAATGATACGGTTGAAGCGTTACGGTTACTTTTCCAGTTACTGTTTTTTGCGTGTCAGTCAAAAACGTTTCTACATTTCGCATTACAGGGTCTAAAAATTGTCCTTCGTGAAATAACATTCCGTACCAATTTCCTAACTGTTCTTTCCAATATTGTTGCCATTTTGACAACACATGTTTTTCTAGTAAATGGTGTGCTTTGATAATAATTAATGGTGCGGCAGCTTCAAAACCCACTCTTCCTTTTATCCCAATAATGGTATCGCCCACATGAATGTCTCTTCCAATGGCAAACGCACTTGCAATGGCATCCAATTTTTGAATATTTACAGACGGTTTATTATATTCATTATTTAAAGCTACAAACTCTCCATTTTTGAATTCTATAACTACTTTTTGAGGTGTCGTATTTTTCAATTGCGATGGAAAAGCTTCATCTGGTAAAGGAAGATTTGATGTTAAGGTTTCTTTTCCACCAACACTTGTTCCCCAAATTCCTTTATTGATTGAATATTGTGCTTTTTCCCAAGAATAGGAAACGCCGTTTTCTTGTAAAAAAGCAACCTCTTCTTGACGCGTGAGTTTTAAATCTCTAATTGGCGTAATGATTTCAATTTCTGGTGCTATTGTTTGAAATATCATATCAAAACGAATTTGGTCGTTTCCAGCACCCGTGCTTCCGTGCGCAATTGCTGTTGCACCTACTTTTTTAGCATATTTGATAACTTCTAAAGCCTGAAAAACACGTTCGGCACTCACTGACAAAGGATAGGTATTGTTTTTTAGAACATTTCCAAAAATCAAATACTTAATTGCCTTTTCATAATATTTATCAATAATATCAAGGTTGGTATGTTTAGAACTTCCTAATTCATAAGCTCTATCTTGGGTAGCTTTTAGTTCCAAAGTAGAAAAACCACCTGTGTTTACAAGAACTGTATCTACCTCACATCCATTTTTTATTAAATATTTTAGGCAATAGGAAGTATCTAATCCGCCACTATAAGCCAATACTACTTTTTTCATTTTTTATTTTTTTAAGAAAAGTGCTTGTTTAATTGATTTTAATCTGTTGAGAACTTTAAGGTTAAAAGGATGTTTTTGAACCGTATTTGGTTTTTCTTTTCCGTCATACAACATTCCTGTACACAAACACATTTTGTTTTCTTTACTTTTTAGAATTTCAAAATTGGTACATGTTTTACAACCTGACCAAAAACTTGGATCACTTGTTAATTCAGAAAACGGAACAGGCTTATAACCCAAATCGGAATTAATTTTCATTACTGCCAGACCTGTAGTTATTCCAAAAATTTTAGCATCAGGATATTTTTTTAAGGAATAGTCAAAAATCTTGGACTTGATTTCTTTAGCCAATCCTAAATTTCGATAATCGGGATGCACTATAAGTCCCGAATGGGCTACAAATTTTCCGTGTTGCCAACTTTCGATATAACAAAAGCCAACAAATTTTTCATTGTCTAATGCAATCATCGCATCGCCCGATTCCATCTTTTTCTGAATGTATTCGGGAGTTCGTTTTGCAATACCTGTACCTCGTAATTGAGCAGATTTTTCAATGGTATCACAAATTTCTTGCGAATAGCAATAGTGCTTCTCTTGGGTTATTTCTATAGAGATATTCATTTCAAAAGTAGATTTTTTGATTTGTAGGTATAATTAGTTATTGTAAGAATGATAATTATTCTTGAAAGGATATAAAATCCAGAAAAATAAAATAATGATTTCAAAATGATAAAATAAAAATGAATAAAAAAACACTAAATATTGAACTATAGTTATAGTATCCGAACTCCGGGTGAAGCCATGGGTGTATTTTTCCGAGAAAATGAAGTTATATGTAAACTCGCTTTATTCATGGTGCAATACTACATAATTTTATAGGTATTGACATTCTTTTTTAAAGATAAAATTTCACTTTTACGAATATTTCCTTTTTAAACCCTAAAATAAATTATAATTGCATTTTTAAGGGTTGATTTTTAACAATTTCAAATTTACAACACATTAAATAAAATAAAAAAGCCTAACAGATTGAAATCTATTAGACTTAAATTGTATGATTATAAAATTAATTTCTAACGAATGGTGGTAATAACTTGCTTGAAACTTCTCCAAAACCAATTCTTACATTGCTGTTTTGACAAAATCCTTTCATAATTACGGTGTCATAATCGTTGATGAATTTACGTTCTGTTCCATCTTTTAAAACAATTGGATTTTTTCCTCCCCAAGTTAGTTCTAACATCGACCCAAAACTGTCTGGTGTTGGTCCCGAAATAGTTCCTGAACCCATCATATCGCCTGAATTTACTCGACAACCATTGGAAGTATGGTGCGCTAATTGTTGGCTCATTGTCCAATACATATATTTGAAATTAGTTTTAGAAACTACGGTTGCATCACTATTTTCAGGCTGAATTGCAACTTCTAAATTAATATCAAAGGAATGTTTTCCTTTTTGTTGTAAATATGGAAGTGGCGTTGGCTCTTGTTTTGTACTTTTAGTTCTAAAAGGTTTTAAAGCATCCATTGTTACAATCCAAGGTGAAATTGAGGAAGCAAAATTTTTAGCTAAAAAGGGACCAAGTGGCACATATTCCCATTTTTGAATGTCACGAGCGCTCCAGTCATTTAACAAAACCATTCCGAAAATATATTCTTCGGCTTCGTGAATTGGGATGTTTTCACCCATAATATTAACGTCTGTTGTAATAAAAGCCGTTTCCAATTCAAAATCTATCAATCTTGAAGGTCCGAAAACAGGAGAAGTTTCGCCTAAAGGTAATGTTTGACCCATTGGTCGGTGCACCGAAATCCCAGAAGGAATAATCGTAGAACTTCGTCCGTGGTATCCAACTGGAATATGAAGCCAATTGGGCAACAACGCATTTTCGGGATCACGAAACATCTTTCCTACGTTGGTAGCATGTTCTTTACTAGAATAAAAATCAGTATAATCTCCAATTAATACTGGAAGTTGCATTTCGACTTCATCTATATTAAATATAACTATTTTCCTATGTTCTGTATTGTCTTGTAATTTTGGGTTTTTAGCATCAAAAATATCGGCAATTCTATTTCGAACTAGTCGCCATGTTTTTTGTCCATCTGAAATAAAATCATTCAAAGTGTCTTGCATGAACATATCGTCTGTCAATTCAATGTCTTCGAAATAGTTCAATTGCTGTAATGCGCCTAGGTCAATGGCGAAATTTCCAATTCTAGTTCCAACAGTAACCACATTTTCGCGAGTTAAAAAAACTCCAAAAGGAATATTTTGAATTGGAAAATCACTTTCCTTGGAAACTTCTATCCAAGATTTTCTATTAGGTTCATTTGCTGTTATTGGCATTTTTATGTTAATTAGTTTGTTGAAAAATATGTACCAAATATATCATAAACTAAAATTTATACAAACCTTTTTTTTGTAAATTTGCATAAAAATTAACATATACAACAAAATGCTACACGACAACCAAATTTTCGACCTTATTTTAGAAGAACAAGACAGACAAATTCACGGAATTGAGCTTATTGCCTCAGAGAATTTTGTAAGCGACCAAGTTATGGAAGCTGCAGGTTCTTGTTTAACCAATAAATATGCCGAAGGATACCCTGGTAAAAGATATTACGGAGGTTGTGAAGTAGTTGATATTGTGGAGCAAATTGCTATTGATAGAGCAAAAGAACTTTTTGGTGCTGAATATGCAAATGTGCAGCCACACTCTGGTTCTCAAGCAAACACAGCTGTTTATCACGCATGTTTGAAACCTGGGGATAAAATTTTAGGTTTTGATTTATCTCACGGTGGACATTTAACGCACGGTTCTCCTGTAAATTTTTCGGGGCGTTTATATACCCCTTCTTTTTATGGTGTTGAAAAAGAAACGGGTCGTTTTGATTATGATAAAATTCAAGAAATTGCAATTAAAGAGCAACCAAAACTAATTATTGCAGGAGCATCAGCTTATTGTCGTGATATGGATTTTGAGCGTTTCAGAGTAATTGCAGATAGCGTTGGAGCTATATTATTAGCTGATATTTCACATCCTTCTGGATTAATTGCAAAAGGATTGATGAATGATCCAATTCCTCATTGTCATATTGTGACCACAACTACTCATAAAACCTTGCGAGGCCCAAGAGGTGGATTGATTATGATGGGGAAAGATTTTGAAAATCCATTTGGATTAACTACACCAAAAGGCGAAATTAGAATGATGTCTTCCTTATTAGATTTAGCTGTGTTTCCTGGAAATCAAGGGGGTCCTTTGATGCATATTATTGCTGCAAAAGCAGTTGCATTTGGTGAAGCATTGACAGATGAATTTTTCAGATATACACTTCAAGTTCAAAAAAATGCACAAGCAATGGCGGAAGCATTTATGAAAAGAGGTTACGATTTAATTTCTGGAGGAACTGACAATCACATGATGTTAATTGACTTAAGAAATAAAAATATTACTGGAAAGGATGCTGAAAACGCATTGGTAAAAGCCGAAATTACTGTAAATAAAAATATGGTTCCATTTGATGATAAATCACCATTTGTAACTTCAGGAATTCGTGTGGGAACACCCGCAATTACTACTCGTGGATTGGTAGAAAGTGATATGGAAACGATTGTTGAATTAATTGACAGAGTTTTGATGAACCACACTGACGAAGCTGTAATTGAGCAAGTTGCAGACGAAGTTAATGAAATGATGGGCGAAAGAGCGATGTTCGTTTTCTAAAAAAAGAGTGCAGTTTAAGGTTTAAAGTTATAGCAATTTTAAACTTTGAACCTTAAACTTTAAACTAAAATATATGTCAGTTTTAAGATTAAAATTACCAACAGATCCTCGTTGGGTGAATATTGTGGAAACCAACATCGAAGAAATTCTTTCTGACCACGCTTGGTGCGAACAAAAAGCAGCTTCAAATGCCATTACTATAATTACGATTAATTCTGAATATCCTGATTTAGTTTCAGACATGTTGGCTTTAGCCAAAGAAGAAATCGAGCATTTCCAGATGGTTCACGACATTATTACAAAGCGTGGATTGACATTGGCAAGAGAAAGAAAAGACGAATATGTTGGCGAATTAGCACAATATATGAAGAAAAGTAACAATGGAAGTCGGGTTTCTGGTTTTGTAGAACGAATGTTGTTTTCGGCGATGATTGAAGCCAGAAGTTGCGAACGATTTAAAGTACTTTCGGAAAATATTAATGACGAAGAATTGTCTGTTTTCTACAGAGAATTAATGGAAAGTGAAGCAGGACATTATACTACTTTTATTACCTACGCTCGAAAATACGGACATGGAATTGATGTTGAAAAAAGATGGCGCGAATGGATTGAATTCGAAGCTTCTGTAATTGCAAATTATGGAAAACGAGAAACAATGCACGGATAAATCGTAATCCAATTTCTAAAATGATTTCAATATCTCAAGCCAAACCTACTGACTTTCCTGTAATTCGAGAAATTGCACTAATAACTTGGCCTGTTGCTTATGATTCTATTATATCAAAAGCACAATTGGATTATATGTTGGATAAATTCTATTCGGATGCTGCTCTAAATGATAATTTCAATACTAAAAACCATCGTTTTTTATTGGCTAAGGAAAATGAAAATTGCTTAGGATTTGCTTCCTATGAAGCTAATTACTTAGGGGAGAAAATCGTTCGTTTACACAAAATATACCTTCTTCCTGAATCTCAAGGAAAAGGAGCAGGAAAATTACTAATTTCTGAAATTGAAAAAATAGCGTGCCAACTCAATCAAAATGCTATTTCTCTGAATGTAAATCGGTATAATAATGCCTTTGATTTTTATATAAAATTAGGTTTTAAGTGTATTGGTGAAGAAGATGTCGAATTAGATTATGGCTATCTTATGGAAGATTTCAAAATGCTAAAGTGGATATGCTAACTTTACCCTCATAAAAAGTTAAGAATAAAAACCTTAATTTTAATTTATGAAAAAGATGCGAAAAGTTTACGACCGAGTTTTCAAAGAGAAAGCGGTTCAATTGAGTTATGAAAGACATAACATTTCAGAATTAGCA
>CAMCDQ010000003.1 GCA_945873505.1 Chitinophaga pinensis
AACACCAAAAGAGTATTAAATATTGGCTCTGCAGGAGGTTGGACAAAAGCAAGTACCGGATATACTTTCAAAAATGCCGATAAAAAATCAACGCAATTGGTTCAATTTCTTCAAACTAAAACAGACTTCAAACAGTTTCATAAAATAAATAAATTCTGGTTTTACGACTTGTTATTATTAGACATTTTATACAGAAAAAATGAAATAGGGGCAACCATATTCTCTGCACTCTTCACAAAATCAAATCCCCAATTGAATTTCAAATTTTTAGATGAAGAAACCTCATTTTGGGAAGATTTACAAGTCACTTGGAAATGCCCAAAAGGGCTTTTTGTAAAGGGTTTATTTGCCTTAATCTTTAGATATTCATTTAATATCAAACTATAACAAAACTTTATAATTGAAATAATAATTAAACTGTAATTCTCTTTATCTTTGCAGTCAGATTTTACAATCTAAATTCAGAAATCAACAATATTAAATCATAAATAATTATGTATCCAGAAGAAATGGTAATTCCAATGCAAGCTGAACTAACAGCTGCTGGATTTCAAGATTTACACAGTGCCGAAGCGGTGGAAAACGCATTAAAATTGGAAGGAACAACGCTTGTAGTTGTAAATTCTGTTTGTGGTTGTGCAGCAAGAAACGCACGCCCAGGAGTAAAAATGAGTTTGGATGGCGCTAAAAAACCAACCAACTTAATAACCGTTTTCGCAGGTGTGGACAAAGATGCCGTTGATGCTGCAAGAAAACACATGTTCCCTTTTCCACCTTCATCGCCAAGCGTGGCTTTGTTCAAAAACGGTGAATTGGTGCACATGTTAGAACGTCATCACATTGAAGGTCGCCCAGCAGAATTAATCGCAGAAAACTTGCAAGACGCTTTCAACGAATATTGTTAATAAACTTTAAATTGCTGAAATTCTTAAGGTTATTTTCTCCTTTTTTCACAATTTGCGCTTTAAATAACAGAGGTATTTAAAAATAATCAACTCGAGTTTTCATAGTCTCGAGTTTTTTTTTATATTTACATATCAAACTCTAACAACTTCAACATGAAAACTATTATTAAGATTGCAATGTTCTGTTTTATAGCATTAAGTTTGCAGTGTACTTCTAATCAGTCTGATTCGGATGCAATTTCTTTAGAACAATTGACTACCAAAAAACTTGCCATTCAAAATTATATCAGCACTTTTCCTTGTTCTGAAAGTCTTGGCTGTAATTATATTGCTTTTGGTTCAAAACCTTGCGGAGGTCCTAGAATATATTTGGTATTTTCTAACAGTATCAACTTAACGCAACTTCAAGAAATGGTTAGCGAATATAATGAAATGGATCATTTAAGAAACGTTCAAACCAATGCGATTTCAGATTGTTCCGTTCCTTTACCTCCAAATGAAATTGGGTGCGTAAATGGCGTTTGTACGATAATAAATTAGCGGCCTATTTTTGTTTTTCATTGCTTTTTGTATAACCAATTAATTGTCGGTATTTCAATTCTGTTTCTTTCAAAACACCAAGTGGTAAAAAGGTATTGCTGGTTGAAAATGATGGAAATGCAACAGAATTATTTAACATAAAACACAACGGAAAGTGGGTAATCACTTCATTAGAAGCCGGTTCTGTTGGAACTTATATTTGGTAAAAAATATAAAAAATTTACAATGAAAAAAATTGCTTTAATAACACTCTTAACAGCTTCCCTTTTTTCCTTTTCACAAAATAAAGGAAAAATTTCAAGCAAACCATTTTCTATTAATAATAGAACAGTTACGGTTTATACTTCAGCGGATAGCACTAATTTGAGATTGTCAAAAACAGATAATCTAACTTTTTTTGATTTAAAACAACCTTTAGAAACACAACTTTGCGTATTTGTAAATCCTAATAAAACATTCCAAACTTTTTTGGGAATTGGAGGGGCAATTACGGACGCAAGCGCTGAGGTTTTTGCTAAATTATCCAATGAAAATCAACAAGAATTTTTAAACTCCTATTTTAGTAAAGACAAAGGAATTGGCTATTCATTAATAAGAACCAACATTCACAGTTGCGATTTCAGTTCTGAAAGTTATACGTATATAAAGGAAGGCGATGCCGATTTGAAGTCATTCAACATTGATCATGATAAAAAATATCGTATTCCAATGATAAAAAAAGCTACCGAAATTGCAGACGGAAAAATCAATTTATACGTTTCACCTTGGAGTCCTCCAGCATTTATGAAAGACAGTAATGACATGCTTAAAGGCGGAAAATTATTGCCTAAATTCTATCAGGCTTGGGCAAATTATTTTGTGAAATTCATAAAAAACTATGAAAAAGAAGGCGTTCCTGTTTGGGGTTTAACCATTCAAAACGAACCAATGGCAACTCAGAAATGGGAATCTTGTATATTTTCTGCAGTAGAAGAACGTGATTTCCTTAAAAATTATTTGGGGCCAACATTAAAAAATTCAGGACTTGGTGATAAAAAAATTACGGTTTGGGATCATAATCGAGATTTACTTTCTCAAAGAGCAAGTACCATTCTTGATGATGCGGAAGCCAATAAATATGTTTGGGGAATAGGATTTCATTGGTATGAATCCTGGAGCGGCGGAGAACCAATGTTTGAAAACGTTGGAAAAGTGCACGAAATGTACCCAAATAAAAACCTACTTTTTACTGAAGGATGTGTTGAAAAATTCAATGCTAATAATTATCAATTATGGAAAAACGGAGAACGATACGGTCGTTCAATGATTAACGATTTCAATAATGGAACCGTTGGTTGGACAGATTGGAACATTCTTCTTGATGAAAATGGAGGCCCAAATCACGTAGGTAATTTTTGTTTTGCACCAATTCACGCCGATTTAAAATCAGGGGATTTAATCTACACCCCTTCGTATTATTTCATTGGTCATTTTTCTAAATTTATTGGAAAAGAAGCCAAGAGAATTAGCAGTGTTGCAAGTAGAAGCCAATTATTAACGACTTCTTTCATGAATAAAGACGGAAAAGTGGTAACGATTGTTATGAATCAAAGCAATAAAAAACTTAATTATAATTTGTGTGTAGGAACAAAATCCACTGCAATTTCTATTTTGCCTCACGCCATCCAAACATTAGTTTTTTAATAAATATCAAATTCAAAACCCCCAAATGATAAACAAAATAAGCCTGATTTATATTCTATTTTTCTCATCATTACTCTGTTTTTCTCAACAAAAAACAATTGATGAAAAAGTCAATGCGTTACTCAAGAAAATGACGATTGAAGAAAAAATCGGACAACTCAATCAATATTCGGGCGACAACGCCGCAACAGGTCCAATTACTATAAATCCTAACAAACAATCAGAGATTAAACAAGGTTTATTAGGTTCGATGCTTAATGTTTTAGGTACAAAATATACGTGTCAATATCAAGAATTGGCAATGCAATCCCGATTGAAAATTCCGTTGTTATTTGGTCAAGATTTAATTCACGGCTATAAAACCACATTTCCAATTCCATTGGCGGAAGCCGCAAGTTGGGATTTATCCGCAATAGAATTATCTGCAAGAATTGCTGCTACAGAAGCTTCGGCATCAGGAATTCATTGGACATTTGCGCCAATGGTTGATATTTCTCGTGATCCTCGTTGGGGACGAGTTATGGAAGGTGCAGGAGAAGACACCTATTTAGGGTCTAAAATTGCCTTTGCACGAGTAAAAGGGTTCCAAGGAAAATTGGGCGACGTCAATTCGGTTATGGCATGTGTTAAACACTTTGCTGCTTACGGTGCTGCTGTTGGCGGACGTGATTATAACTCGGTTGACATGAGCGAAAGAATGCTTTGGGAAACCTATCTTCCGCCGTTCAAAGCTGCTTTGGATGCAGGTGCGGCAACATTTATGAATTCTTTTAATGATTTAAACGGAATTCCCGCAACAGGAAATCGCTATTTGCAAAGAGATATTCTAAAAGGAAAATGGAAATTTACAGGTTTTGTAGTTTCTGATTGGGGTTCAATTGGCGAAATGATCAATCACGGATATGTAAAAGACAGTAAGGAAGCTGCGCTTTCGGCTATAACTGCGGGAAGCGATATGGATATGGAAAGCAACGCTTACAGAAATAATTTGGCACAATTAGTCAAAGAAAAAAAGATTTCTATTGCGCTAATTGACGATGCTGTAAAACGAATTTTACGCAAAAAATTTGAATTAGGATTGTTTGAAAATCCCTATAAATATTGCAATCCTGAACGGGAAGAAGCGGCACTTAATAATCCAGAACATACAAAAAGTGCCAGAGAAATTGCAGCAAAAAGTATTGTACTAATGAAAAATGAGAATTCGATATTGCCACTTTCTAAAACCACCAAAACAATTGCTTTTATCGGACCAATGGTTAAGTTAAAAAGAGCCAATCACGGTTTTTGGGCAGTTGATTTAAAAAATATTGATTCAACTTATATCGTTTCTCAATGGGAAGGAATCAAAAATAAAATTGATAAAAACAGCACTCTTTTATACGCAAAAGGCTGCGATGTATCTTCTCAAAACAAAGAGGGTTTCGCCGAAGCAATAACAATTGCCAATCAATCTGATGTCGTAATTTTAAGTATTGGCGAAAGTTGGAATACGAGTGGCGAGGCTAAAAGCAAGAGCAATCTTCATTTGCCAGGCGTTCAGGAGGATTTGGTCAAAGCCCTTCAAGCCACTGGAAAACCCATTGTGGTTTTAATAAATGCGGGCCGTCCGTTAATTTTTAACCAGACCGCCGATGCTGTTCCTGCGCTACTTTACACATGGTGGTTGGGCTCAGAAGCTGGAAATGCCATCGCCGATGTTTTGTTTGGCGATTACAATCCGTCAGGGAAATTGCCTATGACTTTTCCTCGTGAAGAAGGTCAAATCCCGATATTTTATAATCATTTCAATACAGGAAGACCGTCTATAAATGAAGATAAAATCCATAAATCTGCCTATATTGATTTGCCAAATTCCCCAAAATTTCCTTTCGGATACGGATTAAGTTACACCACTTTCGAGTATTTAAATTTGAAATTATCCAAAAATAAAATGAAAGCAAATGAAACTATTGAAGTGGACGTAACGATTACCAATACTGGAAAATTTGCTGGAGAAGAGGTAATTCAATTGTATTTAAGAGACAAAGTAGGTGCTGTTGTGCGACCAATTTTAGAATTGAAAGATTTTCAAAAAATCAAATTGGAAGTTGGGGAAACCAAAATAATCAAGTTTATTATTGACAACCAAAAATTGTCTTTTTATAATGATAAATTAGACTATGAATCAGAACTTGGGGATTTTGACCTAATGATTGGATCATCCTCAGCAGATATTCGCTTGAAAGATAGTTTTGAATTGGTAAAATAAATAGCTAAAACTCAAAATTTTCTTTTTTTCAGAAGCGAATTATCCGTTTTTAGGAGCAATTTCCAGCTGTCATTCCAAATCCTCGCTAGAAAGCTCGGGATTTTCCCTTCCAACTGGGCTAGGCATCCGATTTCAAATCATATTCTTACTATGCCTCACAATTTTTCAACCTCTGCACCTTTGCTACTTTTATCCTTTGCTACTTTGCCTCTTTTTTCGTAATTTTGCACAAATATTTTTCTCAACTTAAACTGTTTATAGCATGCAACTGTACAACACATTAAGCGCAGAGGAGCGAGCCATTATGATTGATGATGCCGGAAAACAACGACTCACCTTGTCTTTCTACGCTTATGCGCAAATTTCAAATCCCACACAATTCCGTAACGAATTATTTATTGCTTGGAACAAACTCGAAGTTTTAGGTCGGATTTATGTTGCCAACGAAGGCATCAACGCCCAACTTTCGTTACCCGCAGATAATTTTTATGCCTTTAAAGATTCCATAGAAGTCTATGATTTCATGAAAGGAATCCGTTTGAATATTGCTGTAGAACAAGACGATCATTCATTTTTGAAACTCACCGTAAAAGTTCGTGACAAAATTGTTGCCGACGGATTAGTTGACCAAACATTCGATGTTACCAATATCGGAATCCATTTAAAAGCCAAAGAATTCAACGATTTACTTGAAGATCCAAACACGATTGTGGTCGATATGAGAAATCATTACGAATCGGAAATCGGACATTTTACCAATGCTATAAAACCCGATGTAGACACTTTTAGAGAAAGTTTACCCATTATTGAAGACCAACTTTCGGCACATAAACAAGACAAAAAATTGTTGATGTATTGCACCGGTGGCATTCGATGCGAAAAAGCCAGCGCCTATTTCAAACACAAAGGTTTTGAAAATGTGTACCAATTGGAAGGCGGTATCATAGAATACACACGACAAGTTAAAGCGGAAGGTTTAGAAAGTAAATTTATAGGTAAAAACTTTGTTTTCGATCACCGCTTAGGCGAAAGAATCACCGATGATGTTGTTTCGCAATGCCATCAATGTGGCGCTCCTTGCGACGTACATACCAATTGTGCCAATGAAGGCTGTCACTTGCTTTTTATACAATGTGAATCGTGCAAATCCAATATGGAAGGTTGTTGTTCAACAGAATGTGTATCGATAATTCATCTTCCAGAAGACGAACAAAAAGCCGTTCGCCGAGGTATAAAAAACGGAAATAAAATCTTCAAAAAAGGAAAATCAGACGTTTTAACTTTCAAAAATAATATAGAAAGTCATAGTGTTTTTGTAGCTGAAGAAAAAAAACCAGTTGTCGCAAAAGCACCAAAAATTAAGAAAATGTTTGTCGGAAAAGGAACTCATTTTTATCCAAAAGCAAATATTGCTCAATTCGAAATTGAAGAAAACGAAATCAAAATTGGCGATACCATTCTAATAAAAGGCAGCACAACTGGTGAACAACAAATGATACTTTCAGAGATGTTTGTCAATGAAAATGGTACTCAAAAAGCAATTGCTGGAGACATCTGTACTTTCAAAGTTCCTTTCAGAATTCGTTTGTCTGATAAATTATATAAAATTGTAGAATAGTTTTTCAAAATCTTTAACCTTTGACAAAGATTTAACATAACTATTTATAGCAATTTAAAGCTATAATAAAACAACTATTGCCATTTTAAGCAGTAACGATTTTCTCATTTTGGAAAACTTTAAACTTTAAACTTTTAAACCTTGAATTAAAATAATATCTTTACACATTAATCGTTTATGAACTTAAATTGTGTTCATCACAATACTACATATATATTATGGCATGTACAAGTTGTTCAACTTCTGATGGCGGAGCGCCAAAAGGTTGTAAAAATAATGGGACTTGTGGCACCGATAGCTGCAATAAATTAACCGTTTTCGATTGGCTTTCTAATATGAGTTTGCCTAATGGCGAAGCCCCTTTTGATTGCGTTGAGGTACGTTTTAAGAACGGAAGAAAGGAATTTTACCGCAATACCGAAAAACTAACTTTAAGCATTGGCGACATTGTTGCCACAGAAGCTTCTCCAGGACACGATGTTGGAATTGTGACGTTAACTGGCGAATTGGTAAGAATCCAAATGAAGAAAAAAGGAGTCAATCATGCAAGTAATGATGTTCCTAAAATCTATAGAAAAGCTTCTCAAAGAGACATTGATATTTGGTCAACAGCTCGCGATAAAGAAGAGCCAATGAAGGTGAAAGCACGTGAATTGGCGATCGCTCATAAATTGGAAATGAAAATTTCTGATATTGAATTTCAAGGCGATGGTTCCAAAGCAACTTTTTATTATACTGCCGAAGCTCGAATTGATTTCCGCCTTTTAATTAAAGATTTTGCTAAAGAATTCATTACAAGAGTAGAAATGAAACAAGTTGGTTTCCGTCAAGAAGCAGCTCGTTTGGGGGGAATTGGCTCTTGTGGCAGAGAATTATGTTGCTCTACTTGGCTAACCGATTTTAGAAGTGTAAATACTTCTGCTGCGCGGTACCAACAATTGTCATTAAATCCTCAAAAATTAGCAGGCCAATGCGGAAAATTGAAGTGTTGCCTAAACTATGAATTGGATACCTATATGGATGCTTTGCAAGGTTTTCCAGATTTCGATACCAAATTAGTGACCGAAAAAGGGGATGCCATCTGTCAAAAACAAGATATTTTCAAAGGATTAATGTGGTTTGCCTATACCAATAATTTCGCCAATTGGCATGTTTTGAAAATCGAACAGGTTAATGAAATTATTGCTGAAAATAAATTGAAAAACAAAGTTTCATCGCTTGAAGATTTTGCTTTGGAAATAGTTGCTGAACCTGAAAAAGATTTCAATAATGCAATGGGTCAAGAAAGTTTAACGAGATTTGATCAGCCTAAGAAAAAGAAAAAATCGAATAGAAATAACAAACGCCCAGGTGAAAATGTAATCGTTGCTAATAATAATCGCCCTGAGCATTCTAAGCAACAAGCAAAATCAGGCGGAGATAATAAAATCAGACCTAACGAAAACAAAATTAGACCTAACGAAAACATCATTAAACCTGCTATTAAAAATGAACCTGAAGAATAGTTTTCTTTTTATTCTAATTGCTGGACTCTTGATTTCCTGTGATAAAAAGAGAGTTTTTGACGAATATAAATCGGTTGGAAGCGCTTGGAATAAAAAGACCGTGGTACGTTTTGACCTTCCAAAATTAGACACATTAAAAAAGTATAATTTATACGTGAACTTACGTGCAAACGACGATTATAAATTTAATAATTTGTTTTTAATCGTTTCATTGGAACAACCCAACGGACTCACAAAAGTAGATACTTTAGAATATCAAATGGCCGATGTTGACGGAACCTTACTTGGTGATGGTTTCTCTGATTTAAAAGAAAGCAAACTTATTTATAAAGAAAATATGCCTTTTAAAGCTTCCGAAAACAATAAAATATACATCAAACAGGTGGTACGCCAAACCGGAAAAGTTGTTGGCGTAGAAAATTTAGAAGGAATTACAGAAGTTGGTTTTAGAATAGAATCAGTAGATTAAAAATATGGCAGGAAAAAAAAATAACGCTCAAAGCAAAGACATCGAACACTACAAAAAAAAATTCTGGAAGATCTTTTTTTATGGTCTTGGAGGATTAGCTGTCTTTTTCCTTTTCGCATCTTGGGGACTTTTAGGGTCTATGCCTTCCTTTGAAGATTTAGAAAATCCGGATTCTAATTTGGCTACAGAAGTAATTTCATCCGATGGAGTAACTATTGGGAAATTTTACAATGAAAATAGAACTTCCATAAAATACCAAGATTTGCCAAAACACCTTGTTGATGCATTGGTGGCAACCGAAGATGAACGTTTTTATGAACATTCAGGTATCGACGGAAGAGGAACTTTGCGCGCCGTTGCAAGTTTAGGAACCAGTGGAGGAGCAAGTACATTGACACAACAATTAGCCAAACAATTATTTCACGGGGAAGGTTCGAAATTCTTGCCTTTTAGAATTATTCAAAAAGCCAAAGAATGGATTATCGCTATTCGTTTAGAAAGACAATACACTAAAAATGAAATAATTGCAATGTATTTCAATAAAGCCGATTTTGTTAATACGGCCGTTGGGATTCGCTCAGCAGCAAAGGTTTACTTCAACAAAGAACCCCGCGATTTAACTATTAGTGAAGGGGCTACGTTAGTTGGAATGCTAAAAAATCCTTCCCTGTTTAATCCTATTAAAAGACTGGGGAAAGTTCAAAATCGTAGAAATACTGTTCTAGGACAAATGGTGAAAAATAACTTTTTATCCGAAAATTTAAAAGTTACACTAGAAAAACAACCTATCGTTTTGGACTTTCACCCCGAAAGTCATAAAGATGGAATTGCAACCTATTTCCGTGAATATCTTCGTGAATTTATGAAAAACTGGCTCAAAGAAAATAAAAAACCAGACGGGTCAGAATATAATATTTACAGAGACGGTTTAAAAATTTATACGACTATTGATTCAAGAATTCAAACCTATGCGGAAGAAGCGGTTACTGAACATTTAACCAATTTGCAAAAAGAATTTTTCTCACAATCAAAAACAAATAAAAACGCACCATTTGTAAATATTTCACAAATAGAAACAGATAGAATTTTGATGCAATCGATGAAATCTTCTGATCGATGGAGAGAATTAAAATTGCAGGAAAAAAGCGATGACGAAATCATTAAATCTTTTGGCATAAAAACTAAAATGACCGTTTTTACTTGGAAAGGCGAACGAGACACAATTATGACGCCAACAGATTCTATTCGCTATTACAAACATTTTCTTCAAACAGGTTTAATGTCAATGGAACCGCAAACAGGTCATGTGAAAGCATGGGTTGGTGGAATAAATTACAAATATTTTCAGTATGATCACGTTGGTCAAGGCGCACGACAAGTAGGTTCTACATTCAAACCTTTCGTTTATGCTACCGCAATTGAGCAGCTTAATATGTCGCCTTGCGATTCCATAATCGATTCGCCATTTACAATTCCTGTTGGACGTCACCACGTAACCGAAACTTGGACTCCATCAAATTCCGACAATAAATACCGTGGAATGGTAACTTTGAGAAAAGCATTAGCCAACTCCATAAATACTGTTTCTGCAAAATTAATGGACAAAGTAGGTCCTGAAGCAGTTGTTGAATTGGCGCATAAATTAGGAATAAAATCTGAAATTCCTGTGCAACCATCCATTGCATTAGGGGCAGTAGAAATAACCGTTGAAGACATGGTCGCCGCTTATAGCACATTTGCAAACCAAGGCGTTTACATCAAACCACAATTTATCACAAGAATTGAAGATAAAAACGGAGTCGTACTTTACGAACCAATTCCAGAATCGCACGATGTTTTGAATAAAGATATCGCTTTTGCAGTGATAAAATTATTAGAAGGCGTTACCGAAGAAGGCTCTGGCTCTCGATTGAGAACTCAAGGCGGCGGTTATGGCTACGAAAGAGTTACCGGTTATCCGTATGTTTTCACCAACCCAATTGCGGGTAAAACTGGAACCACACAAAATCAATCCGATGGGTGGTTTATGGGAATGGTCCCCAATCTTGTCACCGGAATTTGGGTGGGTTGCGAAGACCGTTCAGCACGTTTCAAAAGTATCACTTACGGTCAAGGAGCCGTTGCAGCACTACCAATTTGGGGAATTTTAATGAAAAAATGCTATAACGACGAAACACTAACCATTTCCAAAGAAGACTTTGAAAGACCCGATAATCTTTCTATAAAAGTAGATTGTTGGTCGCCACCAATCATGAAAGATTCTCTAGAAACCGAACAAAACACAGACGAATTTAGTTTATAATTTTTTTGGAGCTCTTTCCAGCTGTACGTTGCAATCCACGCCCAAAAAATTGGGATTTTCACTGCCACCTGCTTGTCGGCAGACAGGTCTGGGCTAGGATTTTCGGTAAAAATAAAAAATAAGCATTCAACCATAAAAATTTTAGTAACCCCAAAATCATTATTATATATTGATTTTGGGGTTACTATTTTATTAAAAATTGTGAAAAATTCAATAAATAAATACCTATTTTTGAAGTACCTAAATACAACGATTAAACTAAAAAAGGATATGATTAACAAAAAAGTAACCACCGTTCAAGCCGCCCTCATGGGAATCGAAAACGGCATGACTATAATGCTCGGAGGATTCGGATTATGTGGAATCCCTGAGAATTGTATTGCCGAATTAGTTCAAAAAGAAACTCATTCTTTAACTTGTATTTCTAATAATGCTGGTGTCGATGATTTTGGACTTGGTTTACTCTTGCACAAAAAGCAAATCAAAAAAATGGTTTCCTCTTATGTGGGAGAAAATGCCGAATTTGAGCGTCAAATGCTTTCAGGCGAACTCGATGTAGAACTCATTCCGCAAGGTACGCTTGCCGAAAGATGCCGGGCAGCACAAGCTGGAATTCCCGCTTTTTTTACACCCGCAGGTTACGGAACTGAAGTTGCTATTGGCAAAGAAACAAGAGAATTCAACGGAAAAATGCACGTCATGGAACACGCTTTCAAAGCCGATTTTGCAATTGTAAAAGCTTGGAAAGGCGACACCGCTGGAAACCTCATCTTTAAAGGAACAGCTAGAAATTTTAATCCTTGTATGGCGGGTGCTGCAAAAATAACAGTTGCCGAAGTGGAAGAATTAGTCGAAGCTGGAGAACTTGATCCCAACCAAATTCACATTCCTGGAATATTCGTGCAACGCATTTTTCAAGGGGAAAAATACGAAAAGAAAATTGAACAACGTACTGTGAGGAAAAAGTAAACAGTAATCAGTTTTTAGTGTTCAGTTATACAGTGTTTAATTCCAAAACTAGACCTTAAATTACTGCCTGGTTCTTGAAAAATGGTTTCCATTAAGTTAAAAAAGACTTATATAGCCTACAAAATTTGAAAAAGAAAAATATGCTAACAAAAGAAGACATCGCAAAACGCATCGCGAAAGAAGTTAAAAACAATTATTTTGTAAACCTCGGAATTGGTATTCCAACATTGGTGGCCAACTATGTACGAAAAGATATTTCTGTAGAATTTCAAAGTGAAAACGGAGTGCTAGGCATGGGTCCATTTCCTTTTGAAGGTGAAGAAGACGCCGATGTTATCAATGCGGGAAAACAAACGATTACCACATTGCCAGGAGCGAGTTATTTTGACTCGGCAATGAGTTTCGGGATGATTCGAGGGCAACACGTCGATTTGACCATTCTCGGAGCTATGGAAGTTTCAGAAAACGGAGATATCGCCAACTGGAAAATCCCGGGAAAAATGGTAAAAGGAATGGGGGGTGCTATGGATTTAGTAGCATCTGCAGACAATATTATTGTTGCTATGATGCATGTGAATAAAGCTGGGGAAAGTAAAATTCTTAAAAATTGTACCTTACCATTAACAGGTGTAGGATGTGTGAAAAAAGTAGTTACAGAATTAGCCGTTTTAGAAATCACTCCAAAAGGATTTAAATTATTAGAACGTGCGCCAGGTATTTCTGTAGAACACATTATCGCATCAACCGAAGCCAATTTAATTATTGATGGTGACATTCCAGAAATGGTAATTGATTAAGACTCCATTTTAAATTTTTCTTACTTTCTTACTACAACTTGGAAATAGATAAAAATTTTATGGAAGTCTAGATTTCGTGTGAAGGATGGCTTTGTAATATCGTGAATTGTTATTTATGCCAATATATTCATAACTAACGATGGGAAAATTCCAATGATAATATTTAAGATTATTGCGATTATAGCTACGACATAGAAAACGAATGGTGTTTTTGCAGTGGCTTCTTCTGGCTCTTTGGTGTACATTGCCAATATTAATTTGAAATAATACCCCACGCTTATAAAGGAGTTGATTACAGCGGCAATTACGACTACCAAATATCCTGCTTGAATAGTTTGTGTGAACAACATAAATTTAGCGAAGAATCCTGCGAATATTGGGATTCCTGCCATTGACAATAAAGAAGCCGTTAGAACTGCTGCTAAAATTGGGTTTGATTTTCCTAATCCGTTGAAGTTATGTATCTCTTCGTTGCCTTTGTTTTTACATACAAAAAGGATTACACTGAAAGCTGCTATTCCCGCTAAAGCGTATGCCGAAGTATAATACAGTAAACTTCCTGCTGCTGTGGCTGTACTCAACAATACCATTAGCATGAATCCGGCGTGGGAAATTCCTGAGAAGGCCAACATGCGTTTTACATTGGTTTGTTTTAATGCCATAATGTTTCCTACGGTCATTGATGCGATAGAAATTACGACAATTACGATTTGGAATCCGTAGGTAATTTCTACGTTCATTGCCGTTAATAATTTGTATAATGTTGCCATTGCTACCACTTTTGCCAAGGTGCTCATTGTGGCTGTTGTTAATGCTGGCGAACCTTCGTAAACATCGGGTGCCCAAAAGTGAAAAGGGACGGCTGCAATTTTGAATAACATTCCGATGGTTAGCAAAACAATTCCTATGAAAAACCAAGAAGGTAATTCGGCAGATTGGGATAATTCACTGATTTCAGTGATGTCGAATGTTCCCATTGCGCCATAAATAAGACAAATTCCAAATAATAATATGCCCGAAGCAAAAGATCCAATTAGGAAATATTTCAAACCTGCTTCGTTACTTTTGATACTAGTTCGGTCTGAGGCTGCCAAAACATATAGTGATATGGACAATACTTCGATTCCTAAAAAAAACATTGAGAGGTTTCCAAATGATACCATTGCAACTGCTCCTGACAATAAAAATATCTTTATAGCGATGTAATCTGAGATTTTTGATTGGTGGTTTTCATAGAAATTATGACTTAGTGCCACCAAGAAAATCGTTAATACAATGAATAAACTGGAAAAAGCAACAGAGAATTTGCTTACTACAATCATATTATTATAGTAGGTTGCTGGCGAATTATATTCGGAAATAGTGAGTCCTAATATGGCAAGTAAACCAATAATTGTTATTGGAATAATGGCTTTTCTGAAATTCATGATTTCAAATAAAAGGGATAAAACACCTAATCCTATTATTGCTATTAATGTATTCATTGTTTAAATTTTAGATTTTGGAATTTTGACTTCAAATTAAATTTTGACTTCTAGCTTCGTAAATCGTTATATTAGTGTATCGTATTTTTTTACTTTAATGCTTAACTAAATCTGTTGATGTTTACCAAAATCGATTCCAAACTTGGCGTTATCAACTCTATAATTGGTTTTGGATAGAATCCGAAGAAGAATAAAACGGCAATAATAATTCCCAGAGAAATCCCCTCGTTTAATGTAATGTCACTAAAAGTTTTTGCATTTGTTTCTCCTAACATGGAAGTTTGAAACATTTTTAACATATAATAAGCTCCCAAAATAATGGTGGTTCCACCCAAAATGGCAAACCAAATATTAATTTGTGATAGGCTGTATAAAACGGTAAATTCTCCAACAAAATTAAAAGTTGATGGCAACGCAACAGAGGCCAAAACTAAAATCAAAAATAACGAGGTGAATTTTGGTGCTTGTGAGCGAATGCCTCCCATTTCAGAAACTGTTCTCGTTTGAAACCTACGGAAGATTATTTCGGCAGCAAGAAACAAACCTACAATTACAAACCCGTGTGAAATCATTTGAAGAACAGCTCCTCGCAATCCATCAAGTGTAAGTGTATAGGCGCCAGCAGCTATTAATCCAACGTGTGCTAAAGAAGAATAAGCTAATAATTTCTTTAAGTCTTTTTGTCTCAAAGCTACAATTGAACCGTAAATTACACCTGCAATTCCAATGGCTACAAATACGTTGATGTATTGTTTTGCAGCCAACGGCGCTATTTGTAATTGCCAACGGATTACGCTATACAATCCCATTTTTAACATAATTCCTGATAATAACATCGTTCCAACGGTTGGTGCTTTTTGATAGACACTTGCTTGCCAAGAGTGAAATGGAATCAATGGGATTTTTATTGCATACGCCAAGAAGAAGGCTAGGAATATCCAGAATTGTTCTGTTTCAGATAATTTCAATTGGCACAAATCACCAATTAAGAAGTTATTTGTTTTTTGGTATAAATAAGCGAAAGCTGCCAACATAAACAACGAACCTGCTAAAGTGAAAATAAAGAATTTTATAACTGCTTTTTTACGTTCTTCGGCATCGCCATTTCCCCAAAGTAGTGCAATAAAATAAATTGGTATTAATGATAATTCCCAGAAAATGTAATATAAAATTCCATCTGCAGCCAAGAAAGTTCCTGACATTGCGAAAGCCATAAACAGAATTAAAGCATAAAAACTTTTGCTGTTTTTATAGTCATTTCCAAAAGAAGAGAAGATGATAATTGGCGTTAAAGAAGCAGTCAATAATAGCATTGCCAATGAAAGTCCGTCAGCGTAAAGTGCAAAATAAATGGTTGGTTTTGAAATCCAAGGACTTAAAAAGTTGATATTTTCGCCTAAATTATAATGATTCAATAATACAATTGAACAACCTAATGCCGCCAAACTAAAGAACAATGCTACTTTTGAAGCAAATTTGTCACCCGCTAAAAACGTTGCCAATGCGCCAACTAAAAGTAAAATTAATATAAGAGATACATTCATAGTATAATTATTGTGCTATAAATAAACAGGTTAAAATTACGCAAACTCCGAAAACAAAAGCAAAAAGATACAATCCGATGCTGCCACTTTGTACTTTTTTTCCTTGCGTTCCGATGGCTTCAGTGACTTTTCCAAATCCATATACAAACGTAGACAATGAAGTTTCCAAAACATCTCTGAAGAAACGGGAAGCAGCATTTATTGGATTTACAAAAATAATTGCATAGGCTTCGTCAAGATAATATTTGTTGTATAAAACTTTGGCAACACCAGTAATTTTATCATCTTCAGAAGGAACTTGGTTTTGTTTTATGTATTTTGCAAACGCAATTGAGATTCCAATAATAGCACCAACTAAAGCAATTCCCATCAATATATATTCTGTTGTTCCAAGACCAGCTTCGTGACCAGTTTTAGTAATAATTGGTTCTAAAAAATGGTGCAACCAATTGCTTCCTGGGAAATTAATCAATCCTCCAAATGTGGCAAGAATTGCTAAAATTATCAATGGCAATGTGATTAATTTTGGGGATTCGTGCAAATGACTTTTCTGATGTTCTGTACCTCTAAATTCCTTGAAGAACGTAAGATACATCAATCGGAACATATAGAAAGCGGTCATAATTGAAGCAATCGAACCTATTACCCAAAGTGGAATATCGGTGTGGAAAGCCGTCATTAAAATTTCATCTTTCGACCAAAAACCTGCAAAAGGAAAGATTCCAGAAATTGCTAAAGAAGCAATTAACATCGTGATAAATGTGATTGGCATTGCTTTTTTCAAACCACCCATTTTTCGCATATCTTGTTCTCCGTGCAAGGCGTGAATTACAGAACCCGAACCCAAGAACAAACACGCTTTAAAGAAGGCGTGCGTGATTACGTGGAAAACTGCAACTTCATAAGCGCCAAGTCCTAACGCCAAAAACATTAATCCCAATTGTGAAACGGTAGAATATGCCAATACTTTCTTGATGTCGTTTTGAACCAATCCAATTGTAGCGGCTACCAAAGCCGTAATCGCTCCAATAATTGCAATTATATTTTGAATTTGCGGTGCTAAATCAAACAAGAAATTCAATCTTGTAATCATAAAAATACCAGCCGTTACCATTGTTGCAGCGTGAATTAATGCTGAAACTGGTGTTGGTCCTGCCATTGCATCTGGCAACCAAGTATATAAAGGAATTTGCGCCGATTTTCCTGAAGCTCCAATAAATAAAGCCAAAGCTGCTGCCGCTAACCAAAACGTTTCACCACTATTAGTTCCGCCAATTACAAGTTCTTTAAGTTCAACAAAATCAGTAGTTTTGAATAAACTTGCAATGATAAATATTCCGATAAGCAAACCTAAATCACCAATTCGGTTCATAATGAAAGCCTTTTTTGCAGCATCATTGAAATCTTGGTTTTTATACCAAAATCCAATTAACAGATACGAACAAAGTCCAACGCCTTCCCAACCAATGAACATTACCAATAAATTACTTCCTATTACAAGAGTAATCATAAAGAATATAAACAGGTTTAAATACGCAAAAAATTTGTGCATATTTTCGTCATCGTACATATAACTGATAGAATACAGGTGAATTAATGACCCAATTCCTGTTACAAACAACAACCATAAAAGTGATAATTGGTCTAAAAGAAATCCAAATTTTACACTGAAATTACTGAAAGACATCCAATCGAATAAATTGATTTGGATGGGTTGTTTGGTTTCATTTATTTGTAAGAAAAAATAAAGTGTAACTACAAATGAAACCACTACCGAAAGTGTCCCAATTGTTCCAGATAGAGTTTTTCCAAGACTTTTTCCGAAGAATACATTTAATAAAAATCCTAAAAAAGGAATCAATACTAAGACTAAAGCTAAATTGGTATCCATTAAATTATCCTTTTAAATTTTTCAAATTATCGATGTCAATCGAACCTAAATTTCTAAATATTGAAACCAATATTGCCAAACCTACAGCAACTTCTGCAGCAGCAACCGCCATCGAGAAAAATACAAAAACTTGTCCTTGTGCATCTTGGTGGTATGTTGAAAAAGCTACAAAAAGTAAATTCACGGCGTTCAACATAATTTCAATTGACATAAAAACGATTATGGCATTTCGTCTGTATAAAACTCCAAATACGCCAATACTAAAAAGTATTACCGCAAGGAATATATAGTTTTCAATACCTATTTGATTTAAAATATTGTTCATATTATTTTTCTATTTTTTCTCTTTTAGACAATAAAACTGCTCCAATCATCGCCACCAAAAGTAAAATGGAAGCATATTCAAAAGGCACCATATATTCGTTCAAAAGTACGTTTCCTAATTTTTTAATCGATTGAAAGTCTTCTCCAGTAGCGTCATATTCTCCAACTATTGGTTTAGAATTCACGAAAATCGCAATCAAAATCAAACACGTCGAACAAAACAAAATCACCGCCGCCAATCTCGTAACTCGAGGTTTGTGGACTTCGTTTTCCTTGTTCAAATTCATCAACATTATCGTAAATAAAAACAAAATCATAATTGCTCCCGAATACACTATAATATGAACAATTGCCAGAAATTGAGAATTCAATAATAAATAATGACCTGCAATCGAGAAAAAGCAAATCACCAAATAAATAGCGCTGTGTATCGGATTTCTGCTGAAAACCGTCAAAAAAGCCGTCGATAAAGTTATCGCCGACAATACACAAAAAATTATAAGAAGTGCTGACATTAGTTTGCGTTTTTAAGTTGAGCATTTTGCATCGCAATGTCCAATGGCATTACCAATCTGTCTTTTCCAAAAATAAAATCTTCTCTTTCATAACTTGAAGGAACCAATTCTTTCGAAATTGTCAAGTAAATCGCATCTTTCGGACACGCTTCCTCACACAATCCACAGAAAATACAACGCAACATATTTATCTCATAAATCGATGCATATTTTTCCTCCCGGTACAAATGCAATTCGTTCGCCTTGCGCTCTTCCGCCTTCATCGTGATGGCTTCCGCTGGACAAGATAACGCACACAACCCACAAGCGGTGCAGTTTTCACGCCCTTCTTCATCGCGTTTCAACATATGTTGCCCACGATAAACCGGACTCATTTCCCGAACTTGCTCTGGATATTGAATCGTTACTTTTCTGCGAAATAAATGTCTGATTGTAATAAACAAACCTTTAACAATCGCAATCAGATACATACTTTCTAAAAAAGTCATTTCCTTGTTGGAAACCACCTTTTTTCTTCCCGATAAGGATATACTTTCTATTGACATTTTTATTTTTTTATTTGAAGCTTAATCCTGCTTTCCGTTTCTACCGATAAAAAATCGGGATCCACTGCAATCAGGGCTAGGGCATTCGGGTCTTTATTATGTTTTTCGTTTAATTATTATTTTTTGTAACCAATTTTGATTTTCACTACTTTATTTATCTTGCTTTTCATCATTTCGTCCAAGTAATTAAAAACTGTTTAAAGGTGCCAAATTGACTCCTTAAAATTTCATTTTGTGACCACTTCAACTTATTGATTTATAGGAATTTACTTCTTATATTGTCAGAAAATTTCTTAACTGGTCGCAAATTGCGACCGCCTCAATTTGTATTTAAAATCCTAAAAATGCAATTATTTCGTGTCTTAAAATCACAATTCCCGTAATCATAATATTCACAATCGATAATGGAATTAAAATTCTCCACCCTAAATGCATCAATTGATCGTATCTAAATCTTGGAATTGTCCATCGAACCCACATATAGAAAAAGATAAATCCACAAATTTTTGCAAATAATACCGCAATTCCTATAACATTGGCACTATTCACACCCCAATTTTCAACTGCCCAACTCATTCCAGGATAATTATAACCCCCGAAGAATAAAACTGCTAAAATGGCGGAAGAAATAAACATATTCGCATATTCAGCAAACAAATAAAATCCCATTTTCATAGAAGAATATTCGGTGTGATACCCACCAATCAATTCGGTTTCACATTCCGCTAAATCAAAAGGCGTTCTATTGGTTTCTGCAAAAGCACAAATCAAAAATATTAAAAACGAAACTGGTTGATAAAAAACATTCCAATTCATTCCTGCTTGTTGCGCCGAAATTTCTCTTAAACTTAACGTTCCCGTCATCATCAAAAGAGCAATCATCGAAAGTCCCATAGCCACTTCATAAGAAACCATTTGCGAAGCAGCACGAACCGCTCCAATCAATGAAAATTTATTATTTGAAGCCCAACCACCAATCATAATTCCGTAAACGCCCACAGAAACAACTCCGAAAATATATAATAAAGCCACGTCAATATCGGTTGCTTGCAATAAAATATCTCGTCCAAAAAGGTGAAATCTGTCTCCCCAAGGAATTACTGCACTTGTCATTAAAGCAGTGCTCATTGCTATTGCAGGCCCTACAATAAATAAAAATTTATTGGGAGTATTTGGTTCAAATTCTTCTTTTGCGAATAATTTCATTCCATCGGCAAGTGGTTGTAATAATCCAAGTGGACCCGCTCTATTAGGACCAATTCTGTCTTGTAACCAAGCGGCAACCTTTCGTTCCGCCCAAGTAGAATACATCGCCATCAACATTGTAATTGCAAAAACAACAAAGATGATGACGCTTTTTTCGATTATTATTGTCGTATCCATCATTTAAAGATTACCTTTTTGAAATTCTTGTTCCTCTTCTTTACTCAATGGAATTGCAGGCATACTTATTTTTTTACGGTCTTGGTCTCTTCCTTTTAAGATTCCAGTTTCCGTATCAATATGAACCGCTTCTAATTTTCTGTAGTATTTATTTTGATTGATCACGGAATCTTTCTCGAATTTACGAGGTCCTTCAATAATCCAATCCGAAACTTCTTTGTGGTCAAATCGACATCCATTACAAATAAATTCATCTACTTCGTGGAATTCATCTTTTCTACCTGTAACTCTTTGAATTTCGTCACCAAACATCCAAACGGTAGTTTTTCCACAACATTTATCGCAATCTCTGTGTGCATTATAAGGTTTGTTGAACCAAACTCTCGATTTGAATCGGAACGTCTTATCGGTTAATGCACCAACAGGACAAACATCAATCATATTTCCTGAAAACTCATTGTCAATTGCTTTTGAAAGACAAGTTGAAATGTTGGAATGATCGCCTCTGTCCATAACTCCGTGCACGCGATTGTCTGTCAATTGATCAGCAACCATCACACAGCGGTAACACAAAATGCAACGATTCATGTGCAATTGAATATTTGGACCAATATCTTCTGGCTCAAAAGTTCTTTTTTCTTCAATGAATCTTGTTTCTGATTTTCCGTGTTTGAAACTTAAATTTTGCAAATCACATTCTCCTGCTTGGTCGCAAACTGGACAATCCAAAGGGTGATTTATCAATAAGAATTCCGTTACCGATTTTCTCGCTTCCGTTACTCTTTCTGATGAATTGCTATTAATTTCCATCCCATCTTGACATCCTGTTACACAAGAAGCCATTAATTTTGGCATTGGTCTTGGATCGGCTTCGCTTCCTTTGGCAACTTCCACTAAACAACAACGGCATTTTCCGCCACTACCTTCTAATTTAGAATAATAGCACATTGCTGGGGGAACACTTTCGCCACCAATCATACGCGCTGCTTGCAGGATTGTTGTTCCTGGTGCTACTTCAATCGCTTGACCATCTATAGTTACTTTCATAATATTGGTTGTTGGTTGTTGGTTTTTGGTTGTTAGTTTTAGAAATCCATTAACTATCAACCGTCAACTATCAACTTTTATACTGTTATTTTAGAAGCCAAATGCTTTACCTTTTCAAAAGGCTCTGCAACAAAGTGATCTCTATCTTTAATTTTTTCTGGGAATCGAATATGATACTCAAATTCATCACTAAAGTGACGAATCGCTGCTGCCACTGGCCAGGCTGCTGCATCGCCTAATGGACAAATGGTATTCCCTTCAATTTTGCTTTGAATACTCAAAAGCAAATCGATGTCTTCTTCACGCCCGTGACCGTTTTCAATTCGGTGCAATACTTTTTCCATCCAACCCGTTCCTTCTCTGCAAGGCGAACATTGTCCGCAACTTTCGTGGTGGTAAAATCTTGAGAAATTCCAAGTATTTCTTACAATACAAGACGTGTCATTATAAACAATAAATCCACCTGAACCCAACATGGAACCTGATACAAATCCTCCATCACTCAACGATTCATAAGACATTAAACGATCTTCACCGTTGGCTGTTTTGTAAATTAAATGCGCTGGCAAAACGGGAACCGAACTTCCTCCGGGAACAAATGCTTTCAATGGTCGATCAGAACTCATTCCTCCTAAATATTCATCAGAATTCATAAATTCGTAAACACTTAAACCCAATTCAATTTCGTAAACTCCTGGATTTTTGATGTGTCCCGAAGCCGAAATTAATTTGGTTCCTGTAGAACGACCAATTCCTATTTTAGCATAATCGGCACCTGAATTATTGACAATCCAAGGCACAGCCGCAATAGTTTCTACATTATTTACCACAGTTGGATTTGACCAAAGTCCTGAAACTGCTGGAAATGGTGGTTTGATTCGAGGATTTCCTCTTTTTCCTTCCAATGATTCTATTAATGCGGTTTCTTCACCACAAATGTAGGCTCCAGCTCCAATTTGAACATAGAGTTCCAAATCGTAACCGGTTCCCAATATATTTTTTCCTAACCAACCAGCTGCTTTTGCTTCGGCGATGGCTCTTTCTAATATTTTATAAATCCACATATATTCACCACGAATATAGATGTAAGATAAATTGGCTCCCAACGCAAAACTCGAAGTAATCATTCCTTCAATTAATAAATGCGGAATAAATTCCATCAAATAACGGTCTTTGAAAGTCCCCGGTTCTGATTCATCAGCATTGCAAACTAAATGTCTTGGTTTTCCTGATTTTTTATCAATGAAACTCCATTTCATCCCTGCTGGAAATCCTGCTCCACCACGACCACGAAGTCCCGAAGTTTTCACTTCTTCCACAACTTCATCTGGGGTCATTGTTTTCATAGCTTTTTCAACAGAAGCGTAACCACCATTTTGGCGATATACTTCGTAGGTTCTAATACCCGGAACATTTATTTTGTCTAATAATATTTTTTGTGACATATTATTTATCGTGTAACGTAATTTTATCTTCTTTACAATCAACAATCAATTGATCGATTTTTTCTTTGGTAAGATGTTCTTTATAGAAATCTCCCAATTGCATCATTGGGGCATAACCACAAGCACCTAAACATTCAACACCTCTTACTTCAAAAAGTCCGTCAGCTGATGGTTCGCCTACTTTTACACCTAGTTTTTCGCAAGTGTAATCCATTAAATCTTCCACACCATTCAAACAACAAGGCGAAGTTTGGCAAAATTCAAACATATATTTCCCAATTGGTCTTTGATTGTACATCGTATAAAACGAAACTACTTCATAAACTTCAATGGGTTTGATGCGTAAAATTTCAGCCACTTTGTCCATTAATTCCAAGCTCAACCAATTGTCGTGTGCGTCTTGAACTACGTGCAAGACTGGCAATAAAGCCGATTTTATTTTATCTTCAGGATAATGACTTATCAATTCATTGATGCGAACCATCAATGCTTCTGTGATATTTATTTCCTGCTTGTAATGTGTATGTTCCATAAGCCCCACCCCAGCCCTCCCCAAAGGGGAGGGAGCCGAGTTATAATTTAATTAATAATAAACATTCATTTCTATATTTTTTTAGCTCTCTCAATATTCCCCCTTCGGGGGTTAGGGGGCTAAGCGTCTAATTCACCAGCAATAACATTCAAACTCGACAAAATAACAATCGCATCAGATAATAATGCGCATTTAATCATCTCAGGATAAGCTTGGTAATAAATAAAACAAGGTCTTCTGAAATGTAATCTGTAGGGTGTTCTGCTTCCATCGGTTACTAAATAAAATCCTAATTCTCCATTTCCGCCTTCAACGGCGTGATATATTTCGGCAACTGGAACAGGAACTTCACCCATTACAATTTTGAAATGATAAATTAAGGATTCCATATTATGATAAACATCTTCTTTTGGTGGCAAATAATAATCGGGAACATCGGCGTGAAAGTCATTTCCAGCAGGCATTTTTGCTAATGCTTGACGAATGATGCTCAAACTTTCCCAAACTTCGGCATTACGAACACAAAAACGATCGTAGGTATCGCCTGATTTTCCAACAGGAACGATGAAATCAAAATCTTCGTAAGAAGAATACGGTTGTGCGACACGAAGGTCATAATCAACACCTGCAGCACGTAAATTAGGACCTGTAAATCCGTAAGCCATTGCTTTTTCAGCAGAAATCGGCCCTACATTTACGGTTCTATCAATGAAAATTCTGTTTCTTTCAAATAGGTTTTCAAATTCTTTCCAAGCTATTGGAAATTCCTCTAAAAAAACATCCAATTTTCGGAAAGCTTCTGGCGACCAATCTCTTTCGAAACCACCAATTCTTCCCATATTTGTTGTTAAACGAGCGCCACAAATTTCTTCGTAGATTTCGTATACTTTTTCTCTAAATTGGAAAACGTACAAGAAACCAGTATAAGCTCCTGTATCCACACCAAGGATGGAATTACAAATCAAGTGATCCGTAATTCTCGCCAATTCCATTACAATAACTCTTAAATATTGTGCTCTTTTAGGAACTTCAATATCTAATAATTTTTCCATGGTCATCCACCACGCCATGTTATTGATTGGCGATGAACAATAATTCATTCTATCCGTCAGTGGTGTGATTTGATAAAAAGGTCGGTTTTCTGCAATTTTTTCAAACGCCCTGTGGATGTATCCAATGGTTGGTTCGGCTTCTAAAATTCGCTCGCCATCCATCAACAAAATATTTTGAAAAATACCATGTGTCGCTGGGTGCGTTGGTCCTAAATTAAGAATCGAAAGCTCGCTTCCGTCTTCATTTTGACGCTTTTTAATAATTTCAGCATATCGATGCTCTGGTGGTAATAATAGTTCTGACATTTATTTAATGTGAAAAATTATATATTGTGTTTTTAGCAATTGTCTATTGTTCTACCGAAAAAACGGTCGTCTTTATCGGTTCTTCCACCGTCTTCCAATGGAAATTCTTTTCTCATTGGAAAAGATATCATTTCATCCATATTCAAAATACGTTTCAATTGTGGATGACCAATAAAGTTTATTCCATAAAAATCATACGTTTCTCTTTCCATCCAATTGGCGCAAAGAAAAATATTTGAGACTGTTTTTATTTCTGGATTTGTCCCTGATATATAGGTTTTGATTTTGATTCTCACATTATCAATCCAATTATGAAGATGATAAACTACTGTGAATTGATGGTTTTCATCGTTTTCAGGATAGTGAATTCCACATAAATCGGTAAGAAAGTTAAAACGCAAAGTTTCATCATTTTTAAGGAAAAGTAAAACTGCAGTGATTTTATCGGAAGCCACTTCAAGCGAAAAAATAGATTTTTCCTGAGTGAAATTAAAAACGCTTTCGCCAAATGTTGCAACTAATTTATCTTGAATTTGAGTGGTATCTAAAGCCATTATTTTATATTATAAGAAGCTAATAATTCTTGGTATTCTGGAGAACTTCTTCTTCGTACCGATTCGGATCTAACCAATTCTTGCAATTTCATTACGCCATCAACAATTTGTTCTGGTCTTGGTGGACAACCTGGCACATAAACATCAACTGGAATCACTTTGTCAATTCCTTGAAGTACAGAATACGTGTCGAAAATTCCGCCTGAAGAAGCACAAGCTCCAACAGCAATTACCCAACGTGGTTCTGCCATTTGTTCGTAAACCTGACGTAAAATTGGCGCCATTTTTTTTGAGATTGTTCCCATTACCATCAACATATCCGCTTGACGAGGAGAAAAACTCACTCTTTCAGAACCGAAACGTGCCAAATCATAATGCGAAGCCATCGTAGCCATAAATTCAATTCCACAACAAGAAGTTGCAAAGGGCAAAGGCCAAAGTGAATTGGCTCTCGCTAATCCAACAACATCATTCAGTTTTGTAGCGAAGAACCCTTCTCCTACAACCCCTTCAGGCGCTTCAACCATATTTGTTTTAGATTCAGTCATCTTTATTATTATGAATTATAAATTTTGAATTATAAATTAAATGACATCATTTAAAATTTAAAATTCAACATTTAAAATAATTATTTATTCCCACTCCAACGCTTTCTTTTTGATGATATAGAAAAAACCAACTAAAAGTAAAGCCATAAAAATCACCATTTTCACCATTCCTTCCATTCCCAACTCCTTAAAATTGATTGCCCAAGGATATAAGAAAATAACCTCAACATCAAAAAGCACAAACAATATGGCAACTAAGAAATATTTTACCGAAAAAGGGATTCGTGCATTTCCAACAGATTCTATTCCGCATTCAAAATTTTTATCTTTTGTTGCCGACGATCTTTTTGGACCTAATTTCCCCGAAATTATGATCATTCCCACAACAAAACCAACTGCTAAAAGCATTTGCATAAGTATTGGAAAATAACTGGATAAACTTGATTGCATAGTAATTGTTTTTAACCTTTGATTTTACCCGCAAAGATAACTTTCAATAATTGATTTAGCAACGAAATAATAAAAATTCGTAATAACTACATCGATATATTTTTCTAATTTTTACTGATTATAAATAACGCTTGGTTTGGGAGTTTGTCAAGCTATTTTAATTTGTCAGATAATTCTATGGCAGAATTCGTTATTTCGACAAAATATTTGAGGATAATTTAAAAAAAAACGTTCCGAAATGATCCGAAACGTTTACACTTTAGGTAACAAAAATATATATATTTTTAGTCTTCAAGTACTGCAACTTGTGCAGCAACTTTACCTTTTCTTCCTTCTTCTTCTTCGTAGCTAACTCTGTCACCTTCGCGTAATTCTTCCGCTCTGATTCCTGAAGCATGCACAAAAATGTCTTTTCCTGTTTCTTCGTCTGTAATGAATCCGTAACCTTTAGATTCATTGAAAAATTTAACTGTACCTGTACGCATTGTAAAAATAATAATAATTTATAATGACGCAAATGTAAACTTTATTGTAATACGAAAATCATTTGTGTGTAATTTTTTTGTAAAATAATTGATATTCAGTGTTTTCGAGCACATTTCATCGATGAATTACACACTATCTAATTTTAAATGCAACTCGTTTAACTGCGTTTCATCGATTATGGACGGCGCATCAATCATTACATCACGACCAGAATTGTTTTTTGGAAAGGCAATAAAATCGCGAATCGTTTCTTGTCCGCCCAAAATGGCAACCAATCTGTCCAATCCAAAAGCCAATCCTCCGTGTGGTGGCGCGCCAAATTGAAAGGCGTCCATCAAGAAACCAAATTGTTCTTTGGCGCCTTCTTCGGTGAAACCTAAATATTTGAACATCAATTGTTGCGTTGCTTTGTCGTGAATTCTGATAGAACCACCGCCAATTTCGTTTCCGTTTAACACCATATCGTAGGCATTGGCACGCACTTTTCCAGGATTGGTTTCCAACAAATCCATGTCTTCCGGTTTTGGCGAGGTAAACGGATGGTGCATTGCATGCCATCTTCCAGATTCTTCATCTAATTCTAATAAAGGGAAATCAACTACCCATAATGGTGCAAATTCTGCGGGATTTCTCAATCCTAAACGCTTAGCTAATTCCATTCGTAAAGCGGAAAGTTGGGTTCTTGTTTTATCGGCTTGACCTGAAATTACTAACATTAAATCGTTTGGTTTGGCATTCATTTTATCGGCCCAAGTTTTTAAAACTTCTTCAGAATAGAATTTGTCAACCGAAGATTTTAAGGTTCCATCGGCATTATATTTTACCCAAACCAAGCCTGTAGCGCCTATTTGTGGTCTTTTGATATAATTAATTAAATCGTCGATTTGTTTTCTGGTGTATTCTGCACAACCTTTCACATTGATTCCAACTACTAATTCTGCCGCATCAAAAACGGGAAAACCTGCAGGTTCAAATGTTCCCCCTTCGGGGGTTAGGGGGCAAAACTCCATTCCGAAACGAATATCTGGTTTGTCATTTCCGTAGGTTTTCATTGCATAATCGTAGGTAATTCTAGGAAATTTTTCCACTTCAATGCCTTTAATTTCTTTCAGTAAATGACGTGTCAATCCTTCAAAAACATTCAAAATATCTTCTTGTTCTACGAAAGCCATTTCACAATCGATTTGTGTGAATTCTGGTTGTCTGTCGGCGCGCAAATCCTCATCGCGGAAACATTTCACGATTTGGAAATATTTGTCCATTCCACCCACCATCAATAATTGTTTGAAGGTTTGTGGCGATTGTGGTAAGGCATAAAATTGTCCCGCATTCATTCGACTCGGAACTACGAAATCTCTTGCGCCTTCTGGAGTTGACTTGATCAAATAAGGCGTTTCTACTTCGCAAAAATCCAAATCTGAAAGGTATTTTCGCACTTCCATTGCCACTTTATGTCGAAAAAGCAAGTTGTTTTTCACAGGATTTCTACGAATATCCAAATAGCGGTATTTCATTCTGATGTCTTCTCCCCCATCGGTTTCATCTTCAATTGTGAAAGGCGGAGTTAGAGCAGCATTTAAAATAGTCATTTCTGAAACTAAAATTTCAATATCGCCCGTTTTCATATTTGAATTTTTTGATTCCCGCTCAATAACGGTTCCTTTTACTTGAATTACAAATTCACGACCGAGGGTTTTAGCGAGTTCAAAAACTACTTTATTGCTTCGACTTTCGTCAAATAGCAATTGGGTAACGCCATAACGATCTCGCAAATCCACCCAATTCATAAATCCTTTATCACGTGATTTTTGAACCCAACCAGCAAGTGTAACTTCCGTATTAATATGAGCAGCGTTTAATTCACCACAACTATGACTTCTATACATTATTGAAATTTTAGACTACAAAAATACTATTTTGTTTTTTGATTAAGGATTTAGTGTTAAAATTAATTTTTATAAACTTATAAACCTTACGTTTGATGTCTAATTTAAATTTAAAACCAATGAAAAAAATATTCTTGTTAGGATTGTTCCTTGGACATTCCATTTTATCTGTTGCTCAAACAAAAAACTACGTTAGCTTTCAAGCTGAAATCGCCAATAAAAACGGTGATTTTATTTCTATTCAAGACGGTAGAAAAGTGTATAAAAAAATCCAAGTCAATAAAGACGGAGTTTTCAAAGATACTTTGCATATAAAAGAGGGGCTGTATCAGATGTTTGACGGAGTAGAATATACCGAATTATATTTAAAAAGCGGCTATGATTTGACTTTGAAAATGGATGCAAAAATGTTTGATGAATCTATTGTATATTCAGGAATTGGTTCCGCTGAAAATAATTATTTAGCGCAAGCCATGCTTTCTGGAAGCTCTTTTGATTTAAATAAATTAATCGATTTGAATGAATCTGATTTTATGGTTGCAATAGAAAACAAAAACAAATCGGATTTAGCAAAATTAGAAGGAAGCAATTTAGATGTTAATTTTATTGCATTGCAAAAAAATAATATAGAAGACTCAAGAGCTGGAATGACTGCCTATTTCAAAGAAAGCAAGGAAAAGCTAAAACTTAATAATACAATGGCTCCAGGTTTTGATTATGTGAATTTTAAAGGCGGAACTACCAAACTTTCCGACTTAAACGGGAAATATGTTTACATAGATGTTTGGGCTACTTGGTGTGGTCCTTGTCGTGCTGAAATTCCATTTTTGAAAAAAGTTGAAGAAAAATACCAGAATAAAAACATTGCTTTTGTGAGTATTTCGATTGATGTGGATAAGGATTTAGAGAAATGGAAAAAATTTGTTGAAGAGAAAAAGTTGGGTGGAATTCAATTATTTGCTGACAAAAACTGGAACTCCGATTTCATGAAAAGTTTCAGCATTAATAGTATTCCTAGATTTATTTTAATTGACCCAAGCGGGAAAGTAGTCAGCGCTGATGCAGCAAGACCATCGTCATCAAAACTTCAAGAACAATTGGATGGATTGTTGAAATAGAAAAATTAAAAGTATAGAAAAACCCGTTTTAAACGGGTTTTTTTTGCTTTATAGGGTATCCCAAATAAAAAAAATTATTCTTTAATTTTCTTTAAGGAAGTTTTGATTCCTTTAATTAGTGAGGAGCTGAAACCTTCGTGTTCCATTTCGTTGAGGCCAACAATGGTGCAGCCTTGCGGTGTGGTTACGCGGTCTATTAGTTGTTCTGGATGGATTTTTTCTTCTAAAGCCATTGTTGCTGCGCCTTTTGCAGTTTGTGAAGCGATGGAAAGTGCGGTAGCAGCATCGAAGCCAATTTCGATTCCTGCTTGCATCGAGGCGCGAATATAGCGAAGTGCATAAGCAGTTCCACAAGCGCCAAGTACGGTTGCGGCGTCCATTAATTTTTCGTCAATTACGGAAACGGTGCCTAAATCATTGAATAGTTGGATGACTTTTTGTGCGTCATTTTTGTCTTTTTCAAGATAGGAAATACAGGTTGCCGATTCGCCAAAACGAGCCGCAATATTGGGCATTATGTGAATTATTGTATTTGCAGAATTGGTTTTTTCTTGAAGCGATTCAATTGATAGTCCACTTACTGCCGATGCAATGATTTTGGTTTTTATTGAAGGTAAAATTTCTTCTAAAACGGTATCAACCTGGTATGGTTTTATAGTTAAGATGATAACATCGGCATCTTGAATTTGGTGCTTATTATTTGAGGAAACTTTGATTCCTTGTTGCTCCAAATATAGAATGCTTTCAGTATTTCTTCGGGTAATTGTTACTTGATTTCCAGAGGAATATTTAGAGATTCCAATAGCAATTGCTACGCCTAAATTTCCGCCTCCGATGATGTGAATTTTCATTTTTTAGTATTTAAAAACCTCCTAATATTAATTTTGCAATAGAGAAATAGATAAGTATTCCAAAAATATCGTTGCTTGTAGTGATAAATGGACCTGTTGCTAAAGCGGGATCAATTTTAAATTTATTTAACAATAGTGGTATAAATGTCCCTATTAATGAGGCTATTATTATTACAGAAATCAATGCCGTAGTTACAATTATGCCAATAATAATTTCAACATTTAGTAGGAAATGACTCCCTAAAAATAAAATGATTGCTAGAATTATTCCGTTCAATAAACTCAAAGAAACTTCTTTTATTAATCTGTTAAATAAAGTGCCGCTTAAGGAGTCGTTTGCCAAACCTTGCACGATTATTGCTGAAGATTGTACCCCAACATTTCCAGCCATAGCGGCAATTAAAGGCGTAAAAAAGAATAAATTTCCATGTTCCAACATTGCTCCTTCAAACAATCCTAAAACTTTCACAGAGATAAAACCTCCTAGAAGTGCTAATATTAACCATGGTAATCGTGCTTTTGTATGTTCGATAATGCTATCATCGGCTTCAATATCTTGAGAAATACCAGCAGCCATTTGGTAATCTTGATCGGCTTCATCTTTGATTACATCTACAATATCGTCAATGGTAATTCGGCCTACTAATCTCCCCAATTCGTCAATTACAGGAATAGCTTCTAAATCGTATTTTTGCATAATTCGAGCCACTTCAACGTCTTCGGTATCTACTTTTACGAAATTTAATTTACGAATATAGACTTCGCTAATAGGTGTTTTAGCTGATGTTGTTAACAAATCTTTTAAAGAAAGACGACCCAATAATTTATCTTGTTCATCGACAACATAAATAGAATGCACTCGAGAAATATTTTCGGCCTGAATACGCATTTCTTTTATGCAGGTAAGTACATTCCAATTTTCATAAACTTTTACCAATTCTTTGTGCATAATTCCACCTGCAGTATCTTCTTTGTAACGCAATAAATCGACAATGTCTTTTGCGTGTTCAACATCTTGAAGTTCCGAGATTACTTCTTCTTTTTTACTTTGAGAGAGTTCGGCAATAATATCCGCAGCATCATTTGTATCTAATTCGTCAAGTTCTTCGGCGATTTCTTTTGGCGACAAACGGCTAAGAATATTTTCTCTTAAATCTTCATCTAATTCTAGTAAGATTTCGGCAGTTTTATCACTGTCTAATACCTTAAAAATGTAGGTTGCTTCATTAAAATCAAGCTCTTCAAGAATTTCAGCAATATCAGCATGGTGCATATCATTAAGCAACACTTCCAATTGTTGGTCGTCATTACTTTTGATAAGTTGTTCAATTTGAACAATAAGCTCTTTACTGATTTTAAACTGCATCGGCTTCTATTTTTTGGGTGAGTTCTATAAATTGTTGCACGTTCAACTGTTCTGGACGAAGGTCAAAGATAGTGTCTTCTCGCAAATTATCCGACAAATTTAGTGTTTTTAAACTATTCCGCAATGTTTTTCGGCGCTGTTGAAAGGCAGTTTTTACTACGGTAAAGAATAATTTTTCACCACAAGGCAAACTATAATCTGCTTTTCGACGCAATCGTAGCACTCCAGATTTTACTTTTGGCGGTGGTATAAAAACGTGTTCGTCCACTGTGAATAGGTATTCTGCATTATAAAACGCCTGAACCAAAACCGATAAAATTCCGTACGCTTTAGTTCCTTTTTTCTCACAAATTCTTTCGGCAACTTCTTTTTGAAACATACCTGCAAATTCTGGAATTTGATGGCGGTATTCTAAAGTTCGGAAAACAATTTGTGTAGAAATATTGTAGGGAAAATTCCCAATTATACCAAATTGTTTGCCTTCGAAAGTTTCATTTATATTGTATTTCAAAAAATCTTTTGAAATGATTTTATCTTTTAATTTCGGAAAGTTTTCATCTAAATACGTCACCGATTCTGTATCAATTTCAATGACATAAGTAGTTATAGGCTTTTCCAATAAATACTTGGTCAAAACTCCCATTCCTGGCCCGATTTCTAAAACGTCTTGATATCCCTCAAAATTCAAAGTATCGGCAATTGCGGCGGCGATACTTTCGTCTTTTAAGAAATGCTGTCCAAGGTGTTTTTTTGCTTTTACTTTTTCCATAATATCATTGTGAGGCGCAATGCCAGCTTACTTTTTTGTTGCAACAAATAATCTGAATAGTATAAATTAATTATTGAACTATTTTTTATATCCGATTTTTTCCCGTTCCGTTTTTGGTTCCTGTTTTTCGATTAATTCATCAAGATATTGAAAAACGAGTTCAATATTTTTCCCTTGATTTTCAATTTTCTTTTTGATTGTTTCCACGTCCAATCTTAGTTCGGTGGTATCAACCAGCATTTTTCTAATTTTTGTAAATATTCTCATAATTTGAATATTTGTTTGAATGGCTTTTTCACTGTTCAATATACTCGAAAGCATCAAAACTCCATGTTCTGTGAAAACCATAGGAGCATACCTTAATCCCATCTTGTCGGAATTGGAGGTCGCAAATTGCGACCTCCAATTTTCAAATTCTTCTTGAGTCAATTCAAACATAAAATCTTCAGGAAATCTTGATAAATTCCTTTTAACTTGCTCTTTCAATCTTTTGGTTTCAACACCATAAAGCAGCGCCAAATCTCTATCTAACATTACTTTTTGATTTATAAAAAAGTAAATTTTGTTTATTACTACATCATCTGGAATTAACGAAATTTCGGTGCTCATAATTTTTTTTTGGTTTATATTTTAATCTGGAGATCGCAAATTGTGACCTCCAATAGTATTTTATTCTATGTAGATGTCGCAAATTGCGACTTCAAGTTTCAAAAAAAACCTATTTTAATGTTCCGAAATTAATTCTAATTCCGTTCTGAATGCCAACATTTTATCGCCAAACAATGCCGCTCCTTCTTCTCTCAATCTTGGTGCATCTTCTTCGTAATATCTTTGAAGCAGCTCTTTATTATCCGTGGTATATTGAATAGAATAGGTAACTCCGCCCATTTCTTCTTCAATAAGTACTTTTACCATTCTTGCCGATGAAAATTTTCCTGTTGCAAGAACATCGTTAATGTGTTTTTCTTGCATCCAGGTCATCCATTGGTCGTGAACACTTTCGTGAATGTTAATTGTTACGTTGTAAATTATCATTTCTTATTGTTTAATCCTCTCCCCGACCCTCTCCAAAGGAAAGGGAGCCGAAAGTGAATATCATTAATTTGTTTTTATTTAAATATAATATCGTTTCTATTGTTCCCCCTTTGGGGGTTAGGGGGCAAGGTCTCCTCGCAATTCCCTGAATTTTCTTCTCGCATCTACAAAATAAATACTGTCTTCGTGATGAAACACTAATTTTTCATAAAGTGGTTTTGCCTTTTCAGTATCTTTTAGCTGTTTATTATAAATTTCAGCCGAAAAATATAATGCTTCATCTACATAAATGCCATCAGAATGTTTGTCTATTATTGTTTGGTATTGGCTTAAAGCCGAAAAATAATCTCCTAATTTTTCGTATGTTTTTCCCAATCGATATAAGGTAACGCTTTCGATTTCTTGTCCTTTGAAATTTTTCAGAATGTCTTGAAATTGAAGTAATGCTTCCTGTGGTTTATTTTGGTACAAAAGATAATCTGCTCGAGCAAATTGTTTCAATGCAGTTTGTGTAGAATCGGCTATGGTATTGTCATTAATTAATAGAAAATATTCTAACGCATCATTGGCAATTAATTGTGAAGAAACCGATTTCAGTTCTTTAAATTGTTTCAAAGCCCAAACAAAATCTCCTTTAAAATAACTTGTTTTTGCAGATTTCAAACTTGCTTCGTGTCCAACAACGTCATTTTTTAAATCTTCCTCAATTTGAGAATAATACAAAGAAGCTTGGTTGAATTTTTCTTCAAATAAAAAGATGTCTGCCAATTCCATTTTGACATCTGCTTTTTGATATTCGTTCAAAGGAAGATCTAAAGCGGTTTTCAAAATGGCTTTTCCTTGCGTTGGATTTTTCATTTGAAAGGTATCAAAATGCGCTTTTAAAATCTGTAATTTTAAAGAATATGGCGTAATTCCGAATTGTTTCAATAAAGAATTTAATTCAGTTTCGATTGCGAACAAATCTTTTTCAAACGGATTATTAATCTTCATTTCTGTAAGAAAATAATGCGCTTGGATTTGTAATTCCATATCCTGCGTATTCTCTAAAACAAAAGTCAAGATTTCTTTTGCCGTTTCTTTTTCGTCTTCTTCAATGGCAATTTGAGCCAAATTCACAATATTAAAAAGTGATTCAGGATTTCGTTTGTAAATTGCTTTTTCTTGAATAAAAGCTTTTCCAAATTCTTTTTGTTGTATAAAATACCAACTCAAATACTGATTCCAAAACACATCTTGGTTTTGCTGCGTTCTAATTAGTAATGCTTTTTTCAAGGCATTATTAAAATTCACATCGGCATTTTCTGTCATAAATCTTGAAAACTGATTTTGAATTGCTATTAGGTTTTGAGGATTTTTGAATGATTCTTCCAAGAATTTTTCAATCATTTTATCCGAATCACCTTTTTGACCATAAAGCAATGCCATTTGAAAATTAAAATTGAGATTTTTATCTAAATCAAGTGCCATTTGATAGGCTTGTAACGCATAATCGAGTAATACTTTTTTTTCGAAGGCACCAGCTATTATAAAAACGCTCATTGGATTTTTTTTGATTTCATTCAATGCTAGTTCATAGTACTTTTTAGCTTTATTTTCCTCTTTTTTTAGTTGATAATTGTATCCTAATTCTACTAAAAGCGATATTTGTTTGTGATTTTCCAGCCAATTAAAAATTGCTTTTTCAGCTACGTCATATTGTTTAAGTTGTTGGTAACATTCAACAGTTTTTTGGAAATAATATCCATTTCCAGATTGTCTAGTTAACAATTCTTGAAAAGAAACAAGTGCTTTTTCAAATTCTCCTTTTTCAAAATAGTTCATCGCCAATTGGTCGTCTTGCGAGAAACCAATTAGGGAATAAAACAGAGAAAAAAGGAAAATTATTTTTTTCATTTCAAAAATGTATTAAAAAAACAATGTACTAAAGTAACACTTTTTGTGCCAATTTAGTACACTGTTCTTCAAAGATTATCGTTATTAGTCAATCAAATCAAAACCAGTATATTTTCTCAAAACCTCTGGAATTAAGATTCCTTCCGTCGTTTGATAGTTTTCTAATATTCCTGCCAAAACTCTTGGCAAAGCCAATGAACTTCCGTTTAAAGTGTGTGCCAATTGATTTTTTCCGTCTTTATCTTTAAAACGTAATTTCAAACGATTGGCTTGAAATGTCTCAAAATTAGAAACCGATGAAATTTCTAACCAACGATCTTGCGCAGTTGAAAACACTTCAAAATCATAGGTTAATGCCGATGTAAAACCCATGTCACCACCACAAAGTTTCAAAATTCGGTACGGTAATTTCAATTCTTGAAGAATCATTTTCACGTGTTCTACCATTCCTTCTAAAGCTTCGTACGATTTATCAGGGTGTTCAATTCGTACGATTTCTACTTTGTCAAATTGGTGCAAACGGTTCAATCCACGAACGTGAGCACCATAAGAACCTGCTTCTCTTCGGAAACAAGGCGTATAAGCTGTTGCTAAAACTGGCAATTCATTTTCGTTCAAAATCACATCGCGAAACAAGTTGGTAACGGGTACTTCCGCCGTAGGAATTAAATATAAATTATCGGTGGCATCGTGATACATTTGCCCTTCTTTGTCTGGCAATTGCCCCGTTCCATAAGCCGAAGCTTCATTTACAAGATGAGGAACTTGGTATTCTTTATAACCGGCATCGGTATTTTTATCTAAAAAATAGGTAATTAAAGCCCGTTGTAATTTGGCTCCTTTACCTTTATAAACAGGAAAACCGGCACCTGTGATTTTATTTCCTAATTCGAAATCGATGATGTCGTATTTTTTAACTAATTCCCAATGCGGTTGCGCACCTTCATGTAAAACAGGAATTGCACCTTCTTGAAAAACAGTTACATTTTCTTCAGGAGTTTTTCCAACAGGAACACTATCTGCAGGAAGGTTTGGTAAAGTATACAATTTTTCTAATAATTCGTGAGCCAAAGCATCAGCTTTTTCAGCTAAATCTTTGCTTTTTTCTTTTAGAAGTACTGTTTTTTCTTTTAAAATAGCAGCTTTTGATTTTTCGCCACCTTTCATTAAATCGCCAATATCTTTGGATAATTTATTAGATTCGGATAAGATGTTGTCTAATTCTACTTGCGTAGCTCTTCGTTTTTCATCTAATTGGACCACTTCATCAACTGTAACTTTGGCGTCTATGTTTCTCTTTGCCAATGCTTTGATTACTTTTTCCTGATTTTCTCTAATAAATACTATTTGTAACATATCATAATTTTTATAAATCCCAAATTTATTTCAGGAATAAGTCGCAAATTTAATCATTTGTTTCTAATGTTGCTATTTATTAGTAATTGTTATTAATCAATAAAAAGCAAAAAAAAGACTGTCTTTCGAACAGTCTTTATATTATTGTAAAAAATATTTTTACCCTTTCAAGCTTGCCGATAAATATTCTCTGTTCATTTGAGCAATATAGTCAAGGGAAATTCCTTTTGGACATTCCACTTCGCAAGCGCCTGTATTCGTGCAGTTACCAAAACCTTCAGCGTCCATTTGAGCTACCATATTTAAAACTCGATCTGTGGCTTCTACTCTTCCTTGTGGTAACAAAGCATATTGAGAAACTTTGGCAGCAACAAATAACATCGCCGATGAGTTTTTACAAGTAGCCACACAAGCTCCACAACCTATGCAAGTTGCAGCATCAAATGCCCTGTCTGCATCTTTTTTTGGAATTGGAATGGTATTCGCATCTACAGGGTTTCCTGATGTATTTATAGATACAAAACCACCTGCTTGCTGAATTCTATCAAAAGAACTTCTGTCTACTACAAGATCTTTTATAATAGGAAACGCTTTTGCTCTAAAAGGTTCAATATAAATTTCATCTCCGTCTTTGAACATTCGCATGTGCAATTGACAAGTTGGTATTCCTCTGTCTGGTCCGTGCGCTTCGCCATTTATAAAAAGAGAACAACTTCCGCAAATGCCTTCGCGACAATCGTGGTCAAAAGCAACGGTGTCTTCGCCTTTTTGAATTAAATCTTCGTTTAGAATGTCTAACATTTCTAGAAAAGACATATCGCTTTCGATACCATCAACAAAATAGTCAACAATTTTTCCGGCCGATTTTGCATTTGGCTGACGCCATATTTTTAATTTTAGTTTCATAATTTTTAGTTTGAAAGACTTAAAGTCAAATGACTTTAAGAAGTTTGACTTTGGACTAATTTCTATTTATAACTACGAGTAGCTAATTTAATATTTTCGTAAATCAATGGTTCTTTGTGTAAAACAGCATCACTAGGTTTGCCTTTGTATTCCCACGCCGCAACATACGCAAAATTTTCGTCGTCACGTTGTGCTTCTCCATCTTCGGTTTGATATTCTTCACGGAAGTGTCCTCCACAAGATTCGTTACGATGTAGTGCGTCTTTTGCAAACAATTCACCTAGTTCAAGGAAATCAGCTACTCGTCCTGCTTTTGCTAATTCTGGATTAAAACTATCAGCAGTTCCAGGTACTATAACTTCTTTATAAAATTCCTCACGCAAAGCGGCAATTTCTTCGATAGCCTCGGTAAGTCCCTTGACATTTCGAGCCATACCCACATTATTCCACATTATTTTACCTAATTTCTTATGAAAATAATCAACAGATTTTGTTCCTTTATTATTTATAAATCGCTCGATTTGTTCTTTCACTTTTTTCTCAGCTTCCACAAATTCAGGCAAATCAGTAGATATTGGTCCTGTTTTTATTTCTGGAGCCAAATAATCTCCAATTGTGTAGGGCAACACAAAATAACCATCGGCTAAACCTTGCATCAATGCCGAAGCACCTAATCTATTTGCCCCGTGATCAGAAAAATTGGATTCTCCAATAGAGAAACATCCTGGAATTGTGGTTTGTAAGTTATAATCAACCCAAGTTCCTCCCATGGTGTAGTGCACGGCTGGATAAATCATCATAGGAGAAGTGTAAGGATCTTCGTCTACAATCTTTTCATACATTTGAAATAAGTTACCGTATTTACTAGCAACAACTGCTCTTCCGAGTTTTATAATCAAAGCTGCATCATTTGCATCTAAACCTTTTACGAAAGCTTGTTCTTTTCCATAACGCTGAATAGCATCTGAAAAATCCAAATAAACCGCTTCACCGGTTTTGTTTACACCAAAACCTGCATCGCAACGCTCTTTTGCAGCTCTCGACGATATATCACGAGGAGCAAGATTCCCAAAAGAAGGATATCTTCTTTCTAAATAATAATCTCTTTCTGATTCGGATAAATCGGTTGGTTTTTTCTTTCCTTCACGAATGGCTTTTGCATCTTCTAGTTTTGCAGGAACCCAAATCCGACCGTCATTACGCAGGGATTCTGACATCAATGTCAATTTCGATTGGTGATCTCCTGAAACAGGAATGCACGTTGGGTGAATTTGTGTATAACAAGGATTAGCAAAAAACGCACCTTTTTTATGTATTTTCCAAGCTGCAGTGGCGTTACTTCCCATTGCATAAGTCGATAGGAAAAATACATTTCCGTAACCTCCTGAAGCAATAACAACAGCGTGAGCAGAGTGGCGCTCTATTTCTCCAGAAACTAAATCACGAGCAATAATTCCTCTTGCTTTTCCGTCAACAACTACTAAATCTAGCATTTCGTGACGTGCATGCGATTTTATTTTACCACGACCTATTTGACGGTTCATAGCAGAATAGGCTCCTAACAATAATTGCTGTCCTGTTTGACCTTTGGCATAAAATGTTCTGGCTACCAATGTTCCTCCAAAAGAGCGATTGTCTAATAATCCGCCATATTCTCTTGCCAACGGAACACCTTGCATTACACATTGGTCGATAATATTGGTTGAAACTTCGGCTAAACGGTGCACATTTGCTTCACGAGAACGATAATCGCCTCCTTTAATAGTATCATAAAACAAACGAAAAGTAGAATCTCCGTCGCCTTGATAGTTTTTAGCAGCGTTGATTCCTCCTTGTGCAGCGATAGAGTGCGCGCGACGTGGAGAATCTTGAAAGCAAAATGTTTTAACATTATACCCTAATTCTGCCAAAGTTGCGGCAGCAGAACTTCCTGCCAATCCAGTTCCCACAACGATAATATCGATATTACGTTTGTTCGCGGGATTTACTAAATTGATGTGATTTTTATAATTTATCCATTTGTCCGAAATTGGACCACTAGGAACTTTTGAGTCTAATGCCATTATAATTAACTATTAAATATGATTAAAATGATGAAATAAAGCAATAAAAATAAAACCAAAAGGAACTACTATTGCAAAAGCATATCCTAATTTATGTAATGATTTTGAATATTTATTGTTAAACCCCACAGATTGAAACGACGAATTAAAACCGTGCCACAAGTGCAATGACAGAAGAACAAACGCAATACAATACAAGGCAGTACGAACTGGATTTTCAAATTTATGAACCAACTCTTCATAATATCTGTTTTCATTGATAACATTTACAGCGATATACTTATAGTTCATTTCGGCAAACCAAAAATCATACATATGCAATCCCAAAAAAGCCAAAACTACTACTCCAGAAATAATCATATTTCTTGAAGTCCAAGATGCATTTGCTGCACCATTATAATTCGCATATTTAATAGGTCTAGCACTTCTGTTTTTTAAATCTAAAACAAACCCCATAACGAAGTGAAATATAACTCCAGCAATTAAAACGGGCTGCATTACAAATTGAATGACAGGATTGTAACCCATAAAATGGGACATGGCATTAAATGCGTCAGCGCTAAAAACTGAAACCATATTAATAAAAAAGTGAAGCGATAAAAACGAAATCAAAAAAAGACCTGAAAGCGCCATAGCTACTTTTTTAGCGATTGACGACTTTAATACTGTAGAATTGGCCATGATAAAAACAATTTTTATATAATAATTTACAAAATTAATCATAAATGAAACATACTACAACCTTTTCGTAGTTATTTATAATGATTTTAAAGTGTTTTGGACTATTGCATAATTATAGTTGAAAGTTTTTACAATTATTCAATGAATTAATGAAAATTCAACAAAAAACAAAATTTCATTTTATGCAATTAATACGTTTTTGTTACATCTTCGTCTATTACAATTATGAAAGTTGCCTTATTGTAGTTTTCAGCTTCCAATTTTGAGATGTCTTTTTGAGAAACAGTTGCAATAGTACTTATTTTCAAATTTGGATTTTGTTGTTTCAAATACCAATAAATTCCTTCAAAATTATCACTGTGATACGAACCATTATAATGAATGAAAAGAGAATTTTCGACTCGGTTTTTATTTATGAAATACGCCATCGTTGCGTCTTTCACGGCTTGGGCTTTCGGAAGATTTTCGCCCCCGTGACCACCCATTTCCTGAACCATTTTTACATATCCAGGCAATTTAGCATCATATAAAATCGGTAACGGCGCAATCCAAGTTTTTTCCTCATCTGACAATTTATCCAAAGCTTCAAATCCGTTTTTGAAAACTAAACTCGCGAACCTTCTTGGGATATTTGTAGCTATAAAAGCAAGCTTTAATTCTTTTGCAAAATCAACTAATGGTTTGTAATCTGTTTTATAATTTGGCCAAAGTCGGGCGGTACTGTCTAACTTTTTCTGATTTATTTCTGCTTTCAAATACTGATTAACTTGCTTTTGATTATCGGATTCTAACATTTCTGCACCTAAAACTATGTTTTTTTTGCCTAATAAATCTTTTGTTATTTCTAATTCAAGCCAATGCGCAATCGAATTGTCGTGGAATTCTCCAAACAAAAGCACATCTGATTTTTGGGAACTGTTTATTATTTTTCTATAACAAACTTTCTTCCCTTTTTGATTAAAAACCTGATACGATTGCTTGTTTTGAGCAGATGAACCTATAAAAACCCCAATTGAAAAAATTAAAAATACTATTTTCATAAAAGAACATTTGTTAAATTAAATCTTATGCTAAAATAGCTAAAAAAAGACTCGTTTGAAATTAAAATTATTAAATTCATAGTAGAACTTATGGTTTGATTTAAATATCGTAAAAATCACATAATTTCAATTTTTTCGCCCTCTAATTAGATAAAACATAGCTTTCATCTTTGTAATTTTACAAAAAAATTGAAAATGAAATTCGGAATTGACGCTATTGCTTTTGATATTGCAAAAATACATTTATCTATAAATTCTTTGGCGAAAGCCAGAAATATCGACCCTGAAAAATTAGAAAAAGGGTTGGGTTTGCTAAAAATGACATTGCCAGATGCGCATCAAGATACGGTTGTTTTTGGCGCCAATGCTTTGACAAAATTAATCCTAAATTCAAATGTCAATTTAGAAGATATTGCACGGATTTATGTTGGAACTGAAAGTGCAATCGACAGCTCAAAACCAATCGCTTCTTTTTTAGTTGCTTTGATGGAACAAAAATTTGGCGAAAATACTTTGTCCGAATGTGATGTTGTCGATTTTACATTTGCGTGTATTGGCGGCGTAGATGCAATGCAAAACTGCATTGATTTTGTGCGATTGAATCCAACAAAAAAAGCAATTGTGGTAACTACGGATATTGCAAAATACGATCTAAATTCTACTGGAGAATATACGCAAGGTGCTGGAGCAGTAGCTTTATTAATCACTGAAAATCCAAGAATTATAGCATTTGAAAACATTTGGGCAACCAGTACAAAAGGCGTTTTTGATTTTTTTAAACCCTATCGCACCCTTTCAAAAGAAACTATTACTGGAAATATAAACAATGAAAATTGGTTTGATAACTTAGAAGCTGAAATTGAAATTCACAAAGACCAACCTGTTTTTGAAGGTCAATATTCCAACCAATGTTATATGGACAGAACTAGAAACGCTTATTTTTCATTTAAGAAAAACACTAATTCTTCCACTTCCATTTATGCCTCTTGGAAAAGTATAATTATGCACTTGCCGTATTCCTTTCAAGGACGCAGAATGTTGACTGAAATCTATGCTTTAGATCACGAAAATCAAATTATTTTAGGAAACGAAGACACATCTGAATATCAAAATAAATTAAAAGAGATTAGTAAATCCGACGAATACCGCAACTTTGTAACCGAAAAATTACAGCCAGCAGAAATAGCATCTTCCTTAATTGGGAATTTATATACAGGTTCTATATTTATGGGATTTTTATCAACATTAGCTCATTTTTACGATGCTAAAATTGATGTTTCCAATGAGAAATTTGGCTTTTTAGCTTACGGAAGCGGTTCTAAATCCAAAGTTTTTGAAGGCACAATTCAACCCAATTGGTCTGCGGCTGTTGCCAATGTAAATCTGTTTGAAACATTAGAAAATAGTTTTGAAATTGGATTTGAATCCTACGAAAAACTGCATAAAAAAGAACAAAAACAAAGCATTCAATCTCCAAAAAGTGAGTGGATATTGGATAAAATAGAAAATGAAAATCCAAACTTAATTGGTGCTCGATATTACAAATGGATTGATTAGATTTGTAGTCTAATTTTATGCATTATGAAATACCATCAAATTGACCGTACTTTATTTATAAAAAATCGCGCAAAATTCTCGGCACAAATGAAGCCGAAAAGTGTGGCGGTTTTCAATTCTAACGATATTTATCCAGTTTCTGCTGATAGCACTTTGCCATTTGCACAACACCGCGACATTTTTTACTTATCTGGCGTGGATCAAGAAGAAAGCATTTTGTTGCTATTTCCTGATGCCCCTTACGATCACCAGCGCGAAATTTTATTTCTAAAAGAAACCAACGATCATATTGCGATTTGGGAAGGCGAAAAACTTTCTAAAGACCGTGCATTTGAAGTTTCAGGAATAAAAACAGTGTATTGGTTGCAAGATTTCGAGAAGATTTTATTCGAAATGATGACGCATTCTGAGACGATTTACATCAACACCAATGAGCATTATCGCGCCACTGTGGAAACAGAAACTCGGGAAGCCCGTTTTGTGAAATGGTGGAAAGGCAACTATCCGGCGCACGCTGTGGCAAAAAGCAATCCGATTTTGCAACGCATTCGTTCAGTAAAAGAAAAAGAAGAAATTGATTTAATTCAGAATGCTTGTAACATTACCGAAAAAGGATTTCGTCGCGTATTGTCGTTTGTAAAACCAAATGTCACAGAATATGAAATTGAAGCCGAATTTATCCACGAATTTATTAGAAATCGCTCGAAAGGATTCGCATACACACCGATAATTGCGTCTGGAAATAACGCTAATGTTTTGCATTATATCGAAAACAATCAACAATGTAAAGCAGGCGATTTGATTTTGCTTGACGTTGCTGCCGAATACGCTAATTATTCAAGTGATATGACGCGTATGATTCCTGTTTCGGGACGTTTTTCCGAAAGACAAAAAACAGTTTACAATGCGGTTTTGAGAGTGAAAAATGAAGCTACAAAAATGCTAAAGCCAGGAACACTTTGGAAACAATATCATTTAGAAGTTGGAAAAATAATGACTTCCGAATTACTTGGTTTGGGATTAATTGACAAAGCCGATGTGCAAAATGAAAATCCAGAATGGCCAGCCTATAAAAAGTATTTTATGCACGGAACTTCACATCATTTGGGACTAGACACGCACGATTATGGAATTTTAACCGAGCCAATGAAAGCCAATATGGTTTTTACCGTTGAACCGGGAATCTATATTCCAGCGGAAGGTTTCGGAATTCGATTAGAAGATAATGTTGTCGTTCAGGAAACTGGCGAGCCTTTCAACTTAATGCGAAATATCCCGATTGAAGTGGAAGAAATTGAAACGATTATTAATGCATAATTTTGTTTGAAGTTTAAGGTTTAAAGTTGCTCGCACTCACCTGAAACTTTAAACTTAAAACTTAAACTTTTTTTGAAACAAATCCGCTACAAAAACACGACAATTTCTTACTCCGATACTGGGAAAGGAACTGCTGTGGTTTTACTTCACGGTTTTTTGGAAAACAAAACAATGTGGAAGGATTTGACTCCAGTTTTATCACATAAAAACCGCGTAATTACTATTGATTTATTAGGACACGGAGCAACCGAATGTCTCGGATACGTTCATTCGATGGAAAATAATGCGGAAATAATAAAAGCGGTTTTGTCTCATTTACGAATTCGGAAAGCAATTTTGGTTGGGCATTCAATGGGCGGTTATGTGGCTTTGGCTTTCGCCGAAATATATCCCGCAACCGTAAAAGGTTTGGTGCTTTTGAATTCAACATCCAAGGAAGATAGCGCCGAGCGGAAACACAATCGGGATCGTGCCATCAAAGCGGTAAAAAAAAATTATGTCAATTTTGTTAGGTTGTCAATTGCCAATTTATTCAGTGAAAACAAACGAGAGCGTCTTGAAAAAGAAATTGAAAACGTAAAATTAGAAGCTTTAAAAACTCCTTTACAGGGAATTGTAGCCTCGTTGGAAGGAATGAAAATTAGGAAAGACCGAGAATTTATTTTATACGAAAGTGAATTTCCAAAGTTGCTGATTCTTGGAGAAAAAGATGGCGTTTTAATTTACAAAGACAATTTAGCCCAAATTGAAAACACCAATGTAGAGTTAATAACTTTCCCTGACGGACACATGAGCCACATTGAAAATCGAGAGGAATTAGAAAAAATAGTACCCGAATTTCTTAAAGTAATTTAAAATTTCACTTGAAAAAACTAAACGTTCTCTTCAAACGGAATATTCTCATCTAATATTTCTCGCAATAAAATCACAATTTGTTCTAAATAATCCTTCAAGGTTTCTTTATTAATTGTTGTATTTATCTCTTTCCCTTGCTTAAAAGTAAAAGGCATAAAACCCGATTTTAAGTTTTTGAAAGAGATAATCCCAGCTTCGATCGGTTGGTCTAAAGCAAATTTTTCAAACATAAAGGCATACGCCAAAACTTGAATTATTTTATCATTGCTAATATCTTCAGTAAGTCCATTCCAAGTAGTTAATATAATATCGCCCTTGTCAACTTTTCCCGTTTTATAATCAATTATTCTTATGATTCCGTTACGCTCTTCAATCCGGTCAACGTTTCCTTTTATCAAAACTGGGAAAGGCAAATCGGGATGAATTATGGTTTCCTCGTATGTTTTTTCTAACGCTAAAATTTTAATGGCATCTCCGTTTTTAACGCATTCTAATTCGACTTTCAAAAAATTAAAAACATTCCGCTTGGCGACTTCAAAAGCCAATAGGTTTCTTCCTTTTTTGATTTCACCTTCTTTATATACCACTCTAAATTGCTTCAAAACCTCAGAATCAATTTGCTTAAAGCAGTTTAAAATATCTGTTTCAGAAATAAATTTTCCAATAAATGGTTCGTATAATGCTTTTAATGTTTCATGGATTATGGTCCCTAATGTATTCAAAGCAATATTTTCTTCGACTTCTTCGACTTCTTTAATTCTCAAAATCTTTTGAAAATAAAATTGGATTGGATTCCGAATATAACTTGTCAATGCAGACGGAGAAAACCCTTTTTCGGCAATTTCTTTCAAGCGCTCCATCACCGATTCTGACTTTGGAATTACCATCGGTTGATGTGCTTTTTGGGGAAGAATAGCATTGTATATTTCGTGCGTAAGAACATGATTGTCTTGTTTTTCGACTTCTAATTGTGTGATGAAACGGCTTTTTTCACCGGCATCTAAACCTTCACTTTCGGTGTTATAAAGCAAGTAAATGTTTTTTGCGCGTTGCAACAAATGATAGAAATGATAGGTATAAATAGCGTCTTTTTCTTTAAAAGTTGGCAGTCCCAATTCTTTTTTCACATCATAAGGAATAAACGAATTCTGCGATTTTCCAGCAGGTAATTTGCCCTCATTCATTGAAGTAATAATTACGGTTTCAAAATCCAAAACCCGACTTTCTAAAACGCCCATAATTTGCAAACCATTCAAAGGTTCTCCCTCAAAAGAAACCTCAGCCAAATCAATTACTTGTTTGTAAATTGCGTGAAGTGTATCGATTTTATCAATAGGTTTGCCTTTGGAATAGTAATTTATCAACTTATTAATTACTTTAAAAATTGAAAAGACAAATGCTTTTGTAATTTTTTCGTCGTCGCTATTATTACTCAAATTGGCTTTTATAGTTTGCATTAATTTCGATAAAGAAGCTAAAACTTTTAACGGGCCTTCTTCCCATTTTCCAAATAACAAGATAAATAAATCGCTTGGATTTGGATTCAATTCTATCAATTTTTGATGCGTAATAAAAGTATAATTGTATTGATTAATTGTGTTTACCAAAGCGCTTGTTTTGGAATAGGGTTCCACCAAAGGATGGGTTAAAATATCCAAAACATCCTTGTAATAAAACACATAATTCTTTGCGTTTCGCGACAAAGAATTGGTATGCATTTTGAATAATTTTGAAATTAAAATCTGTGCTGGATTGTTCTTGCTTGAATATCCCATCGTAATATTCAGTGCGCCAACAGTTGCTGGAAGCGAATATAAAAGTGGAACAAGCATGTTTTCGTCTCCCAAAACAACAGCCACTTTGTCAAGAGTAGACGTTGAATTATCCTGAATTATTTTTTCGATAATACTTCCTGTAATTTTGGCTTGACCAATAGTTTTTGGTGTTCCAATCACTTGGATTGTTTTTGGTTCTGAAAAATCGTTTACAATCCAATCAAAAGAATTTGACTTATATTGTTTCCAACTTTCTTTAAATCGACGCACAAATAATCCTGCGTCGTGATAAGGATCGTTTAAAAAGGTTTGGTCAATATCCCAATATATCTTAGCTTGATCCGAAGCTATCAAATGTTGTACTATTTTTTCTTCGGCAGCATTTAAGGCATTAAACCCTGCAAAAACATATTTTTTATCGGTTACTGCTTTAGAAAAAGAATTTAAATTATTAACCGCTTCCCGATAAATTAAACCCTGATATCCTATTCTGTTTTTCAACAAATGGGCATAAAGCGTTTGGTAAAAATGGGGTAATAATTTCCAAAAATCGATATAATTTTCTAGTAGTTTGGTTTTATTCTCCACTTCAATTCCCCATTTCTTAATATCTTCAATATCTTTTAAATAGGAAAGCACGTGATTTGGGTCTAATAAATAACGGTCAATTTCATTAAAATCCTGGAGTAACATTTTTGCCCAATTGGCAAAAAGTTCAAATGATTGTTGGTTTTTAATATCTGTAATTGAAAGATAAACTTCATAAAATTCAAAGACCAACTCAATTGGGTCAATTGTTCTAATTCCAGAAACATTTTGAATAAAATCTTCAATACTAATAATCTCTGGAGACAGAATGTTGTTTTGAACTTGCCTTTTTAGGGCTTCAATCAAGAATATTTTTGCGCGTTTATTGGGTAAAACCACAATTGTATTGTTTAGATTATTGGAATAATCTTCAATTATTACTTGTGCTATTTTATCTAAAAAAGTAGGTTTTATCATTTTATAAATATAAAAAAACGCCCCGATAAATCGGGGCGTATTTAAAAATATTTTAGGATAAAATTATTTTACTAATTTTACTTCTACTCTTCTGTTAGCAGCTTTTCCTTTTGTGGTTTTGTTGCTTTCAATTGGTTTTGTATCTCCATAACCTTCAGAAGTTAATCTTTCAGTGCTTATCCCATTTTCAACTAAATAATTTTTTACCGCAGCAGCTCTTTCTTTAGATAAAATTATGTTATTCGCTGCTTTTCCAGTACTATCAGTGTGTCCCTCAAGACTAAATTTAGCTGTTGGGTATTCTTTCAAAATTGAAGTAATAGATACTAAAACTGGGAAAGTTTGTTTTTGGAATGATGATTTACCTGAATTAAACAAGATCGTTTTTGCGTACTCATTTAATTTATTAACCGCTTCTTCAGAAACTTCTGGACAACCATTGTTAGCTACAGTCCCTTTTACAGTAGGACATTTATCATCTTTGTCTAAAACTGTGTCTCCATCAGTATCTGCCCAAGGACAACCTGCGTTTTCTTTAGGACCTTTTACATTTGGACATTTATCAGATAAATCCGTAATTCCATCTCCGTCAGTATCAGGGCATCCTTTAAGTGCTTTTAATCCAGCAACTTCTGGACAAGCATCATCTTTATCAGCAACTCCATCTCCATCAGTATCAGGACAACCGTTCATTGCAACTGAACCTGCAGCATCTGGACAAGCATCGCTTGCATCAACAATTCCGTCCCCATCAGTATCAGGACATCCTTTGTATATTTTTAAACCGGCAACTTCTGGACAAGCATCTTCTCTATCGTATACGCCATCTCCGTCTGTATCTTTACCTCCAAATTTGAAAATAAATCCAGCGAAGTGTTGCATGTGTGAAGCTAAATCAGTACCTGCAATTCTTGAGTCATCAAATGAATGTTTGTATGTAGATTGAACAGAAATACCTACTTGCTCAGACATCCAATAAGTCAAACCTAAACCTCCGTTTAAAGTTCCTGAACTTACCTCTCCAACAAAAGTATAACCCCCACCAATATGAGCAGATGGCTCAAAAGATTTGTATTTTAAAAGGCTCATGAAGCTATATTTAATATCAGCATCCACACCATAATAATATAAATCTCCAGGATTAGTTACTTCATAAGGTCCTTTTCCTACTCTAGGATTTACAAAATTTGAAATTTTATTTACAGAACCTGTAACTCCAAAAGAGAAGTTATCTCCAACATATTTTGACACATTTAAATAAGATACAGATGGAAGAATGTTCCAATTGTCTTTTGCATTAAAATATTGAGAGAATTGATCTTTAATACTTGAAGCCGCACTTACTCTAGTGTCAACTGCATTTGCACCAAATGATAATGCCCAAGGGTTGTTACTGTCTTGAGCTTGGGACCCTAAGCCTGCTAAAAGAAAAATAACAACTGCTAATTTGTTAAGATGTTTCATACTTGATTTTTGTTAAATTATAAATTATTTTATACAAAAGTAATGTGTAATTATTTAACTACAAAAAGAATTGTAAAAAATCTGTTTAACTGCGACTGTTTTATTATTATTGAATCACCTTTAATTCTTTGCCAACCTCAGTAAATGCTGAAATAGCTTTGTCTAAATGTGTTTTTGTGTGAGATGCAGAAAGTTGTACTCTAATCCTCGCTTTGTCCTTTGGAACCACCGGAAAGAAGAATCCAATCACATAAATCCCTTTTTTAAGCAATTCATTAGCCATGTTTTGAGCCATTTTTGCATCATAAAGCATTACAGGAACAATTGCAGAATCGCCATCGATGATATCAAACCCTGCTGTTTTCATTCCTGCTTTGAAATAATTAGTGTTTTCTTCTAATTTATCTCTTAATGAAGTATCGTTTTCTAACAATTCAAAAACCTTTATTGATGCCCCTACAATTGCTGGCGCTAATGAATTTGAAAATAAATAAGGGCGAGAACGCTGTCTTAATATTTCAATGATTTCTTTTTTGGCAGTGGTATATCCGCCCATTGCACCGCCCAAAGCCTTTCCTAATGTTCCTGTGATTATGTCAACACGCCCCATTACCCCTTTGGCTTCAAGCGTTCCTTTACCGGTAGCACCAATAAATCCTGCTGCGTGACATTCGTCAATCATAACCATAGCGTCATATTTATCTGCCAAATCACAAATTTTATCCAAAGGCGCAACAACGCCATCCATAGAGAAAACTCCATCTGTAACAATTAGTTTGAATCGAGTTCCTGCTGCTGTTGCTTTTATTAACTGTTGTTCCAAATCTTCCATATTGCTATTTTCATAGCGATATCGGGCGGCTTTACACAAACGAACTCCGTCAATAATGGACGCATGATTCAAACTATCTGAAATAATACAATCTTGATCTCCTAATAAAGGCTCGAAAACTCCACCATTTGCATCAAATGCCGCAGCATATAAAATGGTGTCTTCTGTTCCATAAAATTCAGAAATTTTTCCTTCCAATGTTTTATGAATATCTTGAGTTCCACAGATAAAACGAACGGATGACATTCCAAAACCATGCGAATCCAGAGTGTCTTTTGCTGCCTGAATAACTTCTGGATGAGAAGAAAGTCCTAAATAATTATTAGAACAGAAATTCAAAACCGTTTCTCCGTTAACAGAAATTTCGGCTCCTTGAGGAGACGTTATAATTCTTTCTTTTTTAAATATTCCGTTGTCTTCAATAGTTTGAAGCTCCGATTGAAGGAATTGTTGAATTTTTCCGTACATTTTTTTAGTTTTAGTTTTTGAGAAATTATTGCAAATTTACAACCTTAATTTCTTCTCCTATATATACAAGTGATTTTTTTGTCACTTTGAAACCCATTTTTTCAATTGCATTTTGATAATTTTCTAATTGCAGTTGGTATTTTGGATTGTGGGTTCCTGTTTTATAATCCAATAAAAAAACCTCTTTGTTTTTTGCCAAAACCATTCGGTCGGGTTTGATGGTTTTTCCTTCTTTTTGGATTATCGTTTGCTCGTTTAAGATTTCATTTCCTTCGGCAAAATAATTTTCTAACTCCGAATGATTTACAATTTCTTGAATGCTTTTATAAACCGCCTCTTTTTGAATTAATGTAATTAAACCATTTTCCAAAGCTTTTAGAATTGCCAAATCAACATCGGATTTAGTTTTTACAAATGACAAAATTTCGTGAATTACATTTCCATATTCAATGGCTTCTTGCTGATGTGTTCCCCACATTAAAGCTTCGCGTTGTGCAATTTTAATGCTTTTTGGATTTAGAATTTCACTAATTAATGGAATGGTTTTAATCTCCTTTTTCTCGACGATTTTCTGTGATAATTTCTCCGAATTGCCAAATTCATATTCTATTATACTTGGCTCATAAACTCCAATTCCAATCAAATATTTAATAAAAAACGAAGCGGTATTGTATGGGTATTCTCCTTCTTTATTAGGTTCTAAAAATTGAGAAATGACGTACAATTGTTCTTCCGCACGGGTTAATGCCACATATAAAACATTGATATTATCCAATAATTCTTCTTGCTTTTTTTGATTGTAAACCAATGCTGCTTCTTCACCATAATTTTCTACAGCGCTACTATTATCTATCAAAACTTTTGGCAATCCGAAGGTTTCTTTTTCAGCATCAAGCCACAATTTATCTTTGGGTTTTCGTACATAATCTTCATCAGCAAACGGCATAATTACAATTGGAAATTCTAATCCTTTCGATTTATGAATGGTCATAATCCGAACTGCATTTTCTCCTTCAGGCGATGGAATACTGAATTTCTCTCCGTTTTTCTCCCAATAATTCAAAAAGTCTGCAATTCCTGCTTGGTTTCTCACATCACGTTCTAAAACAATGTCGATGAAGTATTGTACATATGAGTTCCCCTCCCCAACCCTCCCCGAAGGGAAGGGAGACGAAACCGAATCGTTGTCGATGAAAATTGTGTTTTGAGACAATAACGCTACTTTTATTTTTTCTAAAACTGTTGAGATAGTTCCAGTAACTTCCTCGTTTTTAAAGCGAATTACTTTAAATCCCAATTCATTTAGAATACGTGTTCGTTCGATATCTAACTGGATTTGCTCCTCGGTGAAATGATATTCTCCATCCACTTCAATTATTAATTTTTTCGATAAACAAACAAAATCCACTATGAAATCATTTATCAAATGCTGTTGTCTGAATTTATATTCTAAAGATTTTGCTTTTAGCTCTGTCCATAATATCTTTTCGGCATTTGTTGGGATTTTTCGCATTTCTTGTGCTTTTTCAAGCGATAAATGAGAATAATTTCCGCCTGTCATATATCCAAATTTCTGACCTTTATCATCCGCACCGTCTCCCTTTCCTTTGGAAAGGGTTGGGGATAGGAATTTACTCACTATAATTTCTACCGCTTCATACAAAGATTTTTTTCTAATGTCTTGAAAAGAAAGGGAAATATCAAATTCTGTAAGCCATTTTTCAAATTCTTCTTCTTGTGTTTTTTCTTTTCCTTTGGCGATGAAATCGTGAACGGATAATTCATTTTGAACGTGATTTGCAATATAAAGCAAGAAATACGATTTGGCTTCAATATCGGCGCTATTCTTTAAATATTTTAAAACATTGATGATCATTTGTACGTCCGAAGAGTTCTGAATCATCAGGGTTTCTGAAGATAAAAGCGGAATGTTTTGTTCGGTTAAATAATTGGCTATGGCAATTCCCTGACTTCTTTTTCGGGTTAAAATTACTATTTCTTGATAGTCGAATCCTTCTTTTTTTACTTTTTCAATTGTATTTAATGTTGCCAATAAATACAATTCATTTTTATCCAAAGCGTCTTCGTCGTCTTCCGGTTTTTCGGGTTTTGGAATAAATGAAATATTTACATAACCGCCTGACTTATTGTTTTCTTTCTGATGACTGTGATTTTCGTATAAATCTTGGTAATCTAAATTGGTAAATTCTGAAGATAAAAAGTAAAATAGTTTGTTGTTAAAATCAATAACTTCCGAATAACTTCTGTAATTTTTATCCAAATGAAACAATTTCTTTTCCTTATTATTAAACGGATTATGGGTTTTGCTCAACTCGATAAATTGCTCTGCTTTTCCGCCACGCCATCTGTAAATGGATTGTTTTGGATCGCCCACAATCATCAAAGTTCCTTTTTCGCCTTCAAATTCGCTTGATGTTGCGTTGTCAATTAGCGGAATTAAATTCTGCCATTGCATTTCGGAAGTGTCTTGAAATTCATCAATGAAAAAATGTCGGTAGCGCTCGCCCAAACGTTCATAAATAAATGGCGCAGGTTGATTTTGAATTTCTCGGTAAATAATAGCGTTAAATTCGGCGATAGAAAGTACATTTTGTTCTTTCTGAATTTTTGCCAATTCGTTGCTAACCGTATTTAATAATGAAAGTGGTGTTATGTTTTTTAGAAAGGCATTGTAGAAATCTCGCTTTTCAAATTTCTTGTAAATCAAATCTAAAATCACAATCATTTCAGGAATTATTGCTTCAATTTCATTTCTGTCTTTCGCGGTTTTATTGATTTTTATATCGTCAAATTCGTGATAGGTTTTATTTTTAGGATTGAATTTTTCATTGATAATACTTTGCAAATGATTTGGAAAATGTCCTGCAGAAAATGATTTGGTGTCAATTCCGTTTGTTTCAATAAGATTCAAAATGCTTTGAGAAGCTGCTGAATTTTCTTTTTCCAAAACTTTACACGCTTCGGCTACTTTACTTTTTATCTCTACAAATTCGGTGATGGATTTGTCTTGAAAATGAGTTACTTCTTCCCGATTATTTTCATTTAAAAGCAACCGCCCCGTTTCTAAAATTTCACGAGAAATGTCCCAACTTTTATCGTCATCGGTTTTTTGCATTGTAAAATCGACAAGTAAATTTGTTAAAATATCGTCTTCGCCAGCTTGCGCAATTATAGCGTCAACGGCTTCTGTCAATAGGTTTTCTGTGTCCAATGTAACTTCAAAAGTCATTGGTAAATTTAAATCGTGAGCAAAAGCACGAATCACTTTGTGAGTGAATTTATCGATTGTAGAAATATCAAAAGCGGCGTAATTATGAATAATATGCTTTATGATTTGCTTGGATTTAGTTTGGATATTCGAAACAGAAAGTTGAATATCCCGAGACAAATCGAGCATTAAATCGGCTGCTTTTGGGTTGGGATTGTCGTTTGCAAATTCAGATAAACTGCCTACAATTCGGCTTTTCATTTCGTGAACCGCTTTGTTGGTAAACGTAATGGCGAGGATATTTCTATAGGCATCATTTTTCTTAGCGACCAAAATAATTTTCAGGTATTCTTTGACCAAGGCGTATGTTTTTCCTGAACCTGCCGATGCGTCGTATATGGAGAATGATGGTCTTTGCATTTAGATTTTAGATTTCTTGTTTCTTATTTGTATAAAAGTTTCTTATTTCCGAAAACCCTAGCCCTGATGGAAGGGAAAATCCCACGCTTTTTAGCGTGGATAGGAATGACAGCAGGAAATAGCTCCTAAAAAACCATTATAGATTTATTTGATGGAAATATAACGAAATAGAATTTCCATTTTCAAAGTTAATTGATTATTTTTGAATAAAATATTTATAAATCATAAACTACTATAGTATGGCATTTGAATTACCAAAATTACCTTATGCGTATGACGCTTTAGAACCACATATTGATGCTCGCACGATGGAAATTCACCACTCGAAACATCATAATGCGTACACGACCAATTTGAATGCAGCGGTTGCTGGAACGGATATGGAAGGGAAAACGATTGAGAATATCTTGATAAATCTTGATATGAAAAACGCTGCAGTTCGTAATAACGGTGGGGGTTTTTTCAATCATAATTTGTTTTGGACTGTAATGTCGCCAAATGGCGGTGGACTTCCAACGGGCGATTTATTAGCGGCTATTGAAAGTGCTTTTGGAACTTTTGAAGAGTTTAAAGCGAAGTTTAGCAAGGCTGGAATTACACAATTTGGTTCAGGTTGGGCTTGGCTTTGTGTTCATAAAGGCGGAAAATTAGACGTTTGCGGTACTCCAAATCAGGACAATACTTTGATGCCGGGCGTTGGTTGTGGCGGAACTCCAATTTTAGGAATGGATGTTTGGGAACACGCTTATTATTTGCATTATCAAAACAGAAGACCAGATTATATTGAGTCGTTTTTTAGCTTAATTAACTGGGTTGAAGTTTCAAGAAGATACGCTTTAGAGAAATAGGCCCCCTAACCCCCAAAGGGGGAATTAGCACAAGAAGCAAAAAAATGCAATTTGGATTTTAAAAATCTAAATTGCATTTTTTTATTAATAACTTTATAAACTAATACGCTCTTGCGTCTTTGCCTTCATAGAAATTCATAAAAGCTCTGTTTGCTACTCGGTTCCCGCCAGGCGTTGGATAATCACCCGTGAAATACCAGTCTCCTAAATTTTTTGGACACGCTACATGCAAATTTTCTACTGTTTGGAATATGATTTTTACTTCTGCTTTCACAGAAATATCTGTAAGCATTACAGCAATTTTATCTGAAACTTCTTGCGGTTGAAAAGGCGCATAAATTTCTGTTACGAAGTTCACTACTTCGCTGTCTTTTAAATTTTCTTGTGCTTTGCATTTCAAATAAACGGACTCAACGATATGGTATAAATCTCTTTCTTTTAGCAATTCTAAAGCCGCTTGAAACGCCACTAATCCTTCCAGTTTTGCCATATCAATTCCGTAACAATCAGGATAACGAATTTGTGGTGCCGATGAAACTACGATGATACTTTTCGGTTTCAAACGATCCATCATTTTGATAATGCTCATTTTTAAAGTAGTTCCACGAACGATACTGTCGTCAATTATGACTAAATTATCGGTTGGTTTTATTACGCCATACGTTACATCATAAATGTGTGCCACCAAATCGTCGCGGCTACTGTCTTCGGTAATAAAGGTCCGCAATTTGGCATCTTTTATGGCCACTTTTTCCGTTCGGATTTTTACTTTTAGTAATTCCTTAAGGGTTTGTGCCGTTAAAGTATTTTTATTTTTTAGTATAAAATCATTTTTTCTTTGGTTTAAAAAATCCTGCGCTGCTTCAACCAACCCGTAAAATGATGTTTCTGCTGTGTTTGGAATATAGGAAAAAACGGTGTTGTCGGTATCATTATCGATAGCCTCCAAAACGGCTGGCAAAATCAATTTTCCAAGGTTTTTACGTTCTTGGTATATTTCGGCATCACTTCCTCTTGAAAAATAAATTCGTTCAAAAGAACACGCTTTTTTTACTGTTGGCGTTATGATTTCTTCTTCCGTTATCTTTCCGTTTTTCTTAATGATTAAAGCATTTCCTGGCTGCAATTCCTGCACTTTATCAAAATCAATATTGAAAACTGTTTGGATAACTGGTCGTTCCGAAGCCACCACTACAATTTCATCATCTTGATAAAAATAAGCGGGACGAATTCCTGCTGGATCTCTAAATACAAAGGCATCGCCGTGTCCTAAAAGCCCAGCCATTGCATAGCCACCATCCCAACCTTTTGAGGCGCGACGAAGAATTTTTGAAATTTCTAATTTTTCAGCTATTACTGGTGAAGCTTCTCTTTTTGACAAGCCTTTATTTCTACATTCTTGGTATAAATCCGTCACTTCATCATCTAGAAAATGTCCTATTTTTTCCATTACTGTAACGGTATCTGCCATTTCTTTTGGGTGTTGCCCCAATTCAACTAAGCTGCTGAAAAGTTCCTTTACATTGGTCATATTGAAATTTCCCGCAATAATTAAATTACGGTGCATCCAATTATTTTGACGTAAAAATGGGTGAACACTTTCGATGCTATTTTTTCCAAAAGTTCCGTATCTAACGTGTCCTAAAAAAACTTCTCCGATATAAGGAATGTGTTTTTTTTGCAGCGCAACATTATCTCCATATTCTGGATGTGAAGCCATTTCGTCATTGACTCTTTCATTGATTTGAGAAAACACATCTTGAATGGCTTGCGGATCATTGGAACGCACACGACTAATGTATCTTTCGCCAGGTTCCATGTCTAACTTTATACTTGCAAAGCCAGCTCCGTCTTGACCACGATTGTGCTGTTTTTCCATTAGGAGATACATTTTTTGAATGCCATAAAAAGCAGTCCCGTATTTTTCCTTGTAAAATTCAAGCGGTTTTAAAAGTCTTAAAAATGCTATTCCACATTCGTGTTGTAATGCATCGCTCATTGTAGTTGTAGTTTTGTTTTGTTGTTTTGTCGTATTTTTTTTGCCACAGATTCACAGATTTATAAAATATTTAAAATCGGCGAATCGGCGGTTATTCTTAATAAAAAAGCCCCGAAATTTCGAGGCATAAATTTATTGTATTTCTATATCAAATTGTGTTAATGATTTGAATTGTTGTAATCTGGCATTTACCTCATCGCTTTTAAGCCCCACCATTCTTTCAGTTCCAAATTTCTCGACACAAAAAGAGGCAAGATTAGAACCATAGATAATCGCGGTTTTCATATTTTCAAAAGTCACATTTTCACTTTGAGTTATAAATCCTGCAAATCCACCTGCGAATGTATCTCCAGCACCTGTTGGGTCAAAAACTTCTTCTAATGGCAATGCTGGTGCAAAGAAAACTTCTTTATTGTGAAACAAAAGTGCTCCGTGTTCGCCTTTTTTAATAACTACATATTTTGGACCCATCGTGTGGATTTTTGCAGCCGCTTTCACTAATGAATATTCCCCAGACAATTGACGGGCTTCTTCATCGTTAATGGTAATTACATCTACACGTTTAATTACATTCAATAAATCTTCTAATGCACAATCCATCCAGAAATTCATCGTATCTAAAACTACTAATTTAGGTTTTGATTCCATTTGGTCTAAAACGCTGCTTTGAACCATTGGATGCAAGTTTCCAAGCATTACGACATCAGCATTTTTAAAATTTTGAGGTACTTTTGGTTGAAAATCTGCCAATACATTCAATTGTGTATCTAGTGTATCTCTTGAATTCAAATCGTTATGGTAACGGCCACTCCAGAAGAATGTTTTTCCACCTTTTACGATTTCAAGTCCTGAAATGTCTATATTTCTATTCGATAATAAATCTAAATATTCTTGTGGAAAATCGTCACCAACAACAGAAACTATAGCCGATTGAAGGTTAAAATGGGAAGCTGAAAGCCCAATATAAGTTCCTGCTCCACCTAAAATTTTATCTGTTTTTCCAAAAGGGGTTTCAATTGCGTCGAAAGCGACGGTTCCAACAATCAATAATTTATTCATAATTCGTCATTGCGAGATTTGAAGCAATCTCTAATTAAGGGGCAAAGATAGTTTATACGATTGTAAGTTGCAAAGGTTATTAAAGAGCAAAATTTTTACAAAAGTTTGGCTTCTTCAAATTCATAAAAAGCATCCACAGAAAGATCCTTTTGCATAGACGCCATGACGGCTAATTCATCGCAGCGTTCGTTTTGAATGTGGTTATTATGCCCTTTAATCCATTTGAAGTCAACTTGGTGTTTTCTGAAAATAATCAGAAAGCGTTTCCACAAATCAGGATTTTTCTTTCCAACGAATCCTTTTTTTTCCCAACCAAAAACCCATTTTTTTATAACAGAATCAACCACATATTTAGAATCAGAAATTACCAAAACTTTCCTATTCGGTGTTTTAAGTTTTTCTAAACCAACAATTACGCCCAATAATTCCATTCTATTATTGGTAGTATGGCGAAAACCTTCGTAGAATTCCTTCTTATGAGTCTTTCCCACCAATTCCATTACAACGCCATAGCCTCCAGGACCTGGGTTTCCTTTGGCAGCACCGTCGGTATAAATGTGTACTTCGTAATCCATTTAAGATTTAGGATTTTTGATTTAAGATTTTTTCAATTATTATTGGAAAATGAGTTTGTTCGAGTTCGTGAATTTTATCTGCAACTTCTTCAGGGGTTTCATTTCCTGATAAAGATACGCTTTTTTGAAAAATGATGTTTCCTTCATCATAATTTTCATTTACATAATGAATGGTAATGCCAGTTTCAGCATCTTTGTTTTCAACTACAGCGCGATGAACATGCATTCCATACATGCCTTTCCCGCCATATTTTGGTAAAAGTGCAGGATGAATATTGATTATTTTATTTGGAAATGCAGCAACGCAATTATTCGGAAATTTTAATAAAAAACCTGCTAAAATTATCAAATCGGGTTGAATGCTATTTAATTTTTGTAGTACTTTATCCCCAATAAAATCTTCTTTGGAGAAAACTTCGGTGGGAATATTCAAATTTTTTGCTCGTTCTAAAACTTTTGCATTCACATTATTAGAAAAAATGCAAATTACTTTAGCAACTTCTATTTTATTAAAATAAAGCACAATATTTTCGGCATTTGTCCCCGAACCTGAAGCGAAAATCACGATTTTTTTCATTTTGTACTTTTTAATATCACGCAAAAAAAAGAATAAAAATCGATAATAAATAGAAATATGGGCACTTTATTAAAATAATTTTTTAATTTCGTCGTCTTATTTATTAACTAAAGTGTGGATTTAAAATAAAGTTTTTTATTTTTGCCAACAAATTAAATTTTAAAATTAAAGATTATGTCAGACATTGCATCAAGAGTAAAAGCGATTATCGTAGACAAATTAGGCGTTGACGAAAACGAAGTTGTAACAGAAGCAAGCTTCACAAATGATTTAGGAGCTGATTCTTTAGATACAGTTGAGCTAATTATGGAGTTTGAAAAAGAATTTGATATTCAAATACCAGATGATCAAGCAGAAAACATTGCTACTGTAGGTCAAGCTATTTCTTATATCGAAGAAGCTAAAAAATAATAAAATTTGCACCCGTATGCTATTTGGTTTACGGGTGTTATTATTATTTTTAAAAAATCAAAAAAAATTATGATTGTTCGTTCAATCAATTAAAATATATTGTAATACCTATGTTTTTTTATGATTTACACATAGAAGAAAGCATAGGTATTGTTTTTTTATATTCACTACTATAAAATTATACTATGGAATTAAGAAGAGTTGTAGTAACAGGTTTAGGTGCATTAACTCCCATCGGAAATACCGTACAAGAATATTGGAACGGACTTATTAACGGGGTTAGTGGTGCGGCTCCAATTACTTATTTTGATGCTTCAAAATTCAAAACACAATTTGCTTGCGAGTTGAAAGGTTTTAATGTGGAAAACTTTATAGACAGAAAAGAAGCTCGAAAAATGGACCGTTATGCACAATATGCAATGGTTTCCTCTGATGAAGCGGTAAAAGATGCTAATTTTGATTTTGACACTTTAGACAAAGATAGAATTGGAGTTATTTGGGGTTCTGGAATAGGTGGATTAGAAACTTTTCAAATTGAAATGTTGAATTTCGCTGCAGGTGATGGAACGCCAAGGTTCAATCCGTTTTTTATTCCAAAGATGATTTCTGATATTGCTTGTGGTCATATTTCAATAAAATATGGTTTTAGAGGGCCTAATTTTGCAACCGTTTCTGCCTGTGCTTCTTCAACAAATGCAATTATTGATGCTTTCAATTATATTCGTTTAGGTCACGCTGATGCAATGGTAACTGGAGGTTCTGAAGCCGCCGTAACCATTGCTGGAATGGGTGGTTTCAATGCGATGCACGCTTTATCAACTAGAAATGACGATCCAAAAACCGCTTCTAGACCAATGGATAAAGACCGTGATGGTTTTATTCTTGGAGAAGGTGCAGGCGCTTTAATTTTAGAAGAATACGAACACGCAATTGCTCGTGGTGCTACTATTTATTGTGAAATTGGTGGAGGCGGAATGTCTGCTGATGCCTATCATATTACAGCGCCACATCCTGATGGATTGGGTGCGAAAAACGTAATGATTAACTGTTTGAGAGATGCTGGTTTGAAACCTACAGATGTTGACGGTGTGAACATGCACGGTACTTCAACACCTCTTGGGGACATTGCCGAAAGCAAAGCAATTCTTCACGTTTTTGGAGAACATGCCTATTCAATGAACTTGAATTCAACGAAGTCAATGACGGGACATTTATTGGGTGCTGCTGGAGCAATTGAAACAATTTCTTCAATTCTTGCAATCAAATACGGAATAATTCCACCTACGATAAATCATTTTACCGATGATGAAGGAATTGACAACAAATTGAATTTTACTTTCAATACGGCTCAAAAAAGAGACGTGAAAGTATTGATGAGCAATACATTTGGTTTTGGTGGTCACAATGCATGTGTATTGGTTAAAAAATTAGAACTTTAATAGTATTCAATGAGTATAATCAGAAAAATATTTCAAAAATCCCGATCTGCAGAAGACGGGATTTTTTTTACTGATATTCAAAAAATACTTAGTTTTAAACCAATAGAAATTAGTTACTACAAAAAAGCATTCATCCATCGTTCTACAAGTAAAATTGATACTGAAGGAAATCCAATAAACTACGAAAGATTGGAATTTTTAGGCGATTCGATGTTGAGTTCTATAATTGCCGCTTATTTATTTGATAAAGCACCCGCTGGAGATGAAGGTTATTTAACAAAAATGCGTTCCAAGATTGTAAGTCGCGAACATTTGAATGAATTGGGTCGGGATTTGAATTTAGTTCAATTTTTGGATAGCAAAGTTCCCATTCAGCATTTTGGGGAAAATATTCACGGAAATCTTTTTGAATCACTTGTTGGCGCAATTTATTTAGACCGAGGTTATGCCTATTGTGAAATATTCATCCAAAAAAGAGTTATTGTTCCTTATGTAGATATCGCAAAATTAGAGGGCAAGGTCATTAGTTATAAAAGTTTATTGATTGAATGGTGTCAAAAAGAGAAAAAGACCTTTCATTTTGATGTTTTTGAAGACAATGATAGTTCTGGAGAACGATTATTTGGGGTAAAATTCAGTATTGACGATAAGGTGATTGCAAAAGCAAGAGCATCATCCAAAAAGAAGGCAGAGGAAAAAGCATCTCAAAGAGCTTACTTTGCATTTCAAGATAAAATCGACAAAAAATAATACGTTATTTTATCAAATCTACAACGATTTCGTTAGTAAAATAAAGGAAACATATCGATTTAGTAACTGTTTAATTACTTAGAAATAGTATATTTACAACTTATTTAAACGGAAATGGCAATTCATAAATTATATATCGATGAATTTGACGAGGTTGACTATGAACTCATTGCAATTCATACTTCATTAGAAGATTATCGATTGGCGTATTTTTTGAATCAGAAATTGCCCATTTTATTAGGCAAGAGTAAAAGCGAAATCCAAATAAATATCAAAGAAGGAGTTACTTATTTTTCGAGGTTCATTTATGAAAATAATGCTACCGATAGTTGTTGGAGTTTAATCCAAAATAAAAATGAAGTAAACACATTAAAATCGGATAACAATCAGAATTTATTTGCGAATTCTTCTTATGAAATAGCCACCAAAGCTTATCTTTTGCCAGAATTTAAAAAAGTAGATTACTTTCTGAAAGTTGAAAATAATGATACCGACATAGAAAAAATCATTGCCGAAATTAACACAATAGATAAAATATCAACCGTTTATTCAGTAGATACCAATAAAATAAAGTCAAAAAATAATTTAATTTTTTAATAAAAAATGTCAACAAACAAAAAAACCAAAATTGTAGCAACATTAGGCCCCGCATGTAGTACAAGAGAAGTCTTGAAAGATATGATTGAGGCCGGCGTAAATGTTTTTAGAGTAAATTTCTCTCATGCCGATTATTCCGATGTTAAAGCAAAAATTGATTTAATCAGAGGTTTAAATGACGAATTTGGTTATACCGCAGCAATTCTTGGCGATTTACAAGGTCCTAAACTTCGTGTTGGTGTAATGAATGAAGAAGTAATTGTGAATCCTGGCGATATTATTACTTTTCAAACTGCCGAAGACTTTCCTGGAACAAAGGAACGCGTTTATATGAACTACAAAGAATTTCCAAATGATGTTAATCCAGGAGAAAACATTCTTCTTGATGACGGAAAATTGATGTTTGAAGTTGTTTCTACCAATAGAACTACAGAAGTGGTTGCCAAAGTAATTCAAGGCGGTCCTTTGAAATCTAAAAAAGGAGTGAATCTTCCAAATACAAAAGTTTCATTGCCAGCATTAACTGAAAAAGATATCCGAGATGCAATATTTGCCATTGAGCAAAAAGTAGATTGGATTGCGCTTTCTTTTGTTAGAACGGCTGAAGATTTAATGGAATTGCAAGACCTAATTGCAAAACATTCGGAACATAAAATTCCAATTATTGCAAAAATTGAAAAACCAGAAGGAGTTGAAAATATAGATTCAATCATCACGCATTGTGATGGTTTGATGGTTGCCCGTGGCGATTTGGGAGTTGAAGTTCCTGCTCATGAAGTGCCATTAATTCAGAAAAAATTGGTGCATAAAGCCAAAACAGCCAGAATTCCTGTTATTATTGCTACACAAATGATGGAAACAATGATCACAAGCCTAACACCAACACGTGCCGAAGTAAATGATGTTGCCAATTCTGTAATGGATGGCGCTGATGCCGTAATGCTGTCTGGAGAAACTTCTGTAGGAAATTATCCTGTTCAGGTTATCCAAAAAATGACACAAATTATTGAAGCAGTTGAAGATTCTCCGCTAATTCAAGTGCCACAAAATACACCGCAAATTAAAACGAAACGGTATATTACGAAAACAATATGTCAGCACGCCGCTCAAATGGCAAATGCAATTCACGCAAAAGCAATTTGCACCTTGACGAACAGTGGTTATACTGCTTTTCAAATTTCGGCATGGCGTCCGCAAGCAGCTATTTTGGTATTTACATCCAACAAAAGGATTTTGACACAGTTGAATTTAATCTGGGGTGTGAAAACTTTTTACTACGATAAATTTGTAAGTACGGATGATACCATTGATGATGTGAACCGAATTGCAACCGAAAAAGGATTGGTTACCAAAGGCGATATGCTGATTAACTTAGCTGCGATGCCAATTGCAAATAAAGGAATGGTGAACACCTTGCGCGTTACAGAAATAGAGTAAATAAATCAATATTTATAAAAAAGGGGCTGGATATTATCTAGCCCTTTTTTGTTACTAGATAAATTATCAAAGTTTTAGTGCTAGCTCACAGCTTGGCAGTCATAACATTCTAAACGAGGGCACATCCAAAATAATATCCTAAAACTCTTCTGCCAATGTGGAATCACTAGGGATAGAATCTTGCACTTTGAACTTTAAAAACGAACGTGCATTTCCAGTAATTGCCATGGGAATATTCTGCCCAATTGTGTCGTCGGCAATAATGAGACCTCGGCGTAACATCAAATTGCTGATGAATTGCTGCTTTTTATTTTCTATGGCTTTCAAAAATCCATCGGGGTCAAATTCGTACATGAAATTTTTAGGTTTTGGAACAATCGACGCCAGGAACAAACATTCTTTTAGAGTTAAATTAGCAGGGGTTTTGTTGAAATAAAAGTTGGCTGCTTCCCCAATTCCATATACATTTGGCCCCCATTCTATGACGTTGAAATAGACTTCGAGCATGCGCTGTTTGCTGGCTATGCGATTGTTTTCTAATATGTAAACCAATAAAATTTCTTCTAATTTTCGGGAAAGTGTTTTTTCACGGGTCAGAAACACATTTTTTACCAATTGCATGCTTATGGTACTTGCGCCACGAGAGAATTTTTTGGTACGAATATTTTTCAATATCGATTGCTTGAACGCGTCATTAATAAAGCCCCGATGGGAGAAAAAAGAGGGGTCTTCGGAAGTTAGAACACACTTTTGTAAATAGGGTGAAATCTGATTTAAAGGCGTGAAATTTGGGTTGGAACTTCCTACAACAATTGGACGTTGCAATACCCCTTTGTCCATAGCACGGTAGGTAAATTCGGAATTCAATTTTGATAAATTGGCCTCGCCATATTTGATAATTTTCAGATTTTCTTTGTTTAATTTGCTTTCAAAAACCAGTTGGTTGGGTTTGTTTTTTACGAATTTATAATCCAATTTGTATTCGAAATTTCCTTCCGTTACCATGCCTTCAAAATGCGAGAATAACCCTTGTGGCAATGACGTGATGAATTGCTGCGCTTTCATTTTTGGAATGGCAATACGGAGTTTGTAAACGGTGTCTTCTTCGGTATTGTATTCCGCAAAAGGATGGATTTTGACGTTGTTCATTTGCATGGTTGAACTGCTGTCTATTGCCATAAAATGTTCGCCAAACAACAAATGATAATCAAAACGCGCTTGTTTTACAACAACATCTTTTGTGGCAATTTTAGGATGATTTACCGTTAAATTCACAATGGAAGTAAACCCGTCGATGTGCAATTCGCCGCTTTCCATTTCAATTTTTGCAATGTTTAAATGAATGCTGTCAAAACTGGAAAAAAGGCCAAAACGTTCGTCGATATAAGGCACTTTTATTTTGGAATTGTCGCCATTGAAGAACTTTAAATCGGCGGTTTTATCTCTTGGATTAGCCGTTCCTTTTATGTTCCAAATTTGCGAAAAAGAATTTGTTTTAACGTTAATTGAAGTCACTAAAACTTCCTCCTTCAGTTGTAATTGACTCATGTCAAAAGTCACTTTTCTTCCCCTATCGTCCATTCGGAAAGACAAATTTTCAAGGTGCATTTCTGTTGGCACTAAATTCAATATTTTTGAAAGCAAACGATACGTTGTTTTTGCATAATTACGATTTTCGGTAGTGGAATTATCGTCTTTTTTGTGTTTTAAAAACGCGTCAAAATTGCGTCCTTTTTTATTTTTTACCAATTGGATAAAACCATTATTCATTTCTAATCCTTCCAATTGCACGGTTCCAATAATCAGTTTAAAAAGATTGATTTTGGTTTTGATTTTCGCTACCGATAAAAGGGTGTCTGCTTGATTGGGAACCAGAATTATATTCTGTAATTCTATTCCTGAAATGCCATCAAATTGTGCTTTTTTCATGGTTAGTTTGGCGGCATAATCTGTTGCTAATTTGTTTTCAATTTTCGTGATTGCTTTTTGCAAAAGTGCGTTGCGAAAAACAAAAAGCAGCACAAAACTTAGCGCAATAAAAATGGCAAAACATTTTAGAAAAAATAGGGCTTTTTGTTTTGTTGTTCGCATTGGATTATCCGAATAATTCGCTTACAATATCTTCAATTTTTGCCACCATTCTGATGTTGATGACCGTATTTTTAATTGCAATTTTATTGTATTTAGATACAAATATAGTTGAGAAACCTAATTTTTCGGCTTCTTGAATGCGCTGCTCAATTCGGTTTACAGGGCGAATTTCTCCTGAAAGTCCCACTTCCCCGGCAAAACAAAAATCTTTTCCGATGGCAATATCTTCATTTGATGATAAAATAGCAGCAACAACCGCCAAATCTATTGCGGGATCATCAACAGAAAGTCCGCCAGTTACATTCAGAAAAACGTCTTTGGATCCCAAATGAAATCCTGCTCGTTTTTCAAGAACTGCTAAAATCATGTTCAGTCTTTTGGCGTTATACCCTGTCGTGCTTCGCTGTGGAGTTCCATAAACGGCACTGCTTACAAGTGCTTGAATTTCAATCATCAAGGGTCGCATTCCTTCCAAAGTAGAAGCAATTGCAGTTCCAGAAAGTGTGGCGTCATTGTGAGAAATCAAAATTTCTGAAGGATTTGCAACTTCACGCAATCCGGTGCCTTGCATTTCATAAATTCCAATTTCGGCGGTAGAACCAAATCTGTTTTTTAAGGAACGCAAAATTCGATACACGTGATTTCTGTCGCCTTCAAATTGCAAAACAGTATCCACCATGTGCTCCAAAATTTTGGGTCCTGCAATATTTCCGTCCTTTGTAATGTGTCCAATTAAAATTACTGGGACATTCGTTTCCTTGGCAAATTTTATAAGTTCGGCAGTGGTTTCTCGGATTTGAGAAATACTTCCGGCAGCCGATTCTATATAATCGGTATGTAACGTTTGTATGGAATCTATAATTACGATTTCAGGCTGAATTTCCTCAATTTGACGAAATATATTTTGCGTTTTTGTTTCTGTTAATATGTAACAATTATCGCCGTTTGGCGTGATTCTTTCGGCACGCATTTTTATTTGCTTCTGACTTTCTTCACCTGAAACGTATAAGGTTTTGTAAGGTAATTTCAATGAAATTTGAAGCAATAAAGTGCTCTTTCCAATTCCAGGTTCGCCGCCTAAAAGGATTAAAGAACCCGGCACAATTCCTCCTCCAAGCACTCTATTTAGTTCGCCGTCACAGGTATCCATTCGGATTTCAAGTGTGGAATCAATTTCTTTAATTTTTAAAGGTTTTGAAACTTTTTTAACTTCTGACGTTGATGGTTTCCAAGCTACTTTTTCTTCCTTTTGGATAATTTCTTCTACAATAGTATTCCATTCCTTGCACGCGTTGCATTGCCCCTGCCATTTAGAATATTGTGTGCCACAACTTTGACAAAAAAACGAGGTTTTTACTTTAGCCATATTACGGTTTTTTTTCTTCTTGAATTGGTTCTGTTGATTGTTCTGTAGTTTGCTCTTGGGTTTTGACTGGCTTTCCGTTTTTAGGAATTCCTTTCTTTAAATCCTCCATTTTATCGAGCATCATGTCTTTGGTTAAGTTTCCAATTTCTTCTTTTTGATAGGCAGATTGGTAATATTTAAGGGCTTTTTTGGGATCTTCCATTTTTTCAAACATCAAACCCAATTCATAATCAGCAAGCATGCTTTTAGGATAATTCTTGGTTGCCAATTGTGCCAAAGCATCCAATTCATTGTAGGCTTTGTTTTTTAAAATAGCGGCTTCAATTGCTTTAAAATCATTAATACGAATTGGCATTTTTATAGCAAATGATTTTTCTATAACATCATATTTTTTTATTAAATAGTCAACGTATCCAGAAGAAAGAATTGCGATTTTCTCGTTGAATTCTGAAACTGAAATAGGTTGGTATACTCCAAAAAACTGATACAATGCATTGGGAATTGCATTTAGTACTAGTGAATAATGAGATGCTCCTTTAAAATTATCAAAAAGGTAATTTAGATTTGGTTTTTTAATGGCTGCAAGGGCGCTATCCAATTGTGTAATTTTTTCTTTAGTAGTTTTCAAATCACCATCTGCCATTGCTTGATAATAGAAAATTGGTTGATTTAATGCCAACAAACGTTGTGGGATTATTTCTTCCATTCGTGTTGGAAATTCTGGACTAAGCGAAATATAAGCATTGAATATTGGTTGGTCTTTGTATAAATAAAAATTTAAAAATCCAGCGGTAATATCATGTCCCGTAATTATTTTAAATGGTGCGATTCGGTATGTTTTTTCAATATATGGAAGTAATTCTTGTCCAATAAATTCAAAGAAGTTTTCGCCTTCCCCTTCTGGCAAACCGGTTTCTGGGTCAAAAGTACAATCAGAATAGCGTTCATCATTTTTGTTTTGTGAAATTCCAACAATAATAACTTCGGGTAAATCATCCCAATAGGCTCCATAATTTAGAGCTCCTTGAAATGGATTTAAAAGGTAATCGCCATCTAATAAAACAAGAATAGGATATTTCTTGGTTTTATTTTTCGCGTAGGATTCTGGCAAGGAGACCGTAAATTCTCGATCTTGCTTTAATTTTTGAGAAACAATTGTGTCTGTAATTATTTGAGAAAAGGTAGAAAATGAAAGTAGAAAAAGCAATACTAGTATCAATTGTCTCATTGTTGGCAAGGTTTTATCAATAATTTATAGCCCTTAAAAAGGAGTAGCAATATAATAATTTATTTGCTTCTATTCAATATCGGTAAAAGTAAAAATGAGATTGTCCCTAAAAAAACTAATAAAAGCATTTGAGACGTCCAAATAATCCAGCCAAAAGCATTTCCTGCGGTTTCAGAAATATGATAAAAAAGTAAGATTTTAGCTATTAGAAATGGATACGACCCAAATCCACTGTTTGTAAAAGCAATCGCTATGCTTCCAACAACAAATGAAGTTAATACCGCTTCTAAAGTAAGTGTATTAGTTTCTGGAATTACAAAAATTCCAATGTAAAACATAAATATATAGGAACCCCAAATGAAAATTGTGTGCCCTAAATAGGACCATTTTCTTTTCATGTGAACGATGCTTAAAATTCCTTCTTTTAATCCGGAAATTTTTGATTTTAGTTGGATAATGAATTTTGCTTTAGAATAGCGATAAAAGAGGATAAAAGTAATGAAAAGCACTATTCCTACAACTAAAAGTATAATTATTTTTTGGAGCGGTAATTTGTCTAAAATAAATGTTTTTACAATGTCAAATTGAACAAAAAAGGCAACGATTATAAAGCATAAAAGAATAATCATGTCAATAATTCTTTCAGCGATTATTGATCCAAAACCTTTGTCAAAAGGAACATTGTTGTATTTTTTTAGCACCAATGCTCTTGAAATTTCACCCGATCTTGGAACCGTTAAATTCATTAAATACCCAATGGAAACCGCCATAAAATTATTGGCAAATGTTGTTTTATAACCCATTTGATCTAAAACATATTTCCAACGATACGCGCGCGAAGCACTGCCTAAAAAAGCAATGAAAACAGCAAAATAAATATAGTTGTAATTGGCATTTACAAAATGTGTTTTTATTTCTAAAATTTCTTCTGCTGAGAATTTATTATAGGAATAAATAATTAGAAATACCCCCAGAAAAAGCGGAAGTAAAATGGACGCCCATTTGCTAATTTGCCTTTTCAAAATTAGGTTAAAGAATTGTCATTTTCATTGGGGAAAACTAAGGAAGGTTGGAACGATTTAGCTTCTTCAAAATCTATTATTCCGTAGGAAATTATAATGATAATATCGCCTTTTTGAACCTTTCGAGCTGCTGGACCATTAAGTGTTATTTCGCCGCTATTCCTGTTGCCTTTGATAGTATACGTTTCTAGACGTTCCCCATTATTGATATTTACTATTGAAACTTTTTCGCCTTCAATAATATTGGAAGCCTCCATCAAAGCCTCGTCAATAGTGATGCTTCCGATATAATTTAAATCGGCTCCAGTTACTTTAACGCGGTGTATTTTAGATTTTACTACTTGAATTTGCATTTTGCAAAGATAATTAATTTAATGAAATAGTGTCTATCAATCTTATATTGTTAACAAAAACTGCAATGAAAGCCCTGTGTTTTTTATTGGACTTTTTTTCATTACAAGGCAATAAAGTAGCTTCGTCAGCAATTTCAAAATAATCTAATTTAAAATTGGTTTGGTTTTCAAAAACTTGTTTAACCCAATTTTTAATTTCCAAAATAGAATTTGACTTGAATTTTGTTTTTGCTTCTTGTAAAGTTTTATAAATTATAGCTGCTTTTCCTTTTTCAATTGGAGATAATCTCTCGTTACGCGAACTCATTGCGAGTCCATTTTTTTCTCTGAAAATAGGACAACTAACTATTTTTATAGGTAGGTTTTCTTTTTCTACTAATTTTTTTATGATTTGCAGTTGCTGAAAATCTTTTTCCCCAAAATACGCATTGGCAGGTTTTACAATTTCAAACAAGCGCTTTACAATTGTGCCAACACCATCAAAATGGCCGGGACGAAATTTTCCTTCCATTTGATTTTCTAACCCTTCAAAATCAAATTGATTAGAAACCGTTTTTCCTTCATAAATATCATCCACATTTGGTGCAAAAATAATTATGTTATCGCTAACACTTTTCAATTTTTCAAGGTCGCTTTCTAAGTTTTTAGGATATTTTACTAAATCTTCAGGATTGTTAAATTGTGTAGGATTTACGAAAATACTTACAATTGTTATGGAATTTTCTATTAAAGAATTTTCTATTAAAGACAAATGTCCTTGATGTAAAGCACCCATAGTTGGAACAAATCCAATAGTGAGTTTTGAATCCGAAAAATGTTTTAAATGCTCTATTAAAGCTACTTGTCTGTCGAAAATGAGCATGTTCTTTTGTTGAAATATTGTGCAAACTTAAGATTTTAGTTATTAACTGCATAAATTTTTGTAAATTTGCATGTTTTTTATTTACAATAAGTAATACTGAATTTTAATATGGAAGATAAGAGGATATTGTATGTGTCATCTGAAGTAGTGCCCTACTTAGCTGAAAACGAAGTTTCTCTAATGTCGTATGATGTGCCAAAGATGGTAAATGATCAAGGCGGACAGATTAGAATTTTCATGCCACGATATGGCAATATCAATGAAAGAAGACATCAATTACACGAGGTAATTAGGTTGTCTGGGATGAATTTAGTGGTAAATGATTTAGATATGCCTTTGATTATCAAGGTAGCCTCTATTCCAAAAGAAAGAATTCAGGTTTATTTTATTGATAACGATGAATATTTCAAAAGAAAAGCGACTTTTACAGATGAAGAAGGTGTTTTGTTTCCAGATAATGACGAGCGCGCAATTTTCTTTGCAAAAGGAGTTGTGGAAACCGTTAAAAAACTGAATTGGGTTCCCGATATTATTCATGTTCATGGATGGATGGCAGCAATGTTGCCAATTTATTTGAAACATTATTATAAAGACGAAGCTTTGTTTTCTGATACAAAAATTATAACTTCAGTTTATAGTCAATCATTTGAAGGAACATTGAACCCTGAAATGATTAATAAAATAAAATATGATGGCGTTCCTGAAGCTAGTGTGTCTAACTTAGAGAATCCTGATTATGAAAATATAATTAAAGCAACTATCGCTCATTCTGACGCCGTGATTATTGCCTCTGAAAACTTATCCCCAAGTTTAACAAAATTTATAGAATCTTCAGAAAAACCTTTTTTATCTTTCACACCGAAAAACAAATTCGCTGAAGCGTACACTAACTTCTATAAGAATTTAGTTAAATAATAATATTTTTTTAAATAAATATGCAAAATAATTCTTTTTTAAAATTACTTTTTTTAGTTAGTATTGTTGCTTTTTTTGCTTCTTGCGATAAAGATTTTAATGAAATTGGCGCTGATATTATTGGAGACGATCATTTTGGACTCATTCAAGACACAACTAAGACCGTTATTGCTTACAATCAAAGCATAGGTGCTGTTGAATCTAGCAATCTTACTTTAAACGCATTGGGATATTACAATAATGATTTCTTTGGTAAAACTAGAGCAAGTGTCGTGACGCAAGTTGTTTTGGACACTTTGAACCAAACCATCGGCACGACTCCAACAGTTACAAAAGTAGAACTTTCATTGCCTTACTTTAGTCATTTAAAAGAAAAAAATACTACCACCGGAGACAGTACTTATTATTTGGATTCCATTAACGGAACTGCTAAAATCAAGTTAGGCGTTTATGAATCTAAATATTATTTAAGAGATTATGATGCCACTTCAGGGTTTATTGATGGACAAAAATATTATTCTGATGCCACTTCAGAATTTGATTCCAATAAAAATCCTACGCGTTTAAATGACGATACAGATGCCTCTCAAAATGACCAGTTTTTCTTCAATGATGCTGAAATAAAAACGTATAAAACTGTGGATGGCGCTCAAGTTGTTGATACGAGATCGGCTCCTGGAATGCGTTTAAAACTTAACAATCAATTTTTTCAAGATAAATTATTTGGAACTGGTGCTGCTGGAAAACTACTAAACAACGATGTTTTTAAAAGGTATTTTAATGGTTTATATTTGAAAGCAGATAACGCCGACAACTCTCCAAATCAAGGAAGTTTAGCGTCCTTAAACATTAAATTAGGGAAAATTATTGTGACTTATAATGTAACAGTAACAAGTGCTACTGGTGCGGTTACTATAAAGGAGAAAAAATTTGGAATAAGTTTGGGTGGAAATTCTGTAAATCTATTTGAAAACGATTACAATACAGGATATGCTACTCAAGTTACATCAGCTACAAATGCAACAACTGGAGATTATAGATTGTATCCAAAAGGAGGTGCCGGTTCAATGGCTGTAATTAAGCTTTTTGGGGCAGATGTTCGAGGTTACTACACAAATGGAGTTGCACCACAAATCGCAAATGGAGTTGCGGATGAATTGGATGATTTGAGACACCCATTTGATGGTCAAAAATTATTGGTAAACGAAGCAAACTTAACTTTTTATGTAGATAGAGCTTCCATGACAGAGTTGGAAGAACCAAATAGAATTTATTTATATGATTTAAACAATCATACACCTATTATTGATTACTACATTGACGGTTCTGTGGGTTCTACTTCCAAATTGAATAAAAAAATTCATGGCGGAATTCTTGAAAAAGATGTACTTTCCTCAATAGTAACTAAACGTGGAATCAAATATAAAATAAGACTTACAAACCATATAATAAATTTGATTAGTAAAGACTCTACAAATGTTAAACTGGGACTGGTAGTTACAGAATCAATTGCAACTTCGGGCAATTCAAAACTAAAAAACACAACTTCTGGTGCTAATCCATTTAGTAAAATCCCAACATCTTCTGTAATAAATACTTTAGGAACTGTTTTATTTGGGAATAATATCCCTAACGACATTGCCAATAAAGCAAATTATGCTAAAAGATTAAAACTTGAAATATATTATACAAAGCCAAATTAAAAATTATTTATTAACACCAAATAAAAATATATGTGTGGAATAGTAGGTTATATCGGATTTAGAGAAGCATATCCAATTGTAATAAAAGGTTTGAAAAGACTAGAGTACAGAGGATATGATAGTGCTGGTATTATGCTGTTTGACGGAGCAAACTTGAAAGTTTCTAAAACTAAAGGCAAAGTTTCTGATTTAGAAACAATGTCTTCAAATGAAATTACAACCAATGGCACTATCGGAATTGGGCATACCCGTTGGGCAACTCATGGAGTTCCTAATGATGTAAACTCACATCCACATGTTTCAAATTCAGGAAATCTTGTAATTATTCACAACGGAATCATAGAGAATTATGCTCCATTAAAAAAAGAATTAATAAATAGAGGATATGTTTTTCATTCTGATACGGATACAGAGGTTTTAGTAAATCTTATTGAAGATGTTCAGAAAAAAGACAACCTAAAACTTGGAAAAGCTGTACAAATTGCTTTAAATCAAGTAGTAGGTGCCTATGCAATTTGCGTATTTGACAAACAAAAACCTGATGAAATTGTTGTGGCTCGATTAGGAAGTCCATTAGCAATTGGCGTTGGTGAAAACGAATATTTTATTGCTTCTGACGCTTCTCCATTTATAGAATATACTTCAAATGCTATTTATCTTGAAGACGAAGAAATGGCAATTGTGAGATTAAATAAACCTTTAAAAATTAGAAAAATTAAAGACGATTCATTAGTAGATCCTTACGTTCAGGAATTGCAAATGAATTTAGAGCAAATTGAAAAAGGGGGTTACGATCACTTTATGCTCAAAGAAATTTTCGAACAACCAAGTGTAATTAAGGATACTTATCGAGGTCGTTTACACGCAAATACTGGTTTGATTCAAATGGCAGGAATTGAAGATAATATCGAGAAATTCTTGAATGCAGAAAGAATACTAATTGTAGCTTGTGGAACTTCGTGGCATGCAGGTTTAGTAGCTGAATATATAATCGAAGAATTTACAAGAATCCCTGTTGAAGTAGAATATGCTTCAGAATTCAGATATAGAAATCCAATTATAAATAAAGGCGATGTAGTAATTACCATTTCTCAATCTGGCGAAACTGCTGATACTTTGGCTGCTATTAAATTAGCAAAAGAAAGAGGTGCATTTGTATTTGGAGTTTGTAATGTTGTTGGTTCTTCAATATCTAGAGAAACTCATGCAGGTGCATATACTCACGCAGGTCCAGAAATTGGAGTTGCATCAACTAAAGCATTTACCACTCAAATTACTGTTTTAACAATGATTGCGTTGCGAATTGCGAAAGCAAAAGGGACAATGACCAATTCAGATTTCCACAGGTATTTACAAGAATTAGAATTAATTCCAGAAAAAGTTTTGGAGGCTTTAGAAACAAATGATAAAGCTAAAGAAATTGCAACCATTTTCAAAGATGCGCCAAACTGCCTTTATTTAGGTAGAGGATATAATTTTCCTGTGGCTTTAGAAGGGGCTTTAAAATTAAAAGAAATATCCTATATTCATGCCGAAGGGTATCCCGCTGCTGAAATGAAGCACGGGCCAATTGCTTTGATAGACGAACATATGCCTGTTGTTGTAATTGCCCCAAAATTGGGTCATTATGACAAAGTGGTAAGTAATATTCAAGAAATTAAATCTAGAAGCGGGAAAATTATTGCAATTGTAACTAAAGGCGACACTCAAGTTCATGATTTGGCCGATTATGTTATTGAAATCCCAGAAACTGCCGATGCATTATCTCCACTAATTACAACAATTCCGCTACAATTATTGTCCTACCACATTGCCGTATTGAGAGGTTGTAATGTAGATCAACCAAGAAACTTAGCTAAATCAGTAACAGTAGAATAGTTAAAGAAATACTTGTTAAAAAAAAGCGTTCAATTCATGAACGCTCTTTTTTTGATAGTATTTTTATGAATTACTTAAAACTATGTTAATTTAATAAGCGTGCATAGTAAATTTTTGATAGTTTGTTTAAAAACCATGAGGAATATTCAAGAATTTCATCAAATTATCATCATAATTTGAAGCAAAATACAGCTAAATATTAATTTTTTCTACTAATAATTTATTAATATCAAAATAAATACTACTTTAGCTACATTAACAAACAAATTTAAATCCAATGAGAAAAATCTTACTTATTTTGACATTGTTTTTTTGCAGCATTTCTTTTGCGCAAACAATAGTTTCAGATACTATTAAAAAGACATTATTAGACGAAGTTGTAGTTTCGGCTTCAAGAACTCCTGAAAAAGTTTTACAGTCGCCAGTTACAATTGAAAGAATGGGAATTGCTGAAATTAAAAAATCTGCATCGCCTTCTTTTTATGACGGTTTAGAAAACCTGAAAGAGGTTCAAATGAACACGAGTAGTTTGTCATTTAAATCAATAAACACGAGAGGTTTTGCAACAGTTGCAAACGTTCGTTTTATGCAATTGGTTGACGGAATGGACAATTCATCTCCATTATTAAATTTCGTAATTGGAAATATGATTGGGGTTTCAGAAATTGACGTTCAAAGCGTAGAGTTATTGCCTGGAGCATCTTCTGCTTTATATGGTGCTAACGCATTTAATGGAATATTATTTATGAACAGTAAAAATCCATTTACAAGTTCTGGAATTACAGCTTATGCAAAATTTGGACAAACAAGCCAACAAGCTGCTGGTTCAAATGATTACAAAGATTATGGCGTTAGAGTTGCGCACAAATTCAACAATTATTTTGCTGCAAAAGCTAATTATACATATATGTTAGGGACAGATTGGTTTGCCACTAATTATAATGACAAAACAGTTACTGGAAGAGACAGAAGCCACTATGGTTACGATGGTATCAACGTTTATGGTGATGAGGCTGCTACTGTAATAAGTGCGCCAACGTTACCAACTGATAAAGTTTCAAGAACAGGTTATAAAGAAACTGAATTAACAGATAACAAAGCATCTAATACTAAAATTGACTTTTCTATTCATTTAAGACCTTTTGGAAATGAAAAACTTGAAGTGATTTGGCAAAGTAAATTTGGTTTTGGAAATGCCGTTTATCAAGGTGCTAACAGATATTATTTGAATAACTTTTTTATGCAACAACATAAATTAGAATTCAAAGGGAAAAATTTCTTTGTTAGAGGCTATACTACAACTGAAGATGGTGGAGATTCTTATGACATGACATTTACTGCTATCAATATCAATAGACTAGCAAAATCTGACAAAAACTGGTTTACAGATTATGGAACTGCCTATGCAAGATCAACTTTGCTATTAGGACAAACACCAGAACAAGCACATGCTGGCGCAAGAAATTTTGCTGATTACAACATTTCTCCTACAGGTTTAGGATTAACTCCAAGTATTGATGCGGCTAATCCAAGTGCTCCAAGGGGTACGCGATTTACTCCTGGTTCGCCAGAATTTAAAGCTGCTTTTGATAAAGTAACTGCGGAAGCTAGTGTGCTTTCAGGATCAAAATTAGTTGATAATTCAATAGTTTACCACTCAGATGCGAATTACAATCTTAAAGATGTAATCAAATTTGCAGAAGTTCAAGTTGGAGGGTCTTTCAGACAATATGAATTGAATTCTCATGGAAGAATTTATACTGATGCTGATAGTCCTATTTTTTACAATGAATATGGTGCTTATACACAAATAACAAAGAAATTAGCAGACGAAAGATTGAAGTTTACAGGATCTGTTCGTTACGATAAATCTAAAAACTTTGATGGTAATTATTCTCCTAGAGTTTCTTTTGTTTATTCTGCTGGTGCAAATAAACAACATAATTTTAGAGGGTCTTTCCAAACTGGTTTCAGAAACCCTTCAACTCAAGATCAATATATCGGTTTCAATGTTGGTAGCGCCATCTTACTTGGTTCTGCACCAGATAACTTAACCAGATATACTGAAACATTGCCAATTTCTGCAACAGGACAAACCTATGCTGGAGTAAGCGCTAATGCAAATATTGATGGTTCTATTGCATACACCAACTCATTTACAGCAGTATCGGTTGCAACAGGAAATCCATCTTTATTCAAAAAAACAGTATTGAATTATGTAAAACCTGAAGAAGTAAAAGCAATAGAATTGGGTTATCGTTCATTTTTCGGAAATACATCTATTGATATTAATGGGTATTATAATGTATACAACAACTTCATTGGAAACGTAAATGTAATTGCCCCATTATATGGAACTGCGGTTGACGCTCCAAATCCTGCAGGTGATTTAAATACTGATCAAGGTACTAAAGCATTTAAAGCACTTCAAAATGGAGATACTCGAGTGTTCCAATTATATACCAACACGGCTCTAGAAATTAAATCACTAGGTTTCGGTATTGGACTTTCAAGAAAAGTATATAAAGATTTCGAAGCAGGTATTAACTATAACTATGCTGAATTTAGTTTTGACCAATCAAAAGATTTAAGCTTTGAAGCTGGATTTAATACTCCAAAACATAAAGTAAAAGCATCTTTTGGAAACGAAAGATTGTTCAAAAATTTTGGTTTCAATATCAGCGGAAGATGGAATAGCGAATATTTATGGCAATCAACAATGGTTGACGGAATGATTGAATCAGCAACTGTTATTGATGCCCAAGTTAATTATAGCTTCCCTAAATTAAAATCTACATTGAAAATTGGAGCTGCAAATTTAGGCGGAAAAGAATACGTACAAGTTTTGGGTGCTGGAGCAATCGGACAACAAATATTTGCTTCTTGGACAATCAACCCGTAATTAATTAATATAAAAACATACGATTATGATAAAAAATTTCAAATGGCTACTATTAGTTTCTTTAACTTTTGTAGCGTGTAATGATGATGAAACAATCGTTTCAAACTCTTCAGATGGAATGCCATTAACGGCAGGGACGGCTGATTTTTCAAAATTTGTTGCTTTAGGAAACTCATTAACTGCAGGATATTCAGATAATGCATTATTTATTGAAGGACAAAAAGTTTCTTATGCCAATATCATGGCAGAACAATTTGCATTAGTTGGTGGTGGCGCTTTTAAGATTCCATTCATGTCAGATAATATCGGTGGATTCAAAATTAACGGAACACAATTCGCTGGTCCGAGATTTTATTTCAATGGCGTAGGACCAACTTCTGTTGCTGGAACTCCCTCTACAGAAATTCTAAATCCTGCAGTTGTTGCCGCAGGGCCATATAATAACTGTGGCGTTCCAGGAGCGAAGAGTTTTCACTTATTGTCTCCTAGTTACGGAAGCGCTGCAGGAATAGCTACAGGAACTGCAAATCCTTATTATGTTCGTTTTGCGCCTAATGCTACTACATCTGTTTTGGCTTATGCAATGGGTCAAGCGCCTACATTCTTTTCACTTTGGATTGGGAACAACGATGTTTTAGGTTATGCAACAACTGGTGGTGATGGATCAAATCCAATTACACCTTCAGCGGGAGCTGCAGGAGTTGGTTTTGACGCTACTTACAACACATTGGTAAACTCTATGACTTCTGTAAGCGCTAAAGGTGTTGTAGCCAACATCCCTTATGTGAACACCGTGCCTTTCTTTACAACTGTTCCTTACAACCCATTATCTGCGTCTGTTTTAGGAGGGGGAAATGTAGCCGTTGGAGTTGGAACAATTAATGCTTTAAACACACAGTTATATGGACCATTGAAAGCGGCTTTAAACGCTGTTGGTGGGGCTGGTAGAATTGACTTATTGTCAACAACTGTAGCCAATCCATTATTAATAAAAGATGAATCATTAACTAATTTATCAGCTCAACTAACAGCTGCCTTTACACCTTCACTTGGAGCAGCAACTGCCGCTTTTTACGGAGCTGTATTTGGTCAAGCTCGTCAAGCAAAAACAACTGACTTGGTTCTTTTAACTACACAAGGAGCTATTGCTGCAGCACCAACTGCTTCAGATTCCGGACTCGGAATTGCGCCTCCTTCGCCATTGAATAAATTTGGCGTTACGTTCCCATTACAAGACAAGCATATTTTGGTTCCAACTGAAATCAGTGATTTAAAAACAGCTACTGATAATTATAATGTAACCATAAAAGCTGCAGCTGATGCAAAAGGATTAGCATTTGTAGATGCAAATGCATTTATGACAAGAATTGCTAGCGGTGGGATTACAGCAGACGGCTATAATGTTACCAATGCATTTATTACAGGCGGTGGGTTTTCAACTGATGGGGTTCACCCATCTCCAAGAGGCTATGCCTTAATTGCAAACAAATTTATAGAAGCTATAAATGCAAAATATGGTTCTAATTTAAAAGGCGTAAGCCTTTACGATTATAGAATTTTATTCCCTGGAATGCTATAAATTTAAAAATAATAATTTATCAAAACCAACACCTTACCGTGTTGGTTTTTTTATTTGCAACAAATACGACTTTATAAATTGAAAAAACGTTGAAAGTTGATTACAATAAATTCTAAATAATTAACTTTTAGATATTGAATAATTACTTAAATTAGCATCATATCTATTTACAATGAAAAATACCATTCTTTATATCCTATGTTTTAGTTTTATTGGAACATTTGCACAAAAAACCGTGTCAGAAACGAGTCGAATTGCAACTTCAGAAATGAAATCGGCCGAGCGAAAAATGAATATGGTTGTAAATCCTAATACTCAAAATTATGATGTTACGTATCATAAATTAGAATTTACAGTAGATCCTGCTAATTATTTTATATCAGGAAAAATAACTACTACCTATACTGCCCTTGCAAATATGACGACATTAACTTTCGATTTGAGTAGCCCTTTGGTTGTGAGTTCTGTAAAAATTAATAATGTCGCAGTTTTCAGTTTTTCTCAAAACACAAGTGAATTAGTTATCACATTACCAACCACACAAATTTCTGGAACACAAGCTATAGTAGAAGTAACTTATTCAGGTGCTCCTCCTCAAAATGGTTTTTTTGCTTTTACAAGCACTACACATGGAACAGCAGCAACCCCCGTTATTTATACTTTATCTGAGCCTTTTGGAGCCAGAGATTGGTGGCCATGCAAACAAGATTTGAATGATAAAATTAATAGTATAGATGTTTATATAACTGCTCCATTACGATATGTTAGTGTTTCAAATGGTGTAGAACAAGCAGCAGTTATTAACGGGACTCAAAAAACGACTCATTTTAGTCATAATTACCCAATTCCTGCCTACTTAATTTGTATGGCGGTTACCAATTACGATGTTTACACGCAATTGCCAAGCGCAGCAACTCCAACGGTTACTTATCGAATTGTGAATTATATTTATCCAGAAACAAATTCCCCTTCGGTTCAAAACCAACTTGCACAAACACCTTTAATTTTAGACTATTTCAGTACTCTTTTTGAAACATATCCTTATTCTAATGAAAAATACGGGCATGCTCAATTTGGTTGGGGCGGCGGAATGGAACACACTACGGTTTCATTTATGGTAAATTTTGATCGAGATTTAATTGCACATGAAATGGCGCACCAATGGTTTGGCGATAAAATTACGTGTGGGACTTGGAAAGACATTTGGTTGAATGAAGGTTTTGCAACTTATCTTGCCTCATTGGTTATTGAACATTTTGACGGTCAAACTGCATTTATTGCAGATAAAACAAGTATGATTAACGAAATTACCTCATCAACTGGTGGCGCAGTATATTTAACCGATACTGAAGCAACGAGTGTAAATCGGATTTTCAGCTGGCGATTAACCTATAATAAAGGGGCAATGGTACTGAATATGCTTCGTTTTAAATTAGGCGATGCTATTTTCTTTCAAGGAATAAAAAATTATTTAGCAGATGTGAATCTGGCTTATAAATATGCAATAACTTCGGATTTACAAACCCATTTAGAAGCAGTTTATGAAAGTAGATTAACGGAATTTTTCAATGATTGGATTTACAAGCAAGGGTATCCGATTTATAATATTACGGTTCAAAATACAACTCCAGGTCAAGCTAGAATTACTGTTTCACAAACCACTTCTCATACCTCTGTTCCCTTTTTTAAAATGCCAGTTCCGATACGTTTAACTGGTGCTGGTACACTTACTCAAGATGTCGTGGTTAATAATATCGTAAATGGAGAGCAATTTAATATTACGGTTCCATTTGCAGTAACTGGAGTTCAATTTGACCCTAAAAAAGATATTATTTCTAAATCAAGTACTGCAACATTGGTGACATCAGATTTCAACTTTGATCAATCCATACAAATTTATCCAAATCCATCTTCAAATGCACTTTCTATTGATTTGCCAGAAGGAATTGAAATTGAAAGCGCTACTTTTTATACTGTTTTAGGACAAAAAATAATGGAAACTACATCACAAAGGACATGGGATATTTCTTCATTTGCTTCGGGAATTCATTTTTTAAGCGTGAAGACAAATAAAGGAACGAAACAATTTAAGATTATAAAAGAATAGTTATTTATAGACATTTAAAACACAACTTTGAAATATTATAGAAAACATACTACAGAAAACCTTACTTTTGTTGGTTATTAAATATACGAAAATTAAAAAATGGAAATCGTTATCAAATTAGGTCAGTTTTTATTGAGTTTGTCATTGTTGATTGTACTTCATGAATTAGGACATTTTATACCCGCTAAATTATTCAAAACCAGAGTAGAGAAATTCTACTTATTTTTTGATATAAAATATTCTTTGTTTAAAAAGAAAATCGGAGGTACAGAATACGGAATTGGATGGTTGCCTCTTGGTGGCTATGTAAAAATTTCGGGAATGATCGATGAAAGCATGGACAAAGAGCAAATGGCTTTGCCGCCTCAGCCCTGGGAATTTCGCTCGAAACCAGCTTGGCAACGATTAATAATTATGCTTGGTGGTGTAACCGTAAACTTTATTTTGGCTTTTATTATTTACATCGGAATGGCATTTGCGTATGGCGATTTGTATATTTCAAATAGCGATTTAAAAGACGGCGTTTGGATTACAAATCCTGTGATTGAGAAATCTGGCTTAAAAACAGGAGATAAAATCGTTTCTGTTGACGGAGTTAAAGCTGATAAATTTCATGAATTAAACGAAAAAATCCTTTTAGGAAAAGAAGTTGTTGTTGAAAGAAATGGTGCCGAACAAAAAATTGTTTTACCGGTTGATTTTATCAATCAATTGATGACTGGCAAAAAAATATCTGTTGTTGAACTTCGTTTACCATTTATAGTTTCTGGCATTGAAGAAAAATCTCCAAACAAAAGTGCGGTACAAGAAAAAGACATTATTACTAATTTTAATGGGGTTTCGGTTCAATATGCAGATGAAATCATTTCTGCTGTAAAAGAATTGAAAGGCAAAACGGTTCCTGCAATTGTAAAAAGAGATGGCAAAGAAGTTGCGCTCTCCATTGTTGTGAATGACAGTTCAAAAATGGGAATTCACTATGCAGGAAGATTGCCTTATGATAATATTGAAAAATTAGGATTGTACCCTATTCGCAAGCAAAACTATGGTTTTTTAGAATCATTTCCTGTGGGAATTGAAAGAGGAAAAAGCCAACTTGTAGGTTATGGAAAACAATTGCAAATGATATTCAATCCGAGTACTGGCGCCTATAAAGGCGTGGGTGGATTTAAAGCAATATTTGATATTTTCCCTGCTTCTTGGAGTTGGGAAGCTTTTTGGAGCATTACCGCTTTATTGTCGATTATGCTTGGGGTAATGAACTTATTGCCAATCCCTGCATTGGACGGAGGACATGTAATGTTCTTATTATATGAAATAATTAGCCGCAAGAAACCGAGCGATAAATTTATGGAAAATGCTCAAATGGTTGGTTTTGTATTGCTTATCTCGTTATTGCTTTTTGCAAATGGAAACGATATTTATAAGGCAATTGTAGGGAAGTAATATTTTTTTAAAATTTATTTCAAATTATTTGCAAAAAAGATAATTAGCCTTATATTTGCAACCGCTTTAAAAGGCAACACGCCTTCCTTCTTAGCTCAGTTGGTTAGAGCATCTGACTGTTAATCAGAGGGTCCTTGGTTCGAGCCCAAGAGAGGGAGCAAAAGTTCAGCAGAAATGTTGGACTTTTTTTGTTTATACAATCCAAATTTAGTAAAAAATATTCTTATCTTGCACTTGTCTGGCAGTTAACAGGCAGTTAATTTATTTTTCCTGATTACCCAATCATTGCATTTTCATTAATGCGTTCTATAATGTTTATCACTTTGTGAGTATCACTAACATCAAAAACCCCCATTAATCCTTGGTCATTCATATCAGTAAATGGAGGCTCAAATATCATACTTACTTTGCAAACCTAAATGTAAGCTGTTTTAGAAAAAAATCTGTAAGCAATGAATACAAAGCTATATATGTGTTCAAATAAGCCCAGTGTTTAAAACTGAATAATATAATAAAAGCGACGAATTACCGTCGCTTTTATTATTGAAATAAATTACTTTTTTTTAGATTTAATCAATTTTAAAACCCGTTTGCATGACCCGAACCAAAAATGCCTCTAGCATTGAGCCACAAGGTATGAAGTTGAGGTAATTGAAAACCAGGTTTCAAATCTTTTGGATTTTTTAAATCAATAGTAGAGCATGTAAATGCTTCGCAATAGTTACAATTTGTATCTCTCCAACTAATTCTAATACAAACTTTTGCTTTTGTTGCACAACACGGAATATCATTGCTTGAAGGCAAAAGGTAAACAACGCTTATTTTATCAGTTGTGCTAAGTGTTACACCATTTAGGTTAGACCAAATTAACTCATTATTATTTATATTTACATTATTACCAGTACCGTATGGCTGGGTAGTGAGCGTTAAAACGTTTGGTGCAGTACCAATTTTACTAATTCCAAATAGAGAACCAAGTGTTACGGGCTTGTTATCGCATTTTATGCAATCTTTGAAGGCACTTAAAATTTCAAAACTCTCTACATTTACTTTTATTTCTGTCAACGGAATGTTATTTGGCACATTTACATTGAAATCCTCAATACTATACGTTCCTCCATTATATGGATAACTTGGCGGTATAACTGTTGCAGAAACTACAGAAAACGTGTTATTACAGCACTTGGGATCAGGTGGAGGACAATTTATTTTATAATCGTTATTTATACCAACAGTAACACCCTCGCTTGATGACCCAATGACTTTTGGCGTTAAACTAAAAGATCCTAGTTTAGGAATTCCTATTATTTTATAATCAAAACCTAATAAAGAACCATTTAGTCCGCTTGTATTGGCAGTTGTTAAATTAAAACAATAATTACTTCCACTTGTTAAGCTAACACTATTAATAGTATTTACAACTACGCCGTTTTGGATGATTTGCAACGATAAATCTAAAGACGGACTGCTGCCAGTAGGGAGTGTGTAATTAACACATATTTGTCCAGGAATATCGCATATACTTCCTTGTGCTTGATTCAAAATAAGTGTTCCTTCATTACTAGGCGCTCCATTACAACCTAAACAAATATTATCTAAATAAGTATAGCCAAAATGGCCTCCCATACTACAATCTCTGTTTTTAAATTCAACAATAACTGTTTTACCAATTAATGAACTTAAATCAGCTGTTATACAATTCCAATCTTTCCATACAACTCCTGTTCCGTCTACATTAACCGTAGAAACGGTTAATAATGGATTGTCAGACCTTAATGTATTTGATCCCCCTCCTAAATCTATTAAACTATTATAGTTAATTAATGGATTTAATGCATCTATAATATTTACTTGAAAAAAAGGATTGTCTAAGTTGTGACCTGGGTTTTGTAACACCATTGCATAACTAAAACTTAAAGTGCTATTTGTTGAATTAATTATTACGTTTTTACTTATTGATTCTATTCCATAATTATTATGAGCGTTACCTAGTCTTAATGATTTAGTATTTCCAGTAGGGAAACTATAAACTTTGCTTAATCCTGTTATATAATTATCAGTGCCGACATTTTGAACTTGAGTGTGAACTTGATCCGCTGGACAATATTGATAATAACCTGTGAATTGTCCAGTATTTAATTTCGTAGTTCCAGTTGTAGATGCTGGAATACAAACATTTCCTCCCGCAGCACTATTGGCGCCAGTCCAATAAAAATTCCAATCACTTGCATTTATATCACCTGTTTCAAAAGTCCCATTATCGCAAAGGTTAACAATACTTTTAGTTGTAATTAATGATTTCAAATGTTTTTGATCGTTGATGTAAATTGTTTTTTGTATTTCATAAAACCCATTGAAATCCATTTTAAGTTCATTTGATTTCACTTGAGGAGAAATCGAATTATATTGCTTTTGAATTTCTTGTTTGAAATTTTTAGGTAACACTATTTCCTGTCCCAAAATAGAATTTGTAAAAAAACAGATTACTATTATTAAAAATATATTTTTCATTTTTATTGTTTTTTTAGGTTAGTATTCAATTGTGAAGCAGCAGAACTACTTCCAGACCCACCTGTTCCAATTCCAGTAGTTACACAAGCAGTTGGTCGTTTTATAGTTGCTGAAATCAATTTATCACAAACCTTACAATGTTTATCCCAAACTGAATAGCGTATCCAAATTACTACAGTATCGCCACAACATGAAGATGGTGCCACTCCAATAGTATGGTTTATTGAAATTCCAGACGGTATACTTATTCCACTTGCAGCAGCAGTTTTAAAAACTAAGGTCCTAGAAGCTCCAAGTGGATAATCTGGTTTAGGCAAACTCTCACCTGCATTTGCCCATCCTAAGTTGTTTATTATATTGTTGCTTCCCACAAAATTGTCTTGTTGTTTTACTAAGTTATTACATTTATTGCAATCACTATTATCAGGAATAACACTTACAGAAACTAAGTCTGCTACAATTCTGGTAATAACATTTGGAGAAGTAACATAATTTCTAACACGTATAGTTCCTGTATTTGCATCTAAAACAGCAATAGAACTATTACCTCCTCCAACAGGATTAAGTTCACAAGCATCACAGCAGTCTGGTAAATTAAGAGTGATAATATCATCACAACTTCCACAACTTGTGGCAGAATTAATTACATTTCCTTGTATATTTATACTTGTAAATCCTGAATTTGGTACAAAATCAAAAGTGATTAATTGGGTAGTTCCAGCTGCAATTATTGTTTTTGTAGTTGTATTTGGTAAAAGATTTGAAATAGTTGCACTACCAGAAGGGGTTACTTCTATATAATTACCATTAGTTGCGGAAGGGCTACAGGCAGTGAGATAATCACCTAAAGAAGCAGTTCCGGGAGCTCCCAAATTTTTATAGGAAATGGTAACTAAATATTTTTTCGATCCTTTTTGATCTTTACCATCACATTTGATATCTACTTTTTCAATTAGAAAATTGCATAATGATTGAGTAGTTTGGTTGGAAGTATTATCTACATATTTAAAATTTTTAGTTGGGGTATTATCTTGAGCGTCTATTATTTTTTGAATTTCTATGGGAAATTTCATTTCTTCAATAATAGGTTTATCTTCAACTACAGGTTCCAATCTCTCAGGTTTTATTGGGATATGAGTATCTGTTCTTGATCCAATACTAAATACTACACCGAAATTATAACCAAGCAAATTGTGTTTGGTTTCCTTAACTTCGGTTGTATAAGTTCCCCTATCCATTTGTTGTATAGAATAGGAACCCCCTATAACTGTATTAGGTTCTGGTTTGAATGTAGTAATACTATTTTTGACAGTTGGCCCTAACAAATAACTAGCCTCTGCCCAAAGACCAATTTTGTTAGTAATCATATAAGTCACTCGTGCTTTTGGTATAAAACTCAATCCGTTGGTATTAGTTTCGGTTTGAGAAATCAATGTGTAATTCTTGCTAATGGAACCAGCTGCTCCATTAAGAGTTGAAGTTTGCACAGCTTTAAACTCACTTTGTGTTACTCCCAAATAGCCAACTTGAAAAATAGGACTAAATACAAACCTGTCTGCAAAAGCAAAATTCAATTGTGGACCTACACCTGCAAAATAACCTTCACTTTTACTATTTCCAGAGCTTGTAACTACATTGGTTGTAGATCCAGTTACTGTAAATGGACTAGGCAAAGTTCCCGCAAACGGGTCTCCATTCCAAGAAAAATAGTTAACACCACCATTTAGCCCCCATGAAATTTCTCTCCCTCCCCAACGATCAAAAATCTGACTAGTTTTGAGCGCATAAAAATAGTCTATCCCAAAAATTTTCGTGCTTAAACTATTACCATTGTTAATCTTGAAATTCCCAATACCTACGCCAAGGGAAAGCCTTCCTGTAATACCGCAACTTCCACAATTTTTTACCGAAGAATCCATAATCCCTTCGACGGGTTGCTGCGCTTGTATAGTTTGCACTATCAATAAAAAGAGAAAAATTTTAAAAATTAATTTTTTCATAATTTGTTGGTTTAGTTTTAAATCACATTTTCACAAAACAAATGTATGCGTTTAATTATACAAACCTTACAATTTATAAAATAATTATTTGTTAATTCTTTGTTTTTCTAATAGTTAAGTAAATTATCATCGCATCAAAATTGTAACTTTCTCCAATAGGGGGAGCAAAATGCAGAAAGCCTTTACAGCAATGTAAGGGCTTTTTTTATATAAACATACTAAAGAAAAAAGGGTTCCAAGAAACGAATCTTGAAACCCCTTATACTATCTGCCTCACCACCATCTAATGCCTTATATAAGCTAACAGTTGTTCGAAATTGCTATTTAGTTAATTCTTGGGTGAATACAACTTTTCCTTGTGCGTTTACAAGTTGTGCAACTAAAAGCTGTGCAGTAATACTAAAAGTCATAAATCCTCCTTCTGACAAAGCAAAAAGAGTACCTTCTCGGCTGCCTGTTGGTCGAATTTCAGAACCAGCTCCTGATAAAAATTGTGTTGTAAACCGACCCTTTGGTTTTATTACTTGCAAATCGTGTTCGTGACCACATAAATAAGCATCGACTTTATATTGATCGAATATTGGCGCGAATGTAGCCTCTATATCTTTGGTATCTTGACTATCTTTGCGTTTTCCTCCAGAATACATTGGGTGATGACCAATTACAATTTTCCACTTGATTGAAGCATCAGCCTCTTGTAAGGTATTTATCAACCAATTTTTTTGTGCAATTGTATCTTGGTGTTTCACTTTTTCTGCCATTTCTTTCCCTTTTGAATAATATGAATTAATGAATGGACTGGTATCAATGAAGACCAACAACACTTTGCTACCATCATTTAATTCGACTGTTTTTTTATAGTAATTACTGGGTAAATTCCAACGTCTACTAATTTTAGAATAGTCTATCTGTGCTTGAATATTACCATAATAATCGTGATTTCCTAAAGCTACATACCACGGCGTTTGCAAATGAAAGCTTAAATAAATATCTTCAAATGATGCTTTCCATTGAGGGTCTTGTGGACTTTGTACTCCAGTTGGGTAAAAATTATCCCCTACAGTAATGACGAACTGCGAATCGATAGTTGCCGCAGCTTTTGACATTTGTACAGCAACATCTTTTTGAAAGTATTCGCCGTTTCTACCCCAATCGCCAAGCACTAAAAAGTTTAGACTCTTATCAACTAACTTTAATTCGGGAATAAAACCTCCTTTATAACCTGATTTTGCCTCTTTTAAATACTCTTGAGCAAATACAGTTTGCATCATTATTATTAGAAGTAGAAGAGACAGTTTTGTTTTGATTGAATTTAATTTTTCGTTTTTCATGATATTGACATTATGTTGAAAAATATGTTGCTAAAGAATAGTTTTCGAAATTTATATTTCACTTTCTATAAAATTAAAAAATGTTTGACAGGATAAAGATCCTGTCAAACATTTAAAAGTAATCCAATAAATTTTATAAATCAAATTTCAAACCAAAATTATATCTTGCTTGATAATATTCCATTTGCATTGTCCGTGAAGAAATTCCTTGATAATAACGCAACGGTTGATTGGTTAGGTTATTTGCTTCTGCAAAAACTCTTAGTCTTTTTGTGATTTTATATGAAGCATTTGCATCCAAGAACAATTGTTTGTCATAAAAACGATCATCGAATGCGTCTCCTCCTAATTCGTCCAAATAATCAGTTGTGTAGTTTAGGGAAACTCGAGCAGAGAATCTTTTGTTTTCCCAAGCTAAAGAACCGTTGAACATATGAGGAGCAGTACCTGGAAGTGATACATTTGTTCTTGCTTCACCATCAGCATTAGTAATTCCTTTTGCCTCAGATTCTGTGA